>CAYOBW010000483.1:0-3677 GCA_964402115.1 uncultured Victivallales bacterium
CGGATTGCGATCAGTTACCGGGCGGAGGCGGAGGGCTTGAATTCCGACTCGCTGCTCGACCGCATCGTCGAGCGTGTGCCGGTCAACGACGTTGGAGCGCCTCATGACACTGCACGACCTTGACCAGCGTTTGCGCCAGCTCCAACTGCGCACCCGATACCCGGTCGAGCATCTGCTTGCCGGCGAGTACCGCAGCGTGTTCAAGGGGCGGGGGATGGACTTTGATGAAATCCGCCAGTACCAGCCCGGCGATGAAGTCCGGTCCATGGATTGGAACGTGACCGCCCGCACCGGCCGGCCGTACATCAAACGCTATATTGAGGAGCGAGAACTAGCCGTCTGGTTGATCGTGGACGCTTCGGCGTCCTGCCGAATCGCCGCACCCGGCCGCACGAAATGGGATGCGATCCACGAATTGGCCGCCCTGCTCACGCTTTCTGCGACTCGCAATCATGATCGAGTCGGGATGATCGTCTGTTCTGACCAGGTGGAACAGATCCTGCAGCCTCGCAAAGGCCGCCAGCACGCGCTGCGTCTGCTGACCGACCTGCTGGCCATCCAGCCCCGCCACCCCGGCAGCGATCCCGGGCCCGCGCTCGAGGCGATCCTGCACATGGCGCGGCGCCGGGTTCTGGTCTTGATGTTGTCCGACTTCCTTTTCGACATGGACCGCCGGCAACTCGGTCCGGTGGCGTTTCGTCATGATCTGGTCGGCATTGCCGTCAATGACCCCAGCGAGCGGGAGCCGCCGCCCTGCGGATTGGCCGCCGTCCGCGACTCGGAGACGGGGGAGTCCTTGGTGGTTGACCTCGGCCTCACGGGACGCGACGCCTGCAAGAGTGCATTCGGCGTTCGACGCGCCCGCTTGCGAGAGGAGTTCGCAGCGGTCCGTGCCGATTTTCTTGAACTCGACAGCCACAGCGATTGTGCGGAGGGATTGACCCGGTTCTTCCGCCACCGCCTCCGGAGAACCGCCGATGAAACGGGAGGGTAAGAAGAAAAGGCGCGTCCGAATCCCGCCGGCTTGCCCGGCGGATCGTTCGGCTCTTGGCTACCAGCGCAAGAGCTCATCGCCGGAAATCCCGCCGGCTTGCCCGGCGGATCGTTCGGCTTTTTGCTAAAATCGTAGCGTCCCATAGCGAATCGGCCCCCAACCAGCAATGCTGCTTCAATCCTATCAATCCGAGGAATTGACCTTCGCTTGGTGTTACCGCGTCTACTATCGCTGGCGAACTCACCGACGAAAGCCCATTTCCGTCCTGCCCGAACTCACGGCCGATACGCTCGGCGGTCTCATCCGGCCGTATGGCATCCATCTGCTCGAACTGGCTGCCGACGCGATCGACGTGCGGGCGTTTGTGAGCCTCGCGCCCAACGAGTCGGTTTCCGTCGCGGCCGGCAAGCTGAAAGGCCGAGTCAGCAAGTGGCTCTCCGGACAATTCACTCGCAAACAGGTCGCCAAGCCGCTGGCACGCGGCTACTTCGCGATTACCAGCGGGCACTCGACCGCCGACGAGATCAACGCCTACTTGGAGCGCCAAGGCGAACATCACGGTTACGCGGATCGTGTTCGGCCGCCTGTTTTTGTCCGTACCTATGCGGCAACTTCGGAAACGGAACTGATCCTGCGAGCCGATCACGCCGTCACGCGACTTCGCTTTCATGTCGTACTGGCAACTTGGCGGCGATATGGCGTCTTTGGTCAGACTTCCGGGGAGGCGATTTCCGACCGTTGGCAGCAACTTCAGGCGGACTTGCGAGTGCGAATCGAAAAGGTTTCGTTCGTCCCGGATCACGTTCACGTGGCGTTGACGTTACACCCAGCTGTTGTTCCTGCGAGCGTCGCCGCGGCCCTGATGGATGCCGGCCAGGAAGTCATGTGGAGACACTTTGACCGAGATGTGATTCAAGCCGGCGTCGAACGGCTTTGGCAGCCTAGTGCCTATGTCGGATCGTTTGGGGATTTGTCCTCGCCAGCTGTTAGTGCCTACGTATCGCAATGGGAACGGGATGACGGCGAGTAATCTGTAGCGGGGAACCGAACGATCCGCCGGGCGAGCCGGCGGGATTTGGGTGAGGGAGGCGGTCGCCGCTGTAGCGGGGAACCGAACGATCCGCCGGGCGAGCCGGCGGGATTTGAAGACGACGGAATACCTGAACAGCAATGGTCCGGAGCATTATGTTACTCGATTTGCGTTTCCAACAGGGCACTAGCAGAACGTGCATCGCGCCCGCGTTGCTGCCCCTGCTGCTGTTGTTCACCCCGGCAACGATGGCGCAAGAGAATGTCCGTCTGTCCATCGAGCCCCGCACGGTTCAAGTTGTGCCGGGGGAACCGGTGCGACTGGAACTGTCCGTCCAGGCCGCTTCGGCTGCCCCGATCCGTCTGCACGTTCCTGCCGACCCGCTGCTAGTATTGCGCGCGGTCGAGAAACTACCGGTGCAGCGGACCAAGGAGGGCGTTATTGTCCACAAGCGAGTGGTCCTCTGGCAGGCGCTCGAACCGGGGGCGGTCACGATGAAGGCGATCTCGGTCGAAACTCGGGGGCGGAAACTGCTGTTCCCTGAGATCACCATAACTGTCAGCGATCCCGGCCCATGACATTTGCGTTTCCCTGGATTCTGTTGCTGCTGCCGCTGACTCTAGCCGCGTTGCGGGAACGGCCTCTGGAGGCGATCACCGTCTCGGGATTGGCGGTCTGGCGGAACGTGCCGTCGTCCCGCAGACTCCGTTGGCTTCGCCAGGTCCGTCTGCTGCGCGCGGTCGCGGTCGCGCTGCTGATTACCGCCTGCGCCGGGCCGCAGATGGAGCGGCAGGTGGGCGAGGAAACCCGGCAGGGCGTCGCGATCCAGTTGCTCGTGGACATTTCCAGCAGCATGGACCAGAGCCTTGCGGCGGAAGACGGCGTGAGGATCTCGCGGCTGGAGGCGGCCAAGGGTGTCGTCGAGCAATTCATCCGCCATCGGTCCGACGACCTGATCGGCGTGGTGACGTTTGCCCGGTACGCCGATACGCTCAGTCCGCTCACGCATGGGCACGAGGCGTTGGTCGAAATTGTCCGCGGCCTCGCTATCCAGGAGCGTCCCGCCGAGGACGGCACCGGCTACGGCGACGCGCTCGCGCTGGCTTGCGCCCGGCTCAATCAAATGGGGCAGTGGCAGGCCGCGGCTGGCAGCCATACCGCTGATCCGTCCGTGGCGATTAGCAGCAAAGTCGTCGTACTGCTGACCGACGGCGAGAACAACTGCGGTCTGCATCTGCCGGAGGAAGCCGCCGGGCTGGCCAAGAAATGGGGCATCCGCGTGTATGCCATCAGCTTGAAAGATGACGAGGGCGGTCCTGCCGGAGCCGAGCGGAAGGACGACGACGACGGGCTCACCGATGCCGAAAAGCTGTTGCGGCGTCTGGCCGCCGAGACCGATGGCGCCTACTGGAAGATCGGCCACGCGACGCAGTTGCAGGAGGTTTATCAGCGGATTGATCAACTGGAAAGGAGCGCGATCAAGAACGCGATCTTGTATCACGCTGAAATCAGCCCGTTGTTCCAGTATCTCGCCCTGACGGCATTGGGATTGCTCCTGGTGGAACGGATCTTGTGCGCCACGTGGCTGCGTGTCGCCGAGGAGGTCGGCCGATGAGCCTCGGCACGCCTTGGATGTTGCTGTTGCTGCCGCTG
>CAYOBW010000484.1:0-3671 GCA_964402115.1 uncultured Victivallales bacterium
CCTGCCGTCCGGCCACCTCCTGCGCCAGCGCCTCGACCTGCGCCTCCAGCCCGCCGCCCGGACCTGTGCCCGGCTCGGGCGAACGGCCGCGGCACCCCGCCGCCGCGAGCGCCAGGACCGCCAGCCACAGCTGCGTGCCTGTTCCAACGTGCATGGGCGGCAGTCTTCCCCGGGTTACCGTCCGTTGTCAACTCCCTTGACGGAAAAGGAACGGCTGCCCCACAATGGGCGGCGCAGGGCTGGGTCGGTGACAACCCGTCGGGCGCCCCGCCCCGGGAGCCGCCGTCCGCGCCACGAGGAGGCAGGATGCAAAAGCTGACCGCGATCCAGGCGTCCAAGGCGGGATTGCCTCCCGGCTCGCTCGTCTATGTGGGCGAGAACCGCTCCGAGCCGACCAATATCACGGTCATCGACTACGACGAGAACTCGCTCCATGAGCACACCGTGCTCACCCCCGAGGAGTGCAAGTACTACCTTAACAAGCAGACGACCACCTGGATCAACCTCACGGGGCTCAACGACACGAATGTCCTCCAGGACTTCGGCACGGCCTTCGGCATCCACCCGCTGGTGCTGGAGGACATCCTGCACACCCACCAGCGCCCCCGCTTCGAGGATCACGGCGACTACCTGTTCATCGTGCTCAAGATGCTCTACCGCGCGGAGGAGAAGGAGCTCGAGCAGGGCGGCGAGATTATCGCCGAGCAGATCAGCTTCATCATCGGCCCCACCTACCTGATCACGTTCCAGGAGGTGGAGGGCGACAGCTTCGATTTGATTCGCGAGCGCATCCGCACCAGCAAGGGCCGCGTGCGGAAGCTGGGAGCCGACTACCTCGCCTACACTTTGATCGATGCGATCGTGGACAACTACTTCGTGGTTCTCGAGGATATCGGCACGGGCATCGAGTTCCTGCAGGAGCAGGTCCTGACCAAGCCGGAGCCCGCGACGCTGCAGCTCGTGCAGCGCATCCGCAGCGAGATGATCTTCGTGCGCAAGCTCCTCTGGCCGCTGCGCGAGTTGATCAACAACATGGACCGCTCGGAGTCCGATTTCATTGCCGATACGACGGCCCCCTATTTGCGGGACGTGTACGAGCACACGGTGCAGGCCATCGACACGGTCGAGACCATGCGCGACATCCTGTCGGGCATCATGGACGTGTACATGTCCAGCGTCAGCAACCGCATGAGCGAAGTCATGAAGGTGCTGACCGCGCTCTCCACCGTCTTCCTGCCCCTGACGTTCGTGGCCGGCGTGTACGGTATGAACTTCCGCCACTTCCCCGAGATCGAGTGGAAGTACGGCTACGCCTTCTTCTGGGCCGTCATCGTGGTCGTGGCAGGCAGCATGCTGCTGCTGTTTCGCCGCAAGAAGTGGATCTAGCCGGGAGCGTGCCGCCAGCGTTGGGCCAGCATGGCTGACCGGCGGCCACGGGCGGTGTTATGCCTCGCAAGCGTGCAATCTGGTGGGCGCGCTGGCTGTTCCTGCCAGCCGCACTGACGGCCCTCGTGGTCCTCGTCCCCGGCGTCTTTGCGTTCGTCAAAGCGCGGTTCCTGCAAAGCGCGGACTACGTCTTCTGGCCGAACGCCGACTTCTGGGTACCCTGCCTGGGCGGGGTCGTCTGCGGCGGCCTGTGGGTGGTCCTCGTCTTTCGCCTCGCCCCCGCCTGGAAGCGCGGTGCGACGGTTGTCAGCCTGCTGCCCGGGGCCTGGCTCGCGTGGATGCTGATCGGCGAGACGACGTGGCACGTTGGCGATGATTGGAGCGGGGCAGGCTTCGCGACCCGGGCCCCGGTCTATGCCACGTGGTGGGGCGGCCTGGTCGGGCTGCTGCTGGTGTGGTGCCGCGGGCGGCCGGAGCCGGCGGGGGCCGCCGTGCCGGCGGAGGGCTGGGGCGGGCGGCTCGCGGGTTGGCTAGCCCTGGTCGCGGCGGTGCTGCTGTGCGGCGGCCTGGTGCTGCCGGCCCTGATCGCGCTGGGCCAGTGGACGCTGTACGAAACGGCGCTCCGCACCATCGTGCGCGGCGACAAGCCGACCGCGTTGCGCCAGGTGCGCCGGCTGGCCCGCACGCCCGGATTCGATCTCGACTGGGCGCCGGGATGCCTGCTGAAGCGCATCCCGGGTGGCTACACGTTGGACGAACGGCGCTTCGGGTGCCCGTCCTGCCGGAACATTCATACGCCCCTCCTCAGCGTCGCCGCGCGGTACGGCCACGCCGACCTTGTGGAAGGGCTGGTGCGCCGGCGCGGTTCGGTCGCCTACGGGGATGACCGCGGACTGACGCTTCTGCAGGCCGCGATCACATCCGGCGATGTCGCCGTCGTCGACCGTCTGCTTGGCTTGGGTGCGGATGTGACGGCCACCAATGGGTTCGGCGGCGGCGTGCACCAGGCGGTTTTGACGCGGGCCTCCGACACCTTGTTGGAGCGGTTGCTGCAGGCGGGTGCGCCGGTCAACGGGCGAACGCGCATCGGCATGACCCCGCTGGATTGCGCGCAGGTCTGGAACCCTGCCGCCGTGGAACTCCTGCGCCGGCACGGCGCCACCAACGCAGCGATCCGGGTGCAGCTCCTGCCCGTGCCTGGCGCCGAGGGCCTGTTCAGCTTCGAAGGCACGCCTTTCCGTATCCGTCTGCCACCGACCTTTTCTCCCTGCAACCGCCGGGTAACGCCTCCCGAGGGGCCGTTCTGGTATCTCGAATCGGCCCGGCGGTCGTCACTCACCTTCGGCGTGGGCCGCAAACTCCCGGCCGCCGGCACGCCGACCAACTTCTGCGGCTTCGCGGCCAGCGTCGCGCACGATGAATACACCTGGAACGACAGCGGCTGGAGCGCATCCGGGTGTATCGTCTTCGACACCTCCAGCCGCACCCCAGGGGCGACAGATACGGGCCGGGCCGCGTCATACGATGCGGAAATCTCCTATCACGCGATGACCCGGGGTGACCTGCACCGCATCCGCGAAGCGCTGCGGTCGTTCCAACTCGATCCCGCAACGGGGGAGCGCGGCCTCCCCAAGTCCGTTCCGGCGCAGGGCCCTGGAAGGCGAGGATAACTCTCGCCAATCTCTCAGGATGTGCCGAAGATATCGAACGACGGTGTGGCTGAGCGAGCCTGCTGCGGGTGAGCGATAGCCACGACAGGCCGGTCCGCTCACATTTACTTCTGCAGTTCTTCCCGGGTGATATCACAGTCGCGGAGAATCTGCGCAAGGAGGCCACGCCCTAACGTTTCGCCGCGATGGACGGGAACCACGGTGCAGCGACCATCGGCGTGGCGGAGGAAATGGTGACTTCCTTTGACTCGGATCAGCTCAAAACCAAAGTGGCGAAGCGTCTTGATGAGCTGAACTCCGCTCGGTGCGGGGAAGGTGCTCATACCATAACCGCGACGCGTTGGACACCGATGAACTGGTTGGAGACCGGTTTCTCAACCTCCATGCACAGCTCAATGGCTTCCTTGATCCGCTTCATGAGTACGTCGAGCGACTTCGCCTGGGTATGACACCCGCGCAAAGCCGGCACTGACGCGACAAAATAGCCGTCTTCGTCCTGCTCAATGACCACATTGAATTCCTTGACCATTTTCAAGCCTCCCTGTTTCGCAGAGTAACTATACCACCTGACTTCGATATGATCATTTTCAGGAGCGAACGAGTAGCGTTTTATCC
>CAYOBW010000485.1:0-3665 GCA_964402115.1 uncultured Victivallales bacterium
AACCTTTACGCGCCGCCCGGGGGTTGCTAATGTGCGTGGCTGTTGCGCGGGACAGCGGCAACGGAAGGAGCAGGGCGATGCGAAAATGGCTGGCGGCGGGTGTGGCGATACTGGCAGTGGCGGGGCTTGCGAATGCGGCGGAGCCGGCGGCTCTCGGACCGGCGGCGCACCCGGATACGAGCGGGTGGACCGCGGTCTTCGCGCCCGATCTCTCGAACGCCTTCTACCCGGCGGGCATCTGGACCGCCTCGAACGGCGTGTTCACCGCCAGCGCCGACGAGGCGGTCTGGACCACCGGCAGCCACTCCAATTTCGTGCTGGACCTGGAGTTCAAGACCGCTGCCGCCGCCAACAGCGGCGTGGTGCTCTACTGCACGGATACGGCCAACTGGATTCCCAACTCCGTCGAAGTCCAGATCCTGGACGATGCGGCCCCGAAGTGGAAGGACGCCGAGCCCACGTGGCGGTGCGGCGCGATCTTCGGCCACCTGGCACCCGGCAAGCCCATGGCCAGGCCCGCGGGGGAGTGGAACCGCATGACCATCACGGCCGCCGGCCCCCGCCTGGAGGTCATCCTCAACGGCGAGCGCATCGTGAGCGCGGACCTGCAACAGTGGACGTCGACGAAGCAGAACCCGGACGGCTCGGCGATCCCGCCCTGGCTGGCCGCCAAGCCGCTCGCCGCCCAGCCCACGCAGGGGCGGATCGGCTTCCAGGGGCGCCACGCCGGCGCGGCCGTCTGGTTTCGCAACATCCGGATCAAGAGCCTCTGACGCGAAAACCGGGGCGCAACAGCGGAGCAGGCAAGCGTGATCGCGATCATCGACTACGAAGCGGGCAACCTGACCAGCGTGCAACTGGCGTTCGACGCGCTGGGCCGGAGCGCGCGCATCACGCGCGAGCCCGGCGAGATCCTGGCCGCGGAGCGCGTGGTCTTCCCCGGCGTCGGGGCGGCCGGCGCGGCTATGCGGACGCTGCAGCGGCTGGGGCTCGTGGAGATTATCCGCGCCGTGGCCGGGCGCGGCACCCCCTTCCTCGGCATCTGCCTCGGCACCCAGATCGTGTTCGACTTCCTGGAGGAGGACGGCGGCGTAGCCGGCATCGGGCTCCTGTCGGGGCGCGTCCCCCGCTTCCAGCCCGCCAACCCCGCGGACAAGGTGCCGCAGATGGGGTGGAACGCCGTGACCCAGCGCCAGCCCCACCCCCTGTGGGACGGCGTCGCCGCCGACAGCTACTTCTATTTCGTGCATAGCTACTACCCCGCGCCGGCCGATCCGGCGTGCGTGATCGGCACCACCGACTACGCCGGCTGCACGTTCGCCTCCGCCGTCGCGCGCGGCAACGTGGCAGCCACCCAGTTCCACCCCGAGAAATCCGGCCGCGTGGGGCTGCGGCTGCTCGACAACTTCTGCACCTGGAGGGGCGGCTGAACGCGCGCCCAAGGCCATGCTGACCAAACGCATCATCCCCTGCCTCGACATCCATGACCGCAAGGTCACCAAGGGCGTCCGCTTCCAAAACAACGTGGAGTTGGGCGACCCCGTCGAGCTGGCCGCCCGCTACTACGAGGCGGGGTGCGACGAGCTCGTGTTCTATGACATCACGGCCTCCGCCGAACGCCGACCGATCGACATCGAGATGGTGCGCGAGGTGGCGCGCGCCGTCCGCATCCCGTTCGCCGTGGGCGGCGGCATCGCCACGCTCGCGGACATCTCCCGCGTCCTGCTCGCCGGCGCCGAGAAGGTCTCGGTCAACTCGCTGGCCGTGCGCAACCCCGCCATCATCGCCGAGGGCGCCCGCGCCTTCGGTTCCCAGTGCATCGTCCTCGGCATGGACCCCCTCGCCGTGGACGACCCGCGCTGCCCGTGCGGCTACGAGATCACGACACGCGGCTTCCGCGAGCGCACCGGGCTGGACGCGCTGGAGTGGGCGCGCCGCGCCGTGGACCTCGGCGCCGGGGAGATCGTGGTCAACTCCGTCGACGCCGACGGCACGCGGGCGGGGTTCGAGCTGACGCTCACGCGGCTGATCGCCTCCGCCGTGCCCGTGCCCGTGGTGGCCTCCGGCGGCGCCGGCTGCCCGCAGCACCTGGCGGACGTTTTCCGCCTGGCCGGCGCGGATGCCGCGATCATCGCCGGCATGATCCACACGGGCGATTACACGATTCCGCAGATCAAGGCCGAGCTCGCCGCCGCAGGCGTGCCGGTGCGCAACACCTGGTAGCCGGGGAGGTTCCGCCATGTCCACGCTGCGTGCTTCCGAGTCGCTCGACCTGCTGCTCTCGCTCCCGCCCGCCATGGCCGCGCAGGCGACCGCCTGCGAGCCGCGCGCGGCGCAGCGCAGCTTCTTCACCTGCGACCCGCCCGGCCGCCCCCTCGGCTCCGGCGGCGGCACGGCCCACCTGCTCGCGGCCGCCTGGCAGGCGCGGGGCAACGGGCAGACGTTCCACGCCTGGCTGCACAACGCGCGCAAGATCGTGGTCCACGGCGGCGGCCAAAGCCGGCGCCTCCCCGCCTATGCCGCCACCGGCAAGCTCTTTCTGCCCATGCCCGCCTTCCGCTGGGCGCTGGGCCACCGGCTGGACCAGACGCTGCTCGACCTGCACGTCCCGCTGCTCGAGAATATCGCCCGCCAGGCCCCGGCCGCGGCGCGCCTCCTGATCGCCAGCGGCGACGTGCTCGTCCACGGCCCCGGCGACCTGCCCCCCATCCCCGACGCGGACGTCGTGCTGTTCGGCCTCTGGACCACGCCCGAGGAGGCCCGCCATTTCGGCGTCATGTTCACCGACCAAGCCAACCCCGGCCGCCTGGTCACGTTCCTGCAGAAGCCCGCCCCCGAGACCATCCGCCACCTCTCCGGCGAACACCTGTTCCTCGTGGACGTCGGCATCTGGCTGCTCAGCGAGCGGGCGGTCGCCCTGCTCATGGAGCGGTGCGGCTGGGACGCAGCCCGCGAGGCCTTCAACGGCGACGCGGCGGCCTTCTACGAGCTGTACGGCGCCTGGGGCCCGCATCTCGGCGCGCAGCCCCACTGCCACGACCCCGCGTTCGAGGCGCTGACCACCGCCGTCGTGCCGTTGCCCGAAGCCGGGTTTCACCACTTCGGCAAGTCGCGCGACGTCATCGAGTCGGTCTACCGCCTGCAGAACCTGGTCGTCGACCAGACGCGCCTGGGCGCGTTCGGCCGCAAGCCCCACACGAAGCAGTTCCTGCAGAACACGGTCTTCGAGCAGCCCCTGCCGCAGGATCCCAACCACACGCTATGGGTCGAGAACTGCCACATCCCGGCCTCGTGGACGCTGGCCAACGAGCACGTGCTGACCAACGTGCCCCGCAACGGCTGGAGCCTGCGCCTCGATCCGGGCGTCTGCCTCGATTTCGTGCCGGTGGGCGCGCGCGAGTGGTGCGTGCGGCCGTACGGCATGGACGACGCGTTCCGCGGGCCACTGGGCGACCGCCGGACGCAGTGGCTGGGCCGCCCCGCGGCGGCCTGGTTCCGCGCCCGCGGCCTGCCGCTCGCGGCCGCCGGCACGCACCGGACGGACCTGCAGGAGGCCGCGCTCTTCCCGGTCGTCTCCGCCCGCGCGCTGACGGGCGATTTCGTGCAGTGGCTCTGCGCGGCCCGCCCCGCGGCCCGCCCCGCCCTGGCCGCGCGCTGGCGCGAGG
>CAYOBW010000486.1:0-3659 GCA_964402115.1 uncultured Victivallales bacterium
GGATGTCCGTCATGGACAGGCCGCACGCGCTCAGTAACAGACCGACATCGAGGAAAATGAACAGAGGGGACCGCTGAAGCCGGGACTCCGAACGAGTTGGCAGCGGACTAACGACGTTCTGCGTCGCGCTTTCAAGCGGTCTTCGGCCATCATGCAAATCAACTCTCCAATCCTCCATCTGGGCGGACTTCGACGGAGGATTGGCCCAGTTAACATGATCGGCTGATTTGACGTGAAGTAACCTGGCGCAAGGCATATGCTAACCGGGTTCCCTATAGGCGTTCACCCATCGCGAAGGACCGCGAGATTGTGATTGGGGCGCGGGAACGCCAACAGATCGTCTTATCTCATGACTTCTACTTCGGGGGGCCAAAGGCGTGAATGAACACATGTGCCCAGCGAGTCGTCACCACAACACCCCCCGCCTGTCCCCCCGCGTCTTTGCCCTTGCCGCCCTGCTCCTGGGCCGGCAGGTGGCGGTGACGTCGGCGGCTGGCTCCGCGGATGCCACGACCGTGCTCCGCTACGACAAGCCGGCGAAGAGCTTCCAGCAGTCGCTGCCGCTGGGCAGCGGGCGCATCGGCGCGCTGGTGTTCGGCGGCGTGAACGAGGAGCGCATCGTGCTGAACGAAAGCTCCGTCTGGTCCGGCTCGCGCGAGGACGCCGACCGGCCCGACGCGCACAAGGCGTTGCCGGAAATCCGGCGGCTGCTGCTGGCCGGCAGGAATGCCGAGGCGGAAGGCCTGGTCAACGCCAACTTCACCTGCCAGGGCAAGGGCTCCGGTCACGGAAGCGGCGCCCGGGTGCCGTTCGGCTGCTACCAGACGCTTGGCGTCCTGCGGCTGAAGTTCGGCGGCGCCGACGGCGGGGCGGCCCTGCGCAGCCTGGGCGAACATCAGGATTCTACGGCTGGCCAGACGATCGAGTCATCGGCGGATGCCGACGTGGACACGAAATGGTGCGTCATCCACGGCGGGCGACCCGTGGTCTGGCAGTTCGACGCCGGCAAGGAGGGCGCGGCGCCGGGCGCGTATCGCCTGACCGCGGCCGAAGATGTGCCGGCCCGCGATCCGCGGACCTGGAAGCTGGAAGGTTCCGCGGACGGCAAGGCGTGGACGCTGCTCGACGAACACAAGGATGAGCCCGAGTTTGCCAGGCGCCATGAAACCCGCTCGTACGCGCTGGCCCAGCCGGCGAAGCACCGGTTCTTCCGTTTCACGTTCATGCCGAATCCCGGCGTCACGCACTTCCAGGTGGCCGAAGTCGAACTCGATGGCATCCGCCCGCAGGCGGCGGTGGCGGCTGCGGCGGCGGATTACACGCGGACGCTGGACCTGCGCACGGCGGCGGCGCGCGTCGCGTACCAGGAGGGCGGCGTGCGCTTCGAGCGGGAGCATTTTGCGAGCGCGCCCGATGAGGTGTTCGTTTCGCGGCTCACGGCCGACAAGCCGGCGGCGCTCTCTTTCGCGGTCACCCTCGAGCGGCCGGAGCGGTTCGAGACCGTCGCGGCGCAGGCCGGCGAGTTGCTGCTGACCGGCACGCTCGACGACGGGCGCGGCGGCAAGGGCGTGACCTACGCGGCGCGGCTGCGCGTGCTGGCGCGTGGCGGCTCGGTGCAGAGCGAGGGGAACCGGCTCGTCGTGGCGGCGGCGGACGAGGTCGTGCTGCTCCTGGCGGCGGCGACGGACTACAGGGGCTTCGCCGGCCGGCAGCTGAGCGACCCGCTCGCGGCCACGCGGGGCGACCTCGACAAGGCGGCGCGGAAGTCCTTCGGCGAGTTGCGCGCGGCGCAAGTGGCCGATCACCGGCAGTACTTCGACCGGGTCGAACTGGACCTGCCCGCCACCACCAACAGCGTGCGGCCGACCGTCGAGCGGCTGGCCGGGTTCGCGCAGGGGGCGGCAGACCCCGCCCTGTCGGCGCTCTACTTCAACTTCGGCCGCTACCTGCTCATCAGTTCCTCGCGCCCCGGCGGCCTGCCCGCGAACCTGCAGGGCCTCTGGGCCGAGGAGATCCAGACCCCGTGGAACGGCGACTGGCACCTCGACATCAACGTCCAGATGAACTACTGGCCCGCCGAGGTGTGCAATCTCTCCGAGCTTCACGAGCCGCTGCACAAGCTGATCGGGTCGCTGGTCGAGCCGGGCCGCAAGACCGCGCGGGCGTACTACAATGCCCGAGGGTGGGTCGCGCATGTTGTCACGAACCCCTGGGGTTTCACCGCGCCGGGCGAATCGGCCTCGTGGGGCGCCACCGTCAGCGGTTCGGCCTGGCTATGCCAGCATCTCTGGGAGCACTACGCCTTCACGCTCGACCGCGCGTTCCTGCGCGAGGCCTACCCCATCCTCAAGGAGTCGGCGCTGTTCTACCTCGACAACCTTGTCGAAGAACCGGCGAAGCAGTGGCTGGTCACCGGCCCCTCCAACTCCCCCGAGAACCGCTTCAAGCTGCCCGATGGCAAGGTCGCGCATATCTGCCTCGGCCCGACCATCGACATGCAGTTGCTCCGCGAGCTTTTCGGCAACACCGCCCGCGCCGCGGAGATTCTGGACGTCGATGCCGACCTCAGGCGGGAGCTGCTCGCCAAGCGGGCGCGGCTGGCGCCGAACCAGGTCGGGCCCGACGGCCGGCTGCAGGAGTGGTTGCAGCCGTACCCTGAGCCGGAGCCGACGCACCGCCACACCTCGCACATGTACGGCCTGTATCCGTACCACGAGATCACGCTGCGCGGCACGCCGGAGCTGGCCGCCGCCTGCCGGAAGACCCTGGAGGCCCGCGGCGACCAGAGCAACGGCTGGGCGCTCGCGTGGCGCGTCAACCTGTGGGCGCGCCTCGGGGACGGCGACCGGGCCTACAAGCTCCTCCAGGCGCTCCTGCATCTGACGGGCGAGCAGGTCCTGAACTACACCGGACGCGGCGCGGGCACCTACGCGAACCTGTTCGACGCCTGCCCGCCGTTCCAGATCGACGGCAACTTCGGCGGCTGCGCGGGCATCGCCGAAATGCTGCTGCAGAGCCATGAGGAGGTTTCAGGTTTCGGTGTTCGGGGTTCAGTCGGGAATGTCCCGAACCCTGACACCTGCCTGGCATTGCTGCCTGCGCTGCCCAAGGCGTGGCCCACCGGCAGCGTCAAGGGCCTGCGCGCCCGCGGCGGTTTCACGGTGGATGTGGCGTGGCAGGACGGGAAGGTGACGGCGTACCGCGTCGTCTCCGCATCCAAACCCCGCCCGGTGCAGGTCCGCGTCAACGGCGAGCTGAAGACGGTAACAAGCGAGTAGGCTGCGGAGCCGGTTGCCACTCAGTCGCCTCGATTAGGCAGGCAGGGGAGCGGTCGGTGCCAGCAACGCAGGTAACCCAGACGCTGGTTGCGTGATAGAGACGGGGGGACGCGGGGCATAGCGGCGGAGGACCGCCGTGTCTATTTCTGGGTTCTGGCGCACTTCATGGAGACGGCCGTCCCCGGCCGTTACGCCCCATTTGGACCCCTTGCGTAACTGAAACACTTGCGCGTTTCCCTCATTATCCTAGAAACGGGAGTAGCCCTCCACTTTTTCTCTGCACATTCACAGCACTGTATTGGTGAGGACGCGGGCCTTTCGCCAGTCTCCCTCTCCCCGGCGGCTGATCTTTACCCACAGATTTGTGGAGCACAAGGGAAC
>CAYOBW010000487.1:0-3645 GCA_964402115.1 uncultured Victivallales bacterium
GGCAGTTCATCGAGTTGGCCGTGAACATGCCGGAGCACGAGCCGCAGCCAGGGCAGGCCGTCCCCTCGAGCTCCTGCAGCGCGGCGCTGTCCATGGCGCCGCGCCCGCAGGCCGCCACCCCCTCGAAGACGCTGATCAGGTCCACGGCCCGCCCCGCCGCCGTGCGCCCGGCCTGCATGGGGCCGCCGCTGACGAAGACCGTCGGGATGTTCGTGCGCAGGGCGCCCATCAGCATGCCCGGGACGATCTTGTCGCAGTTGGGGATGCAGATCATCGCGTCGAAGCAGTGGGCCTTCGTCATGGCCTCCACGCTGTCGGCGATCAGCTCGCGGCTGGGCAGCGAGAACTTCATGCCCGCGTGGCCCATGGCGATGCCGTCGCAGACGCCGATTGTGTTGAACTCGATCGGCACCCCGCCCGCCGCGCGCACGCAGCGCCTGACATAGCGGCCGACGGCGTCGAGGTGCACGTGGCCGGGAATGCTCTGCGTGTAGGAATTGCAGACCGCGACGAAGGGCTTCTTGAAATCCTCGGTGGTCAGGCCGGTGGCCCGCAGCAGGCTGCGGTGCGGGGCGCGTTCCACTCCGCTCTTGATGGTATCGCTGTTCATGGCGCTTCCTTTCTGGTGCCGGTTGTATCGCGGCGCGGGCACACTAGCACCGGGCGCGCGGACATGCCAAATTCTTTCTGTACGCGCGGCGGGGCTCCTGCTACGGTTTCCGGCCATGAAACGCGCATTCTTCAGTTTGCTCCTGCTGGCGTCGATGCTGGGCGGCGCCTCGTGCCGGGTCGAGGACGTCACCACGGTCACGATCAAGGTTCCCGAGTTGAAGAACGCGGCCTGCGCGGACCTGGTGACGGGCACGCTGGTCACGGACCAGAAGATCCCGCGCGACCAGATCAAGGTGGACCTGGCGGCGCGCACGGTGACGGTCACCTACGACACCATGAAGCGCGCGCGCAAGAACCTCGAGATTGCGATCGCGGAGGTCGGGTTCTCCGCCAACGAGATCCCGGCCAACCCGGCCGCCGCGGCCAAGCTTTCGCCGGAGTGCCGGCAGTAGCGCTGCAACCCCGGCATGCATCCCCTGGTTGCCCAGTTCCTCGACCACGTCACGCTGGAGCGGGGCTTGAGCGCCAACACCCGCGCCGCCTACGCGGCGGACCTGGCGGCCTTCAGCGAGTTCCTCGCGGCGCGCGGCGTGCGCTCGGCCAACGACGTCACGCGCGAGCAGGTGCTCGCGTTCCTCATGGCCCAGAAGGAGCGGTCGCTGAGCGTCAACACGCTGTCGCGCCGGCTGGTCGCGATCAAGGTCTTCTTCCGGTTCCTGCTGCAGGAGGGGCTGCTCGCGCGCAACGTGACGGAGGTCATGGACTCCCCGAAGCTCTGGCGCGTGCTGCCGGGCGTGCTGTCCCAGAAGGAGGTCGAGCGGCTGCTGGCGGCGCCCGTGGGCGGGGACCGCCGGGGGCTCCGCGACAAGGCGCTGCTGGAGCTCTTCTATGCCACGGGGTTGCGCGTCTCCGAGCTGGCGGGGCTGCGGCTGGAGGATCTGCACTTGGCCGACGGCTACCTGCGTTGCTTCGGCAAGGGCAGCAAGATGCGCATCGTGCCGGTGGGGGGCCTGGCGGGCGAAGCCCTCAACGCCTACCTGGCCGACGGCCGGCCCGCGTTCACGCGGAACCCCGCCGAGCGGCACCTTTTCCTGACGTACCGCGGGAAGGCGTTTTCGCGGAAGGGCGTCTGGCTGCTGGTCAAGCAGTACGCCCTCAAGGCCGGCATCCGCAAGCGCCTGTCGCCCCATACGCTGCGCCACTCGTTCGCCAGCCACCTGCTCGCGAACGGCGCCCCCCTGCGCGTGATCCAGGAGATGCTGGGCCACGCCGACATTGCCACCACCCAGATCTACACGCACATGGACCAGGGGCGGCTGCGCGCCGTGCACGCCCAGTTTCATCCGCGGGCTTGAACAACCGGAGGTAGCGCATGTTTAAATGGCTGAGGCGCGGGGGCTCGGATCTGGAGAAGGCCCTGGGGCACACGTTCAAGGAGAAGGCGCTGCTGGCGGCGGCGCTGACCCATCCCTCCGCGCGCAGCGAGCAGCCGGGGCTGCCGGACGACAACCAGCGCCTGGAGTTCCTCGGCGACGCGGTGCTCGGGCTCCTGGTGGCGGCCTACCTGCTGGAGAAGTATCCCGGGCGCGACGAGGGGTTCCTGACCAGCCTGCGCAGCCGGGCCACCAGCGGCAAGATGCTGGGCGGGCTGGCCCGGGCCCTGAACCTCGGCGCCTGCCTGCGCCTGGGCAAGGGCGAGGATGCCTCCGGGGGGCGCGCGCGGGCCTCGAACCTCGAGGACGCGCTCGAGGCGCTGATCGGCGCGGCCTACCTGGACGGCGGGATGCCCGCGGCCGAAGCCGTGTTTCGCCATGCCTTCGTCGCCGGCGTGGACAGCCTGTCGGACGACGTGTGGTCCGACAATCCCAAGGGCAAGCTGCAGGAACTCGCGCAGCGCACCTGGAAGCAGAGCCCGGTCTACACGCTGGCCCGCAAGGAGGGGCCGGAGCACGCGGCGTGTTTCACGACCTGCGTGCGGCTCCCCGACGGGGCCGAGGCGTTCGGCCAGGGGCTCAGCAAGCAGGAGTCCGAGAGCGCCGCCGCCGCCGCCGCCCTGCGCACGCTGCCCGCCGAACGTTTGCCTTAGCGTTTGACAAAGCCGCCGGCCATGGCATACCGTACGCCCCCGTTCGACAGGCCGTTAGCTCAGTTGGTAGAGCAGTACACTTTTAATGTACGGGTCCCGGGTTCGAGTCCCGGACGGCCTACCAGTCGCAACTCCTTCAGCCGTCAGTTCGCCCTCGCCGCCCAGCCCCCGGAGCGGCTTGCTTTGGCAAGCCGGCAAGCGGGTTGGGGACGGCGTCAAGAAGCGTTCAACACCGAACGCTCAACGCGCAACGCTCAAGTGGGGGGAGAGGCGACCGCTGATGCACGCTCATGGACGCTGATGTCGCGAATGTCCAACACGGAAAGGCGGCGGACGGTATCGGCAAGCGGTCCGTCCCCCGTGTCACCGCGGGGGCTACAAGGAGCGGGGAGAGCTTGCGGTAGCTGCCGCGGTAACGCGGCGGATGGCATCGGTAGAGTGGCCGTTTCCGCACGCAACGGTCCAGTTGAGACAGAACCATGGTCAGCAAAATCATTTGGGCTTTCTGGTGGAACGTGCGCCGTGGGCCTGACACACCAGGCAATGATTCTGCTGTCGATGATTCTGCTGCCGCGGCGGACGGCATCGGAAAGCGGTCCGTCCCCCGCTTGACGGCGGCTACGGGGGCGCATGGTGGCGGCCTGAACGATGCCGCACACTTTACAAGGTGTGCGGCATTGCACTTGGGCGTGCGGGCTTTCGTTGCGCGGCATGGGAACGGTCGGGATTGGAATCCCGACCCACGCCAACGCCTACAAGGCCAACCGGGGTCCCCGCACGGGGACTCTAAACGATTTCAGGGGCTTGTTCGGCAATGCTTTCCACCAGGGCCTTCATGTCCGTATGCCGATCGCCAACGAACACGGCGTTTTCGGTCACGACAACCGTGAGCTGATCGGCCGCCACGACGACCCATTGGCCCGTATTGGCCAGAACGATGTTCTCCT
>CAYOBW010000488.1:0-3644 GCA_964402115.1 uncultured Victivallales bacterium
CAGCCCGACATCCACGTACGTGCTGATCGACGCGGCGACCCTCGCCCCGGGCTGCTCGCTCGATCCTGCCGACCGGCATGGCACGATCGACGGCCTGCGTTACTCGCTGACGCTCGACCCCGCAACCGCCCAGCTCGTGCTGGTGTCGGAGGACGTGGGGCAGGGATCGCTCTTTAGAATGCGGTAGGGAGGATGGAGCATGAACTGGATGAACTCGATAGTAAAATTTGTTGGACAACTCAGCGTGGGATCGTTGCGCCCTGCCGCGCCGTGCCGGCAACATGCGCGTACCCTCGCCCATTTCAAGTCTTGCGCATGGCTCGCCCTGGCTGGGGCGGTGTTGACGCTGCTGGGCGCCCAGCCAGGCACTGCACAGAGCAGACAATGGGATGGCGGCGGTGCCAACGATAATTGGGAGACCGACGCAAACTGGTCGAATGACATACAGCCCACCACCAGCTACTTTGCCGTTTTCCCCGCCAAAGGCTCGCTGCCGAATCCCATCGTGACGGGAGCCCCAACCAGCGTTGGCAGGATCAAATTCCAGGGCACCAGCTGGGATATTAAAGGCGATTCAGACGGTCGCATCAAACTCTATGGCGTTGACGGCACCATGCTCAGCGACAACGGCGCCAACACTTTCGTGAATACCATATCCTGCGACGTTTCCATCGTGGGAACGGGCGATTCGCTGGATGTCGGCACTGGCAACAAGGTCACGATCAGCGGCGCAATCAACGACGCCGGCAGCGGCGCCATTCTCAGGAAGACGGGCACCGGCCAGCTCGTTCTTTCCGGCACCAGCGGTTTGGGAACGGGAATCACGGTTCAGAATGGCACGCTCAGCATCACCGGCGCCATGAACTCGATTGACACCGTGACGGTCAGCGGCGGCACGCTGTCCACCGGCGGCGCCGACAAACTGGCGAACGGCGCCGCCGTGACGGTCTCGGGCGGCACGCTCACAATCGGGGGCGCTGACACCGTGGGCACGCTCACCATGAGCAGCGGCACAATTGGCGGCGCGCAGACGCTCACCGCCGCGACTTACGGCCTGAGCGGCGGCACCGTCACCGGCAATCTCGGCGCCGGCACGCTGAACAGCTCCGGCACGGTGGCCCTCAACGGCACGTCGGCCGCCACCGCCGTGAACGTCACAGCGGGCACGCTGACCCTGGGCAGCAACGACCGCCTGGCCAACGGCGCGACCGTGACGGTCTCCGGCGGCACGCTGGCCATGGGGGCCAGGAACGACACGGTGAGCAGGGTGATTCTGTCCAGCGGGAGCATCACCGGCTCCGGAGGGACGTTGACCGGCACGTCAACCCATGACCTGCGGAGCGGCGCCGTGAGCGCCATACTTGGCGGAGCTGTCGCCCTGACGAAGTCCACGGCGGGCACGGTGACGATTTCCAGCGCCAACACCTATAGCGGGGGAACCACGATCACGGCCGGCACCCTCGTACTGTCGGGCGGGGCCAACCGTCTGCCGGCAAGCGGTGACGTCGCAGTGACCGGCACCCTCAACCTGAACGGGCAGAACCAGACGGTCAACGCGCTGACCGGCGCCGGTTCCGTGCTGACCGGCGGCGGGGTATTCACCGTCGGCAGCGGCGCCTTCGGCGGGGTCATCGACGGGATCGGCTCGCTGACGAAGTCGAGCGTCGGCACGCTGACTCTCAGCGGCGTGAACACCTTCTCCGGTCTCACGACGATCAACGCCGGCACGCTCGTGCTGGGGAACGCTTCGGACACCCTCGCGGGAGCGATTACCGTGAACGGTGGCACGCTGGAGGTAGCGAATCCAGACACGGTGGGCGCCGTTACGCTGATTGCCGGCGCCATTACAGGCGCCGGCACGCTGGACGGTGCGAGCTACGAGGTGCAAAGCGGCGCCGTCAGTGGCATCCTCGGCGGCACGGCGGCCCTGGCCAAGACGACCGCAGGTACGGTGGTCTTTTCCGGCGAGGGCGCCTTTGGCGGCGGCACGACCATCAGCGCCGGCACGCTGCAGATCGGTGCAGGAGGCGCAGGAGGCGCGATTGCCGGCGACATCCTGAACAATGCGGCACTGGCCTTCAACCGCTCCGATGCGAGCACACACGCCGGCGCGATCAGCGGCAACGGCACAGTTGCACAACTGGGCAGCGGCACGCTGACGCTCTCCGCCGCCAACACGTACGACGGCGCCACGACCGTGGCGGCCGGCCGCTTGACCCTCGCGGGCAGCGCCACGTCGGCCATCACGGTCAACGGCGGCGCGCTGGGCGGCGAGGGCAGCACGACGGGTAGCCTGAGTATGAACAACGGCACCGTCCTGGCGATCGATCCCACGACCGAAGCCGCCCTGACGGCGAACGGGGTGACCTTCGCCGGCACGGTGAACGTGAGCCTCGACGCGCCGGCAGCGGTCAGCACGTTCACGGTCGTCGACTACGGTGCGGGCACAGTGACGGGCATCGGAAACCTCACGGCCACCGGGTACCGGGCGCCCACCTTCTCGGACGACGTCCTCAACCACCGCGTGCGCCTGGCGTTCGCCAGCGAGGCGCGGACCTGGGGCGGCACGCTGGCCGCGACCTGGGACAGCGGCGTGTCGCTGGCATGGCAGCAGGGCGATCAGAAGTTCTACAACGGCGACCCGGTCACCTTCGACGACACGGCCACCGGCAGCACGACCGTCACGCTGAACGGCACGGTGCTGCCGGCGTCGGTCCTGTTTGCCAACGAGACGAAGCCCTACGACCTGGCGGGCGCGGGCGCGATCGGCGGCGCGACGACGCTGACCAAGAGCGGCGCTGGCACGTTGACGATTCCGACGGCCCAGCCTTACACCGGCGGCACGACGCTCACCGACGGCCGTCTCCGCGTCGGCCACGACGGTGCGCTCGGCGACGGCACGCTGACCCTCGGCGGCGGCGCGCTGTCCAGCGCGAGCGCCGCAGCCCATGCCCTCGCGATGCCGGTGGCGCTCAACGCCGACTTCACGCTGGGCGATGCCACGGACAACGGGGCCCTGACCCTGGCGGGGCCGCTCACGCTCGAAGCCAACGTCGCGGTGCAGGTCCCGACGGATGGGACCGTGCTGCACGCCTTCTCCGGCGACATCGCCGATGGCGCCGGGACGTTCAGCCTGGCCAAGTCCGGCCCCGGCACGCTCGTGCTGAGCGGCGCCAACACCTACCTGGGCGGCACGGCGGTCAACGCGGGCACGCTGGTGCTGGCCGGCGGCAGCGCCCTTGCCGATGTAGGCACGGTCACCCTCGCCGACGCGGCCGGGGCCGTCCTGCAGCTCAATGCCAGCGAAACGATCGGCGCGCTCAGCGGCGGCGGCGCGACAGGCGGCGACGTGCACCTGCAAGGCAACACCCTCACGGTTGACGGCGTCGCCGGCACGACATACGGCGGCAGCATCAGCGGCACGGGCGCGCTGACCAAGCAGGGGGCGGCGGCGCTGACCCTCGCGGCCGTCAACACCTTCAGCGGCCTCACGACCGTCAAAGCAGGCACGCTCACGCTGGGCCACGCCACGGACACCCTCGCCGGCCCCGTGACGGTCAACGGCGGCACCCTGGACGTGGACAACCCCGACACGGTGGGCGCGGTCACGCTGATCGCGGGAACGATTTCCGGCGACAGCACGC
>CAYOBW010000489.1:0-3614 GCA_964402115.1 uncultured Victivallales bacterium
TCTTCGCGCCGACCGTGCTGGAGTACCTCGAAGCCAGCGGCGACCGCGCGACCGCCGAAGACCTGTGGCCGCTGGTGCTCAAGCAGCTCGACTTCACGCTCGAGCCCGTCAACGGCGAGGGCCTGCTGACCATCCCCGAAGGCTGGTGGTGCTTCGTCGACTGGCACAATCTCGACAAGCAGGCTCCTGAGCAGGCCATCGCGCTGTTCGGGCTCAAGGCCACGCTGCGCCTCGCCGAGAAACTCGGCAGAACGAACGAGGTGGCCTTCGGCCACGAAGTCGTGACGCGCATGGAGAGCGCGGCCCGCAAACACCTGTGGGATGAAACGCAGGGCCTCTTCGTGAGCGGGCCCAAGCGCGAAGTCTCGTGGGCGTCGCAGGCGTGGATGACGCTCGCGGGCGTACCCACATCAGAGCAGGCGAAGCGTGCGATGGCCGGCGTGATCCGCCACCCGACCGCCGAGAAGCCGGGGACGCCCTACCTGTACCACTACGTGATCGAAGCGCTGCAGACCGCAGGCCTCGGCGACGACGCCGACCGCCTCATGCGCGACTACTGGGGCGGCATGGTCAAGAAAGGCGCCGACACCTTCTGGGAGGCCTACGATCCCGACAACGACCGCCTCTCGCCCTACGGCAGCCACCTCATGAACAGCTACTGCCACGCCTGGAGCTGCACGCCGACGTATCTGCTGCGCAAGAAATGAGAGAACGCTCAACACTCAACGCTTAACTCTCAACGCTTACCTCAAGTTTAGGGCCTCTTCCCTTTAGAGGTGAGGCGCATGGGACGCTGAAATGTGGCATGGGCGTCCCGCCCATGAGAGCGTCGGCTATTCGTAACAACCGACGCGGCTCACGGGGACGTTCGCCCTCCAGGTGCAGTGAAGTGGGGCAAGCGCGTCATGGAGGGCGAGTGTCCTCACGAGCCGCAAAGAATCAGAGAAGCCCGCCAGGCCAGCCGCGTTCGAATCACCGCCACAATGCGAATTTTTTAACTTCAGAATTGAGCGTTAAATGGTGAGCGTTCTTCCCTCCCCTCCTTCGCCATTGGACATTCCTTGTTCGATATTGGACATCCATCGGCATTCCTGTAACGTTCCATCGTATTCTGAATTCGGATTGATCCGTGAACATGCACCGCATCTGCGCGGCGCACAAGGAGGTCTCCTCTCTCAGATACTGGAGCAAAACAAAGACGAGGACTCACAATGATTTCAGATTTGAAGGCCTTGCCGATTACACACTGGAACTTCATGTTGATCATTTGATGCCGTTTTCTGCCGGTGGGAAGACGGTTCCTGAGAATCTGCGATCCACTTGCAGCGACTGCAATCTCGGCAAAGGGTCAAAGACAGAATAGGACCAACAACGACGTGGTGCACTAGCTCGCATCCTGTGGTGTGGCATTGCTGACAACAACTCCTCCGTGTCAGGCAAACTCAACTTTGAGTTGCAGTCCCAAAACCGCAGCCGCCTTTTCCAACGTCAGGAGCGTCACGGACGGATTGTCCGGATCAAGGAGCCGGTCCAACGACGACCGGCTGGTCTTCATCTGACGGGCGAACGCAAACTTCGACAGTTTGCGCTCCTCCATCTCTTTTTCGAGCTGATAGGCGAGCACGCGCTTGAGCGCCACCGCTTCGGTCTCCGCCAAAAGGCCCTCCTCTTGGAGAAAATCGTCAAAACCGCTGCCTGCATGCTTGTTCTTCATAATCCGCCCTCCTGATACTGCCGCAGCCTCGACCGCGCCGTGGCCAGCTCCTTCGCGGGAATCTTCTGCGTCTTTTTCGCGAAACCGTGCAAGAGGACCATAACGTCCCCATCCACCGTGAAAAGCGTTCTCACGATCCCGTCCGGAACCCGCGACCGGGTTTCCCAAAGCCCAGGCTCGATCTTCTCGACGAGCGGCATCCCCAGCGGCCAGCCGAACTGGACCGTCTTGATGTCCTCTCCGATGGCCTTCTTGTGCGCCGCCGAGAGAGCCTTCAGCCACTCCCGCACAGGCTCGGAACCCGATCCGCTCCTGAAAAAGACGACGTTCAATTTAGGTCCGACGCGATCCATGACAGCAGTGTACCAAAATAGGGGCATACGTCAAGCAGGCAAGCGCATAACTCACTTTTCACGATCAAATCAACTATCACCGCGCTGTGCTTTACGGCAGTTTCTGCGAAAGTTGCTGAACGGACGGGCGTGGTTGTCATGGCCGCAAGTCCAGCGTTCGGACCACATCAGCCTCGCGCCGCTCATGTACACCGCGTAAACATGACGGCGCTCTCATGTACGATATTCAGCATATTTTATACATGACCTCTTCCATATGTACGAGAAATCGTCTATTATGGACACGTCAAATCAAGAGAGGTGCCTCATGTGGATACCCGACAAACCCTATAACGACCTTCCATCCCTGCCGCCGTCGACGGACGTTGAGACCCCCGCGATCCTCAAAGCCTGCATCACTGCGTCCCGCCACCTCGCGGCCCTGCACGCGTCCGCCGACCTGCTCCCGAACCAGCACATCCTCACGAACACCCTCCCCCTCATGGAGGCCCAGGCCAGTTCGGAGATCGAGAACATCGTGACCACCGCCGACGAGCTTTTCCGCTATGCGGCGGTGGAAAACACCGACACCCTGTCGCCCGCCATGAAAGAGGCCTTCGGCTACCGCAAAGCCATGCGGCAGGGCTTCGACCTGCTGACAACCCGACCGCTCTGCACAAACACGGCCGTCGACCTCTGCCGAATCCTGCGCCACACCGACGCGGGCATCCGCTCAACGCCGGGCTGCTGCCTCCGCAACCAGAACACGGGGCGGGGCGTCTACACGCCCCCGGACGGCGAGGCGCTCATCCGCGAGAAACTCGCCAACTGGGAACAGTTCATGAACGGGCGCGCGGACATCGACCCCCTGATCCGGCTCGCTGTCGGGCACTACCAGTTCGAGGCCATCCACCCGTTCTCGGACGGCAACGGCCGGACCGGCCGCATCCTCAACATCCTTTTCCTCGTCCAGGAGCGGCTACTCTCATCGCCGGCCCTCTACCTCAGCCGCGCGATCATCCGCGACAAGTCCGCATACTACACCCGCCTGAACGCCGTCACGGCCAACGGCGAGTGGGAGCCCTTCATCCTGTACATGGTCAACGCGGTCGGGGACACCGCCGCCTGGACCCACCGGCGCATCACGCTCGTCAGGCAACTGCTCGACGAGACGTCCGCGTTCATGCGCGAACGCTTGGGCGCGGCCTATTCGCGCGAACTGGCCGACCTGCTTTTCGTCTGGCCCTATTGCCGGATCTCCAACCTGGTCGACGCCGGCATCGCCCAGCGCCAGACCGCCACCCGCTATCTGGACGCGCTGTTCGAAGCAGGCATCCTGGACACCGCGCGCCAGGGCAAGACAAAACTCTTCGTCAACAAACGGCTTCTCGCGCTTCTGCTCACGGACACAGATGTGTGGCAGCCGTTCAAGTGACGGCGCCGCCATTCAAGTCCCAAATCTAACGCCGCGCCAGTTACGGCGCGGCTGTATCGCACCTCGCCCTCGGCCGGACGCTCCGGCATGGAAGCCTGCGCGACCGGCCTCGGGCTCGATAAGGCATCATCGG
>CAYOBW010000490.1:0-3567 GCA_964402115.1 uncultured Victivallales bacterium
CGCTGGCGGGAGCATCCACCCGGCTCTCGCTCCCGGCGGGCAAGCCCGTCACGACGGAAGTCAAGCGGTGAGGGTTGGCGTCCGGCCTCGAGCGCAGGGAGGCCGCCGAAGCCCCCTCTGTCGCCTTCGCAAACAGAAAAGGCCGGCAACATCTGCAAGTTGCCGGCCTTTGTTGTTCTTTTGACTGGAGCCAACGATCCGAATCGAACGGACGACCTGCTCATTACGAGTGAGCTGCTCTACCAACTGAGCTACGTTGGCCCAAACAAAGTGCGCACACTCTATGGAACGGGCGCGTAATGTCAAGCGGGTTTTGGGTTGCACTCCGGGATGGGCGGTCTATGCTAACCGGCTGACGTGGGTATTGATGGCTGGTTACCGGGCAGTTGAGCGGAAACGGAGGGCGGGCGATGACAACGGGTATGCAGGGCGTGTGGTTGGCGGTCGGGCTGGTGGGTTTCGCGGCGGCATGCGCACGGGTGGAGGCTCCGCCGCGTTTCTCGGGGGCGGACGGCGAGGTGAAGCTGGTGACGCTGGACCCCGGTCACTTTCACGCCGGCCTGGTGCAGAAGACCATGTACAAGCAGGTCGCGCCGACGGCGCACGTCTATGCGCCGGAAGGACCCGATCTGGACGAGCACCTCAAGCGCATCAGCGGCTACAACACGCGCCCGGAGCGGCCCACGGCGTGGCAGGAAGTCGTCTACAAGGGCCCCGATTTCCTGGCGAAGATGCTCGCCGAGAAGCGCGGCAATGTCGCCGTGCTCTCGGGTAACAATCAGAAGAAGACCGAGTACATCAAGGCCGCCGTCGACGCCGGCTTCCACGTGCTGTCCGACAAGCCGATGGTCATTGACGCCGCGGGCTTCGAGCTGCTGCGCCAGTCCTTCGCCTCAGCCGCCAAGCAGGGCGTGCTCCTGTACGATATCATGACCGAGCGCTACGAGATCTCGACCATGCTCCAGAAGGCGTTCGCCCAGCAGGACGGGCTCTTCGGCAAGCTCGAGGCCGGCACGCCGGAGCAGCCGGCCGTGACGAAGGAGAGCGTGCACCATTTCTTCAAGTACGTGTCGGGCTCACCCCTGAAGCGTCCGGCGTGGTTTTTCGACGTGGCGCAGCAGGGCCACGGCCTGGTGGACGTGACGACCCATCTCGTGGACCTGATCCAGTGGGAGTGCTTCCCGGAACAGGAGCTTGACTACACGAAGGACATCCGGATGCAGGCGGCCCGCCGCTGGACCACCGTGCTGACGCCTGCGCAGTTCAAGCAGGCTACGCAGCTCGAGACGTACCCCGACTACCTGAAGAAGGACGTGGCAGACGGCAACCTCGCGGTCTACTCGAACGGCGAGATGGTGTACTGCGTGAAGGGCGTGTGGGCGAAGGTATCGGTGATCTGGAATTTCGAGCCGCCCGCCGGCGCCGGGGACACGCACTACTCGATCATGCGCGGCTCGCGCTGCAATCTCGTGATCCGCCAGGGCGCGGAGCAGAAGTACAAGCCCACGCTCTATATCGAACCGCTGCCGGGCGCCGCGGGGGACGCCTTTGCGGCGAGCGCGCAGGCGGCCGCCGCCGCGGTCGCCGTCGCGTATCCGGGCGTCGCCCTGCAGCCGGCCGGAACCGGATTCGAGGTCACCGTTCCCGATAACTACAAGGTGGGGCACGAGGCGCACTTCGCGCAGGTGACGGAGAAGTACCTGCGCTTCCTGGCCGAGGGGCGTCTGCCCCCGTGGGAGGTGCCGAACATGCTGGCCAAGTACTACACCACCACCCGCGCCCTCGAAATGGCCCTGCGTGCGCAGCCGTAGCGCGGTGCGAATGGAAGGGCGGGGGGGCGCGGCATGAAGACCGGTCGCTTCGAGCGTCTGGAACTGTTCATGGTGCGCCTGATCGAGCGCCCGGGCGCCGACCAGGGGCACGGCTGGCAGATCACGCTGTTTCTGGGTGTGCTCAAGCAGTTTTCGCGCCTCTACCGCACCGCGGTCCAGCTCCGCCATTTCCTTTACGACAACCGGATCATGCGCCACCACACGCTGGGCTGCCAGGTGATCAGCGTCGGCAATGTCACGGTCGGCGGCACGGGCAAGACCCCGGTCGTGGAGGCGTTCGCGCGCGAGCTGCAGAAGGAGGGGCGCAAGGTCGCCATCCTCAGCCGCGGCTACAAGAAGGTCGAGCCCGGCTTCTGGCAGAAGCTCGTGGACCAGGTGACGCTGCGCGAGGCGCGCCGGCCGCCGCGGGTGGTCTCCGACGGCACGCGGCTGCTGCTGGATTCCGCGATGAGCGGCGACGAGCCCTACATGCTGGCCGCCAACCTGCCGAACGTGACCGTGCTCGTCGACAAGGATCGCGTCAAGAGCGGCCGCTATGCGATCAAGAACCTCGGCTGCGACACGCTGATCCTGGACGACGGGTTCCAGTACCTGCGGCTGAAGGCGCGCACCGAGATCGTGCTCGTCGACCGCACCAACCCGTTCGGCAACTTCCACTGCCTGCCGCGCGGCATCCTGCGCGAACCGGCGGGCAACATCCGGCGGGCGTCGGTGATCTTCATCACGAAGTGCGACGGGGTCACCAGTACGGCGGCGCTGCGCGCGCGGCTGCATGTCATGAATCCGCGCGCGGAGCTGATCGAGTGCCGCCACAGCCCGCGCTACCTGAAGCACCTGTTCACCGCCGAGCGCCGCGAGCTCGACTTCCTGAAAGGCCTGAAGGTGTCGGTCGTCTCGGGCATCGCGTCGCCCGACGGGTTCGTGCGCCTGCTGGAGAAGCACGGCGCGCAGGTGGCGGACATGAACCGCTTCGCCGACCATCACCGCTACAGCCAGCAGGAGATCATCGACATTGTCAACACGGGCAAGCGGCTCGGGGTGGACGCGATCATCACCACGGAGAAGGATGCCGTGCGCTTCCCGCGGCTGGACCGCTGGGATGTGCCGGTCTACTTCCTGCGCGTGGACATCGAGATCCTCGACGGCATGGAGAGCTTTGAGCAATGCATCGCGCGTATCTGCTTTCGCGCGCAGGCGGCGCCGGCATGACGGCGGCGGGCACAACCGGCGGCGTCCTGGTCTGCGGCGTCAACTGGCTGGGCGACGCGGTGATGTCTCTGCCCGCCCTGCAGGTGCTGCGTGCGCAGCGGCCCGGACTGCGGCTGACGGTGCTCGTCAAGCCGGCCCTGGCCCCGCTGTGGCGGCTGGCTGGCGTGGTAGACACCGTGAGCCTGCTCGCGCCGGGCACGGGCGGCACCTTCGCCGCCGCGCGGGCCGCCGGTCGCGCGCGCTTCGACCAGGCGCTGGTGTTCCCCAACTCTTTCCGCTCGGCCCTGATCCCCTACCTGGCGCGGGTTCCGAACCGCGTGGGGCTGCCGGGGCAGTGGCGGACGTGGATGCTGACGCGGGCCATTGCGGCGCCAACCGTGCCGGAACGCCGGCACCAGGCGTGGGAGTACGTCGCCGTGACGGGCGTGGAGCCGCCTGACGGCTGGCTGCCGGGGCCGCGGCTGACGGCGCCCCCGCCGGAAGCCGCGGCCGCGCGGGCGAACACTTCGCGGCTGATCCGGTTCAG
>CAYOBW010000491.1:0-3492 GCA_964402115.1 uncultured Victivallales bacterium
GTTCGGTGAAATGGGCCTGCGGGTCACGATGCACGAGATGCGCGTGGAGTTGCTTTAGGCAAGGCCATGGTGCTGCGCAGCGCCAAGACGGGGAGAAACGCCGGCAAGCAGTTCTGGGGCTGCTCGGGCTACCCGGACTGCAAGGGAGTGGTCAACCTCTGAAAGCGAAACGTACGCAAGCTGGAACGAAACCCATCCGCGGCAGCGCCCTGGTGCTGGCGCTGTGTGGCCTGCAGACGGCTGCCGCAATGGGCACAAGGCCTGCCGCGCCCGCACCCGCCGACCCGCTGGCCTGGCCGGCGGTCACGCGGGAGATGCGGCCGTGGGCCTACAACTGGTGGCTGGGCAGCGCCGTGGACCAGGAGAACCTCGCGCGCGAGCTGCGGCGCTACCGCGACGGCGGACTCGGCGGCATCCACGTCATCCCGATCTACGGCGTGAAGGGCGAGGAGGCACGCACCATCCCCTACCTGAGCCCGGCGTGGATGGATATTCTCGCTTTCACGGTGAAGGAAGCCGGCGCGCTGGGGCTGGGCGTGGATCTGACCACGGGGTCCGGCTGGTGCTTCGGCGGGCCGGCTATCACGCGCGAGCTGGCCGGTATCAAGGTGGAGGTGACCGCGGACGGCTTCCGCACCAAGCCCGCCGCGCCGCGCGTCAAGCGGGCCGCGCCCGGCGGCGAGGGCTTCATGCTGAACCCCTTCTACGGCCAGGCCATGGAGACGTACCTCCGCCGCTTCACGGCCGCCTTCGACGCGCCGGGCGCCGTCCGCCCCCGCGCCATGTACCACGACTCGTACGAGTACAACGGGCCCAACTGGTCGCCCGATTTCCTGCCCGCCTTCACGCGCCTGCGCGGCTACGACCTCGACGGCGAGCGGGAGGCGTTCGCGGGGAAGGGCGACGCCGTGCGCGCGGCGCGCGTGCGGTGCGACTACCGGGAAACGCTCTCCGACCTGCTGCTCGAATCCTTCGGGCGCTGGACCAACTGGTGCGGCGCGCGCGGCATGCTCACCCGCAACCAGGCGCATGGTGCGCCGGGCAACTGGCTCGACTTCTACGCGCTGGCCGACATCCCCGAGACGGAGATGTTCGGCCACGGCGGCCCCGACCCGCTCGTCTCCCGCTTCGACGAGCACCTCGGCGGGGCCGACCGCAACCCGCTCGTCTCCAAGTTCGCCTCCTCGGCGGCCCACGTCGCCGGCAAGCCGCTGGTCTCGGCGGAAACCGGCACCTGGCTGGCGGAGCACTTCTGCGAGACGTTCGAGGAGCTGAAGGGCCTGATGGACCTCCTGTTCCTCTCCGGGGTCAACCACATCATCTACCACGGCTGCGTCTACTCGCCCGACGATGCCGCCTGGCCCGGCTGGCTCTTCTACGCCTCCACGCAGATGAACCCGCGCAACCCGCTCTGGCGCGAGGCCGCGGCGCTCAACGCCTATGCCGCCCGCTGCCAGTCCATCCTGCAAAGCGGCACGCCCGACAACGACGTCCTGCTCTACTGGCCGATCCACGACCAGTGGACCCTGCCCGAGCCGTTCATGTTCACCGTGCACAGCCGCGCCTGGCTGGAAGGCCGGCCCGTCGGCGACGCCGCCCGCGTGCTGTGGGAGCGCGGGGTGGGGTTTGACTACGTCTCCGACCGCCTGCTCCAGCCACTGACGGCCGACCCGGCACGCGGGATCGCGGGGCCGGGCGGCGCGGCGTGGCGGGCGGTGGTTGTCCCGCGCTGCCGCTGGCTGCCGCTGGAAACCCTGCAGAAACTGCTCGCGCTGGCCCGTGCCGGCGCCACCGTCGTCTTCGTGAACCGCCTGCCCGAGGACGTGCCGGGCCTGGGCCATCTCGAGGCGCGCCAGGCCGCGTTCCGGCAGGCGCTGGAGCCGCTCGCCCCGCTGACCGCCGCCGCTGACGGCGGGGGCGCGACGGTGCGCGAGGTGCGGCTGGGGCAGGGCCGGGTGCTGCTGGGCGAGTTGGCGGCGGCCCTCGAGGCGGGCAGCGTGCCGCGCGAGACGCTGACCGACCATGCCGGGCTCCGCTTCATCCGCCGCCGCCACGCGCAGGGCGCGCACTACTTCCTCGTCAACCACGGGCAGCAGACGCTGGACGACTGGCTGACGCTCGCCACGCCCGTGCGGACCGCCGCCGTGCTCGACCCGCTGACCGGCGCGGCGGGCAGCGCGGAGACGCGCGCGGGCAACGCGGTGCGCGTGCGGCTGGAGCCGGGACACGCCGTCGTGCTGCGCACGTATGCCGGGCGTGGCGGGGTTGCGCCGACGGCCCCCGCCTATCCCTGGCCGCGCGCCGGGCGCGTGGCGGTCGAGGTGCCGGGGCCGTGGCAGCTGACCTTTGTCGCCGGCGGCCCGGCGTTGCCGGCGGCGCGCACGCTCGACACGGCGCGGAGCTGGACGGCGGACGGCGAGCCCGCGGCCGTCGCGTTCTCGGGCACGGCGGTCTATCGCGCCGCGTTTACGGCGCCGGACGGGGTGGGGGGGGCGGGGGGCGGGGCGGCGCCGCGCTACAGCCTCGACCTCGGCGAGGTGCGGCACATTGCGCGGGTGCGCCTGAACGGCACGGACCTGGGCGCGGTCTTCACGCATCCCTACCGCGTCAGCGTGCCGGCGGGTGGGCTGCGGCCGGGCGCCAACACGCTCGAGGTGGAAGTGACCAACACCGGCGCCAACCGCCTGCGCGACCTCGACCGCCGCGGCGTGAACTGGAAGCGCTTTCACGACATCAACATCGTCAGCATCCGCTACAAGCCCCTCGCCGCCGCCGCCTGGCCCGTCGCCGACTCCGGCCTCCTCGGCCCCGTGCGGGTGCTGGCGGAGTGAGATGTCAAAAGGATGAGGGATGAACGATGAAGGATGAAAGGGAATGGGGTGGCGGCAGAGGCACAGCGCCCGGCCCGCTGTAAAGGGTTCATCTTCTCTTTGAGCACGGAAGCGCGTAGCCTCCACGCCTGATGAAGTTCGAGTGGGATGAGGAGAAGAACAGGGAGAATGCTCGTAAGCACGGCGTGCGTTCGAATCATATCGGCCCGAAGGGCCACTCGGCTGGAACGGGCGGCCTACCTGGGGCGCGCAAAACGATGAAGAAGGAATACGATTTCACAAACGCGGAACAGGGGAAGTTTTTGCCGTCCTCTCGACCAGGCAAGTAGTGGCGGGTGCTGGCGGAGTGAGGCGGCGCGGTTTGCCGCGCCACTGCTGCCATGGCAGGATCATTGACAGCAGAATCACTTTCGGGAGGGTCGGGTTCGGCGGTGCGTTTTCTTCCAGAAAGTCCCAATGATTCTGCTGATAATGGTTCTGTCTCACCAGGGAAGTCACGCGGGGGACGGGCGGCTTGACGATACGATCCGCCGCCTCACGGCGGCAGCTACGGGGAGGGAAGGGGCGCGCAGCGCGTAGCCCCCGACGTGAGGAGGGGGGCGGGCGGCTTGACGATGCCGTCCGCCGGTGATTCGAGGACGAGGACGAGGACGAGGAGGAG
>CAYOBW010000492.1:0-3492 GCA_964402115.1 uncultured Victivallales bacterium
GGCTCTCGTAATGGTCTGGCTTGGAATCCGCGGCCGTGACTGCGTGCTCCCGCCGCACACGTCCTACGCGGCATGGGCCTGCGGCCCCTCACCCCGGCCCTCTCCCCGCCGGGGAGAGGGAGACTGGCGAAAGGCCCGCGTCCTCACCGGTACGGTGATGTGAATGTGCAGAGAAAGCATGGAGGGCTGCTCCCGTTTCCAGGTGGAGGCTTCCGGCCCGGCATTCGACGACTAAAGGATGGTGAGCTGGACACTGCTTTCGATGATGCCGGCCGCGATCGCGTAGCGGGTGAGACCCGCGGTGTCATGGATGTCGAGCTTCCGCATGAGGTGGTCCCGGTGCTTCTCGACCGTTTTGGCGCTGATGCCCAGCGTCGCCGCAATCTGCTTGTTGGCTGCGCCTTCGGCAATCAGTTGGAGCACCTCGGACTCGCGCGAACTCAGATCGATGACCTTCGGCTTGGACCGACCCTTGCGGTCCAGCGTCGTCTCATGGCGTTGCCGGAGGCGCTTGGCGATCGCGGGGCTGAAGAAGGGGAGTCCCTTGTTGACCTGCCGGATCGCCTCGGAAAGGAAGTGGGCGGAGGTCTGCTTGATCAGGTAGCCCGCCGCGCCCAACGCCGTCACGCTCTCGATGTAGGCATCGTCACTGTGGGCGGAAAGAATGAGCACCCGGGCGGCGGGAATAACCTTCAGAACCTGCCGGGTAGCTTCCACGCCATTCAGCTGAGGCATCGCAATGTCCATGACAATCACGTCGGGATTAAGTTCAATGGCCATTTCCACGACTTGGCGGCCATTGGCTGCTTCACCGACCACCTCGATATCGGGCTCGGCATCCAGGAGCCGCCGCAGCCCCTCCCGGACGATCATGTGATCTTCAGCCAGCAGCACCGTGATGCGTTTTGCTGAGTTCATGGGCTAGCGTGCTCCTTGGCGCGGTTGTTGAACGGAACGTGCGCCGTGATGGTGGTTCCCTGGCCCAGTGCAGACTCTATCGCAAATGTCCCGCTGACCATCTCCAGCCGCTCTCGCATCCCGAGGAGCCCCAGATGCTGGCGTTTCCGGGCGTGCCCCTTCGGCTGCACATGCAAGGATTGCCCGTCGTCTTTGATCTGCATGCGGATGGCGTTCGGAACCTCCTGAATACTCACGTCCACCCGGCTGGCACGCGCGTGGCGGTCGACGTTGGTCAGCGCTTCCTGGGCGACGCGGTAGAGGACCGTGCGCGTGGCGCTGCTCACCTCTTCCACCCCCGCAAATGCCGTCAGGCTGACCCGGACGCCCGTCTCCTTCATGAAACGCTTCAGGAACGAATGCAGGGCGGGAATCAGGCCCAGGTCGTCCAGCATCGCCGGGCGCAGCTCCTGGGCAAACCGATGCACGATGTCCACCGACTTCTCGACCAACCGTTGCGTCCGCGCGATCTTCCGGCTCAAGCCCTTGGTGTCGGCTGTGGACTCCCGTTTCAACGTCGCCAGCCGGACATTGATGCCCGTCAGCGTCTGGGCAATCACGTCGTGCAGCTCGCGGCTGATCTGCTTGCGCTCTTCCTCCTGCACGGACAGAATCCGCCGGGACAGGAGCCGCAACTGATCCTGCAATTGCCGCGACTCCTTCAGTAGCTGGATGGAATGCCGCTCGCTTTGGCGGAGATCCCCTTCCACAACTTCACGCCGCGCGATTTCCTGCTTCAACAACCGGTTGGAGACCGCGAGATCCAGCGTGCGCTGGCTCAGCGCTTTGTTCAACTGGCTCAGGCGGGCGTTGGACTCCACCGCGGAGCGGTGTGTTTCCTCCAGCGGCTGGATGGCCAGGGCAAAGAACGTCTTCGACCGCTTGACGATCCCGGCGCGCTCAGCGGGGGCGTCGACCGCCATCGCCAGGCCCAGCACCGCATGCTCGTGAATCAGCGCCAGATCCAGCGTCTCCAGCCCAAGCGCCACCGCCTGGCACCCCAGTTTCAGCGCGGGCTGCACACTCGCCGCCGGCAAGCGCTTCAGGTAGCGGCGCAGCTCCAGCTCATAACGTCGCGCCAATGCACTCATCTTACGCTTTGTTTTCATTCACGCATTCCTGTGCGAGCCGCCTGACCTTCTGTTTGGATCTAATCACAAGCCGTTGCGTGCTGCCAATCTCCTTGTTGAGGTCTTCCGTGCTGGACCTCATGGCCGTGTTCAACGACAGCAACCGAACGTGGATACCCAGCAAGCGCTGGGCGATTTCGTTATGCAGCAGGCGGCTGCGCTTCCGGCGTTCATCCTCCTGCGCGGAAAGGATCTGGCGCGTCAGACGCCGCAGGTGGTTCTGCAGGCGATGCGCCTCGGCCATCAGCGCGGCGTGTTGTTCGCTGCTCCGCTTGAGGGCCGCCTCCGACCCTTTGCGCTGAAGGATGCTGCGTTTCAGGCGACGGTTCGAGGCAGACAACTCCGCCGTGCGCTGCTGCAGCGCCCGGGTCAGTCGACCGGTGTGGGCAGCCGCGGTCAAGGCCCCACGGTGGGTGCTCTCGATCGGCACAAGGGTCTCGGCGAAGAACACCCTCGCCAGCTCGATCCTTTTGCGCCGGGTCCTGGCCGGCACGTCCAAGGCCACCACCGTCGTGAGCGCGTGCTCATGAAGCCGGGCCAGCTCCAGCGTCTCCAACCCCAGGACCACCGCCTGGCGTCCCAACTTGAAAGCCGTCGGCAGGCTCGTGCCGGAGTCTTTCGCGAGGTGCTCGCGCAATCCCCCCTGGTAGCGCCTGAACCATCCGGCTGTTTGGGCTTTCATCTTCACCGTGCGCACCGCCTGGGTTACTCCGACCGGCCGGCTGCCACCCTGTCGGTCACTCCCTCTTGTTTCCCACGACCAGCAACATGATCCCGCCCACGAGCGCAAGCGCGCCGGCAACCGGGGGGATGAAGTGACTGCGGGTCGTTTCCACGTGCAGGGGACCGATATCGACGGGCTTCCCCCTGGTTCTGAATGAGATGCCCGAGTAGGATAGCACCACAATGCCCAGCGTGACAAGCACGACTGCAATGAGATTCCGCGAACTCATCCCGAGCCTCCTTCAACGTTGCCGACGGGCGGCAACGCAAACGCCTTCTACGTGAGCCGCCGTCCCTGGATAACCCTGACCAGCACCACGACAATGGCAACGACCAGCAGCAGGTGGATGAAACCTCCCATGGTGTAACTGCTCACCAGGCCCAGCATCCAGAGAACCAGCAGAACCATCGCAATTGTCCACAGCATACAACGCTCCTCTCCTCGTACACGGCGAGCCTCGTCCCACGCCCGACAACCACCTTCTCGCCTGATTTCTGCAAGGAGGTTACGGGATGGGCAGAATGTTTGCAGTGGGGTATAACCCTACCATCCCAGCCTCCTGCGAAACCCCTCCGGGGTGTTTGCAGGAGAGAAGTCAGAACACAGAAGTCAGGAGTCAGTGCACATAACGGCCGGGGACGGCCGTCTCCATAGCGTGGGCAGGCGACGAGGCGTGGAGAC
>CAYOBW010000493.1:0-3486 GCA_964402115.1 uncultured Victivallales bacterium
GACAGCTCCGGCGTGATCCACGGCCCGCCGCTGCCGCACCAGCCGGCGTCGTTGTTCATGTTCACTTCCAGGCCCAGCCGGTGGGCCTCGGCGCAGATATGCTTGAACAGGCTGCGCCAGAGCGGCCCGCCAAAAGCCGCCGGCCCGCGGGGGGCGCCCTGGTCGGTTTCCATGTAGAGCACGCCGCCGATGCCGACACGCGCCATGGCTTCGAGGTCGCGCGTAATGCCGTTGCTGCTGATGTTCCCGTCGAGCGGGAACCAGTAGACCCACGGCCGGGCCGCGGCGGGTGGCTGCAGGAACCCGCTTTCCAGGTCGGCGGCTGCTGCCGCGAGCAGTGTGGCGCCAGCCATCGACAGCAATCCCACGATCGTCATGCGCCTGATCATTTGGCCCCCTTCCCCGCCGCCTGCCGGTAGAGCGCGGCAAGCTGTGACGGCGTGACAAACACCATGTCGGCATCGCGACCGGCGTGGATGCGCGCCAGGTCGTCCATCGTGAACGTCCAGCAGTGGACGAAGCCGTTGACGAACGCGGGCCGCTGCGTGCCGACCTGTTCGCGGATCTCGCGCAGGAAGCCGTCCTTGCCATGGCGCCAGCTGGTCACGGCGCGGAAGACCGGCCGGCCATCGGGCAGCGCATAGGTCAGGTTCGTGATCCCGCTGCGGCCGGAGTAGCGGCCCATGTCGGCGAAGATACTGTGGCAGAACGGCAGCGCCGCGGCGTACCGCGCGATGTTCGCATCGCCTCCGCCCACGGTGCGCACGGACCGCATGTCGCAGGCCTGCATCAGCCGGGCCGACCAGCCGAGGAAGTCGGCCCAGACGCGCTCCCGGTCCGGCCGCTCCAGCGCGAACGCGTCCGGCTGCATGTAGCCCGCGCCCGAGACGTCGGCGATGAACTCGGTCGTCGGCGTCGCGTGCGCGAAGTACCACTCGGCCACGCCGGGCTGCAGCTCACGGACGGCCGGTCCCATGCCGAAGGCCAGCGGAAACGAACCGAACGCGGGATGGTCGAAGTACTTCCTGAAGAAGCCGGGCCAGAGGATCTGGTTGTCACCATCGGAAAGCGCGAGCGCGACGTAGACCTTGTCGCGCTCCAGCGGCGGCGGGGGTGGCTGCCGGGGCTGCTCGAAGCGCGCGATGCGCACCCCGCTGATGAGCGAGCCGTTCGCCATGTGGTTGTTGCAGACGAGCGCGTAACCGTGGCGGCTCAGCAGCTCGACGCCCGGCGGCTCGCCGATGCCTTCGCCATCGCCCCCGATGCCCGCGGGGAACCCCACGCACACGCCATTCGGCCGCATCGCCGCGAGGATGGCAGCCACCGCGGCCTTTTCCGCAGCCGGATCGGCGCCCGGCTGCGCGCCATCCTTTTCCCCCGCGATCCAGAACATCGGCGCGCGCCAGGCGTAGCTGTAGTCGAAGGTGCCGTGTTTCAACAGCTCCGGCTGCCGGAAGTCGCAGAGCTGCTGATTCAGCCTGGACGCGTAGTTCGTGCATACCCAGCGCAGCCCCGCCACGTAGTTCGTGAAGCGGCCGCGCAGGTCCAGTCTGACGTCGAGCCCCAGCCGCGCCGCCAGCGCGGGCGGCGCGACGATGGCGTCCTCGCACGCCGCGACGTTCACCGCCAGTAGATCCCCGCGGTAGAACGCCTCGTCGGGCACGATGGCGCCCCGGCAGGACGGGGCAAACTGCCGGAAAAGCGCCGGCCAGTTCGTAACGACTTCGTAGTCGCCGATGAATCCCCGCGCCTGGTGACGGTCGAGCCAGAATTGATCCTCCGCCGTGCGAATGAGCCAGATGCGCGGCTGCCGGCGCGCGAGCAGCCCCTGCAGGCAGGTCAGCGCCACGCGCTCGTCCGCGCGCAGCCCCTGCAGCCGCACCGCATAGACATGCCGGGCCGGCGGCGGGGACTTCGGCACATACGAATCGCCCCACGCCCGCGGCGTGCCGCCGTCCTGCGCCGCACCCGCGGGCGCCACGCCGGATAGCGTGGCCGCCAGCGCCGAAACGAGCAGGATACCGCGGGTCCACATGCGCCACTTTATGCCAGAAAGGGCGGCGGGTCGGCTACAGGCAAATGTCCGACCTACTTTGCCTTCTGCTTGGGTCGCACGGGGGCGCGCAGGGGCCAATTCGGATCGTCCACGCGGGACTCTTTCATGAGCGCTTCCGCCTGCGTGACGAGGTCGGGATGGGCGGCGGCGAGGTCGCGGGCCTCGCCGGGATCGGCCTTCAGGTCGTAAAGCTCGAGCGGTCGCCCCGGGCCGTTGCGCACGGCCTTCCAGTTGCCGAAGCGCACGGCTTGGAGCGGCGTCCCCTCGTGCAGTTCCCAGTAGAAACACGCGCGTTGCGGGGCCGCGCCCCCCTTGAGGAAGGAGACCAGCGAGAGGCCATCGCTCTTGAAACCGGCGGGAACCGGTGCACCGGCGAGCTCGACCGCAGTCGGCAGGAAATCCCAGAACGCCCATGGTTCGTCGCTGACCCGCCCGGCGGGTATCACGCCCGGCCAGCGGGCCAGGGCCGCCTGCCGCAAACCGCCCTCGTACAGCTCACGCTTGAAGCCGCGCAGCCCGTTCGCGGCCTGCTTGAAGCGCTTGCCGAGCGGCGACGCGGGCGGGAAAGACGAGCCGTTGTCGCCGGCGACCAGCACCAGCGTGTTGGTGTCGAGCTTGAGTTCCGCCAGCAGGGCCAGGAGACGACCGACATCCGTGTCGAGCCGGGTGACCATCGCGGCGTAGTTGCGCTCCTGCTCGGACCAGGGCATGTCCTTGTAGCTGCCCTGGTCGTCGATCTCGTACTTCGCGTGCGGCAGGGTGGCGGCAAAGAAGAGGAAGAACGGCCGGTCCTTCTGCGCGCGCACCCAGCGCAGCACATCGTCGGCGATGAGGTTCTGGGCGTAGGTCTTGCCGGGGCCGGGGCCGGCATTGCCCTCCAGCGTCACCCGCTTGTCGTCGTTGTAGAGGTAGGCCGGGAAATAGCCGTGCGCGTGGCGCTGACAGTTGTAGCCGAAGAAGTGCTCGAAGCCCTTCTTGAGCGGGCTGCCCGACGTATCGAACAGGCCCATGCCCCACTTGCCCATGCACGCCGTGGCGTAGCCGCCGGACTTGAGGACCTGGGCGACGGTTACGGTTTCCGCGGGCAGCGGCATCTGGCCCTCGGGCTGAATCTCCCGGTTCGCCCGGATCGGCGCATGCCCCATGTGCAGGCCCGTCAGCAGCGAGGCGCGCGAGGGGGCGCAGACGGTCGTGCCGCTGTACGCCTGCGTGAAGCGCGTACCCTCGGCCGCCATGCGATCGAGGTTGGGCGTGCGGATGAGCGTCTGCCCGTAGCAGCCGAGGTCGCCCTGTGCCAGGTCGTCGGCCAGCACGAAGACGATGTTGGGTTTTGAGGCGGCCTGCGCCGGACCGACAGCCGCCGCTGCGAAAAGTGCGCCCGTCAGGGTCCCTACGTATGAAGTGCCTAGTGCTTTCATGAGTCTGTTTAT
>CAYOBW010000494.1:0-3473 GCA_964402115.1 uncultured Victivallales bacterium
CGAGGGCGGCGCGTGCCGCGTGCAACGCGTCGAAGGTGAAGTTCAGCGCCTGGCGGTAGTGGCAGGCCAGCAGCACGTAGCGGATCTCGCGGCCCGTGAAGCCGCGCGCCAGAAGGTCCCGCAGCGTGTGGAAGTTGCCGAGGGACTTGGACATCTTGCGTCCGTCCACGATCAGGTGCGCGCAGTGCAGCCAGTAGCGGACGAAAGGCTTGCCCGTGGCGGCCTCGCTCTGGGCGATCTCGTCCTCGTGGTGGGGGAAGACGTTATCCACCCCGCCGGTGTGCATGTCGAAGGAGTCGCCGAGCAGCTGCTGGCTCATGGCCGAGCACTCGATGTGCCAACCCGGCCGGCCGCGGCCCCACGGCGCGTCCCACGCCACGGGACCGTCTTCGGCGCTCCACGCCTTCCACAGGGCGAAGTCGGCGAGGTTCTCCTTCTCGTACTCGTCCTGCGCCACGCGCGCCCCGGCCCGCAGCCCCCCCATGTCGAGATGGGCGAGCTTGCCGTAGTCCTTGAACGTGGCGATGCTGAAGTAGACCGAGCCGTCCTCGGAGCGGTAGGCGTGCCCCTTGTCGAGCAGCGTCTGGACCAGGCGGATCATGGCCGGGACGTAGTCCGTCGCCGCCGGGTAGTGCTCGGCCGGCTCGATGTTCAGCGTCTTGAGATCCTCGAAGAACGCCTGCTTGAACGGCGCGGTGTACGCGGCCAGCGGCAGGCCGGCGGCATTGGCGCCCTTGATGGTCTTGTCGTCCACGTCGGTCAGGTTCATCACCTGGGTCACGCGCCAGCCGCAGCTCTTCAGCGTGCGCCGGAGGAGATCCTCGAAGGCATAGGCGCGGAAGTTGCCGATGTGGGCGAAGTTGTAGACCGTGGGGCCGCAGGTGTAGAGGCGCAGATGCCCCGGCTCAAGCGCCTCCACTTCCTCCAGTTGGCGGGTCAGCGTGTTGTAAACGTGCATGGCACCCTGTCATCCATCGCGGCGGCGGAACCCCCGGCGCCGCTCAATCCGTCCCTGACTGGTCCACCGTGGCAATCGCCATCACGGCGATCCCTTCCTCCCGCCCCAGGGCGCCCAGCCGCTCCGAGGTGGTCGCCTTGATCCCGATGCGGTCGGCGGGGATGCCGAGCGCGTCTTCGAGGTTCGCGCGCATCTGGCTGACGTGGGGCGCCAGGCGCGGCTTCTGGGCGATGACCGTGGCATCCACGTTGAGGATGCGCGCGTTACGGTCGCGCACGATGTCGGCCACCTTGCGCAACAAATCGACGCTGTTGGCATCCTTCCAGGCGGCGTCGGTGTCCGGGAAATGCTGGCCGATGTCGCCAGCCGCGACGGCGCCCAGCAGCGCGTCGGCCAGCGCATGGCACAATACATCCGCATCCGAATGACCCTCAAGGCCTTGCGGATGGTCGAACGTCACGCCGCCCAACACCAGCCGCCGCCCGGCGGCGAAGCGATGCACGTCGAAACCGATACCCGTCCTGATCATCTACGCCCTTTCTGCTGGCAGGGGGCTAATGGTAGCCGATTCGGCGGGCGGCACAACACCTTTTCGCGGACGCCACGGGATGTCCCGCTGTTCCGGCAACGGTCAGACCGGACTTGCCTTGCCAGGCAGGCAGGCTTATCCTCGCCCGCTGTATGAGGGGCTTGCTGAACAGGTGGGAGTCTGCCGTGGCCCTGGCGCCGCGCTGGTGGAGCGCGCTGTCCGGCAGCGTCGGGCTGCTGCTGGGCGTGGGCGGCTTCACGTTCTACTACGCGGAGGGGCTGTCGTATCTCAGCAACGATCCCGCCGCCTGCGTGAACTGCCACATCATGCGCGACCCGTTCGACTCCTGGCAGAAGGGCAGCCATCACCGGGCGGCCACGTGCGCCGACTGCCACCTGCCGCACGATTTCCTCAGCAAGTACCTCGCCAAGGGGCGCAACGGCTGGCACCACTCGAAGGCGTTCACCCTGCAGAACTTCGCGGAGCCGATCCGCATCACGCCGGTCAACCTGGCCGACCTGCAGCACAACTGCATCGCGTGTCACGGGAACATGGTGGGCGGCCTGGCGGGACACGCGGACGTCAGCCGGGGCGAGGCGCGGTGCACGATCTGCCACCGCTCGGCGGGGCACATGGCCCTGGATTGACAGCCGCGGAAGCGGGGGAGGGGACGACGATGAAGAAAATGCTGATGCTGCAGGCAGCCATCCTGCTCGGCGTGGCGGCGGCCACGGCGGCGTTGACGGCGCTGCTGCTGAATATCCACCAGCGCAAGCTCGAGGCGAAGGACACCTTCGTGCAGCTGGCCCCCATGGACGAGTCCATCACCGATCCCGCGGTGTGGGGTCGGAACTTCCCGCGCCAGTACGACGGCTACCTGCGGACCTCGGACACGAACCGCACCCGCTACGGCGGCAGCGAGGCCTTTTCGAGGCTTGACGCGCAGCCCGCGCTGAAGCGCATCTTCGCCGGCTACGCGTTCGGCGTGGACTACCGCGAGGAGCGCGGGCATGCGTACTCGCTGCTCGATCAGAAGCTGACCGAGCGCACGCACAAGTTCAAGCAGCCGGGCGCCTGCCTGCAGTGCCACGCGGGGGGCATCAAGGCCGTTTACGAGGCGCAGGGCGGGGGCGACCTGCTGGCCGGCTTCGCGAAGGTTTGCGCCATGCCGCTCACCAGCGCCTGGGCGCTCGTCCAGCATCCCATCGCGTGCGTGGATTGCCACGATCCCAAGACCATGGCCCTGCGCGTGACGCGCCCCGGCTTCCTGGAGGGAATCAAGCTTGTCAAGGCGCGGGAGGGCGTGCCGAACTACAACCCCAACACGATGGCCACGCGGCAGGAGCTGCGCTCCTTCGTGTGCGGCCAGTGCCATGTCGAGTACTACTTCAAGGGCGACGGCAAGCTCGTCACGTACCCGTGGCACAACGGGCTGAAAGTCGAGGAGATCGAGGCGTACTACGACAGCGTGGGGCACGCGGACTGGACGCATGCGGAGTCGGGGGCGAAGGTGCTGAAAGCCCAGCATCCGGAGTTCGAGCTGTGGAACCAGGGCATTCACGCCCGCAGCGGGGTGGCGTGCGCCGACTGCCATATGCCCTACCAGCGCGAAGGCGCGATGAAGGTCACCGATCACCACATCCGCAGCCCGCTGCTCAACACCTCGCGCGCGTGCCTGGCCTGCCACCACTTCCCCGAGGCGGAGATGAAGGCCCGCGTCGAGGCCGTGCAGACCCGCACGCAGCAACTGATGGACCGTGGCACCGTCGCCGTCGTCGCGCTTCTGGACGACCTGGTTGCGGCGCGGCAGGCCGGCGCGACGGACGGCCAGCTTGCCGCCGCGCGCGCGCTGCAGCGCAAAGCGCAGTGGCGGCTGGACTTCATCAACGCGGAGAACTCGATGGGCTTCCACGCGCCGCAGGAGTCCGCCCGCATCCTGGCCGAGGCGCTGGACTACGCCCGCCAGGGCCAGCTCGCCCTGCGTCC
>CAYOBW010000495.1:0-3472 GCA_964402115.1 uncultured Victivallales bacterium
GCCGTGTGATTTGAGGACGAGGGGAGGGGATCCGCCGCCTCACGGCGGCAGCTACGGGGAGGGAAGGGAGAAGCGCGCCTCCCCCGTAGCCCCCGACGTGAGGAGGGGGACCGGCGGCTTGCCGATGCCGTCCGCCGTGTGATTTGAGGACGAGGGGAGGGGATCCGCCGCCTCACGGCGGCAGCTACAGGGAGGGAAGGGAGAAGCGCCTCCCCCGTAGCCCCCGACGTGAGGAGGGGGACGGGCGGCTTGACGAGGCTGTTCGCCTCCTTACGTCGGCGGCTACACATGGTGCCTGTCACCGCCCGGTCACCGCCCGGGCCACCCTCACAGTTCCACCTGCATGCCCAGTTCGATGACGCGGTTGGGGGGCAGGCCGAAGTAGTCGCTCGGGCGCTGGGCGTTGCGGGCCAGCACCGCGAACAGGAATTTTCGCCAGCGGGCCAGGGTGCGCTCGCGACCGCGCAGGACGGTCTCGCAGCTGAGAAAGAAGCTGGTCCGGGACAGTTCCAGCGCCAGGCCCTGTTCCGCGCAGGCGGAGAGCAGGTCCGGCACGTTCACCTCGTCCATGAAGCCGACCCGGGCGATGACCTGGTGGAATCCCTCGTGCAACCGCTCCACCGTGACTCGCTCCGCCGGCGGCACATGGGACGCGTCCCCCACGCGGATGGTCAGAAACACGTTGCGCTCGTGCAGCATGCGGTTGTGTTTGAAATTGTGCAGCAGGGCCAGGGGGACACCGTCGGCGTTGCCCGACATGAACACGGCGGTGCCGGTCACGCGTAGCGGTCGCGTATGTTCCACGTCCTCGAAGAAAACCGCCAGCGGCAGCCGTCGCTGGGCCAGCCGCACCCCCAGCAGGCGTCGGCCTTTGCGCCAGGTGGACATCACGGCGAACACCGCCCCGCCGAGCAGCAGCGGCACCCAGCCGCCGTGCAGGAACTTGGTCAGGTTGGCCAGACAGAAGGCGGACTCGATGACCAGGAAGAAGGCGGCGAACAGCCCGGCCCGCCAGGCTGTCCAGGCCCACAGGCGGCGGGCGGCGAAGTAGAACAGGAGGGTCGTGATCAGCATGGTGAGCGAGACCGCGATGCCGTAGGCGGCGGCCAGGCGGCTGGAGGAGCCGAAGCCCGCGACCAGCAGCAGACAAGCTGCCAGCAGGGCCCAGTTGGCCGACGGGATGTAGACCTGTCCGCGCAGGCTGGCGGACGTGTGCCGCACGGCGATGCGGGGCAGCAGGCCGAGCTGGGTGGCCTGCATGGTCAGGGAAAACACCCCCGAGATCAGGGCCTGGGAAGCGATGACGGCTGCCACCGTGGCCAGGCCCACGAGGGGATACAGGGCCCACGCCGGGGCCAGCCGGTAGAACGGGTTCTCCACCGCCGCCGGGTCGCGCAGCAGCAGGGCGCCCTGGCCCAGGTAATTCAGGAACAGGGACGGCAGCACCAGCGCGAACCAGGCCTGTCGGATCGGCCGGGCGCCGAAGTGGCCCATGTCGGCGTACAGGGCCTCCACCCCGGTCAGGGCCAGGAACACGGCGCCCAGCACCAGGAAGCCGGTCGTGCCGTGGTGCAGCAGGAAGCGCAGGCCGAACAACGGGTTGACCGCCCACAGCACGCCGGGCGCGCTCAGGATGCCGCGCACCCCCAGGATGGCCAGCACGGCGAACCAGACCACCATCAGCGGGCCGAAGGCCGCCCCCACCCGGCCGCTGCCATGCTTCTGAATGGCGAACAGGCCGACGAGGATCAGCGCGGAGCAGGGCAGCACGTAAGGTTCGAACAGGCGCGTGGCCACGTTCAGACCTTCCACCGCGCTGAGCACGGTGAGCGACGGTGTCAGCATGCCGTCGCCGTAGAGCAGCCCGGCCCCGAAAATGCCCAGGCCCAGCAGCAGCACCGTGCGGCGGCCCGGTCGGTCGCGGTCCGGCAGGGCCAGGGCCAGCAGGGCCAGGATGCCGCCCTCGCCACGGTTGTCAGCCCGCAGCACGAACGTGGTGTACTTCACCGACACCAGCAGGAGGAGGGACCAGAAGATGAGCGACAGCACGCCCAGCACGTTGTCGTACGTCACGGCCAAAGCGTGGGTGGCCAGAAAGCACTCGCGCAGGGCGTACAGGGGGCTGGTGCCGATGTCGCCGAAAACCACGCCCAGAGCGCCCAGCCCCAGAGCCAGTCCGGCTCGCTGTGAAGTCGAGATCTGCATGGCTGCCCTCCCGTCCAAACAACTCGCCTTGGCCTGGCATAGCCATGGCAGGCGAGCTCATCGGGATTCTCGGGAGCGCGCAGGCGCTGCAGGAGGATTGCCCTTCCCTTTGCCGACGAGGTTAGCTGACGGGCTGGGCCTGGAAAGTGGCCCCGACCGTGCCGTGGCACGGCCGTTCGCCCCTGCCCGCGCACCGGCGCGGACGTTGGGTCCCCCGCATCCGGCCCCGGGAACGGAGTCGGATTTTGGCTGCAAGGGGCGCATGAAACACCTTCCCGCCCACCGTTGTCAAACGAATTGCGGCGGACGGCATCGTCAAGAGCCCTGTCCCCCTCCTCACGTCGGGGGCTACACGCTGCGCGCCTCTTCCCTCTTCGTCCCCCTCCCCGTAGCTGCCGCCGTGAGGCGGCGGACGGTATCGTCAAGCGGTCCGTCCGCCTCCTCACGTCGGGGGCTACCGGTGAGGCTGCCGTTCAGGGCGTCAAGGGTGTCCGCTGGCGTCGTACACCTTCGTGCCGCCGCGGATGGCTTCCCGGCTCCGCTGTTCGAGCCGGCGGCGTTCGGCGTACTTCGCCTCGCGGCGCCGGTCCTCGTCGCAGGGCACGAAGCCGGGCCGGTCGGCCTCGGGGCGCTGGGCCAGCGTCTCCTTGCCCGCCCGGAGCAACGCCAGCGCTTCGCCGTATTTCGGGTCGGCCTTGTCCTTGAAGTTCGCCAGGCACGGGCTGAGCTCCGGCCGGTCGAAGCTGACCATGACGCCCGGGCTCGCGCCGAAGGTGTTGAACGGGGAGCCTTCGTCCCGCCAGACCAGCGGCGGGCCGACCAGCTCGCAGAGGCGCGCCAGCTGCGGCCGCGTCAGCGGACACCGGCCGCTGACGCTCTGGGGGTGGGCGCAGTTGTAGGTGGCGTAGTAGGGCGCGTTGAGGTCCACCCACGTGACGATGCGCTCCCATTCCGCGGGGCTGAGCTGCACCTCGTGGTGCCCCGCGGAGAGCACCTGGACAAGCGGGCTGCGACGCGAGCCCCACGCGTACGCCTGCTGGATCTCCGCGGGGCCGGCGCCCACGCAGCGGACGTAGCCCTTGCGCCAGAGTTCGATGTAGGCCGCGTTGAACGTGAAATCGCGGTCGGGCGCCAGCACCAGCTTCCTGGCGCCCTCCTTGCCGAAGTCGTGGCACTTCACGCAGTGCTGGTCGAAGACGGGCTGCACCTCCGCCGTGAAGCCGAACGGGCGCGGCTCGCCCTGCCAGCCGGCCAGCCGGCTGGGCGG
>CAYOBW010000496.1:0-3464 GCA_964402115.1 uncultured Victivallales bacterium
TCTGTAAGCCAGAATAGCAGTTCTTGAATACTTGCTTTCCCCGATTTTTGCAGAATATTCCTCCTATGGGTGTTTACTGTAAAAGGACTAAGGAACAGTTGTTTTGCTATTTGTTTTGTATTCATGCATTTTGCGATAAGTTGAATAATTTCAAATTCCCTTTTGCTGAAGATGTTTCCTGAACACATTAATTGTTCGTCAGGATATCTGAAATACGAAATGTCGTTACCAAAATAGTGATGATTTTCCTGTTGTATTACAGGAAATGTATCAATCTCAGTTAAAACCATTATCAGATACACAGTTTTATGAGGGGGTTCGGTATTAAAAAAATAAGCTTGATTAAAAATAGGAACATATTTATTTTGGGAATTTCTTATTCTTGTACACGAAGACAACAACATTTCTCCTTTTTCTGAATTATAAAGGTCGTGCGCTGTTTTAAAAATTTTTCCACGTAAAACAACATGCTTGTCTTTACAATCGGGATGCACGACCTCGAAAAAATGATCAGGTGTAAGTTCATCTGGTTCGCTACCAATCATTTGGGCGCTCCTTTTACTTGTAAAAAGTATTTGAACCTTTATTACATCAGCAACATAGAAAAACTGCCTGTTGTTTTCAGTCATCTCTTCAAGTTCCAGCAACAGTGGATCCTGACGGTTTATACCTTGAAATCCAGTAGGTAAAAAGGTTTCGATAAACCTGAAAAACAGCCCGTAATTCTGATAATTTGTTTTCATATTAACGCTCAAAAAATTAATAAGTACTAATTTCTGAAACAATCAAAAGTACTTAATTTTAGGTACTGGCAAAGCATTTATACAATAAATACAATAAGCAGTCAGAGTAAGTTAATACACACTTGTTAAAAGCAGTTCGAATATTTTGACTTGGAAATGGGAGGTGTTGTAACTAACATGTACACTGTGAAATTATATTCATCGGGAGTTATATACAATGCAAAGTAACCAATTTGATTATTTTGAAAATATATTTATGAATGTTATTATTAAGTTCATCAAAATAAAACTCATTACCAATCCTGTAATTACTGATATTATTGCTTTTAACCAGCGCATTAAAGTATTTCCGGAATTGAATAATTGAAAATACACTATTATCTGATAAATTATAACTGAAAAGAAAGCGCTGTAATAAAGAATCTCAAAAACCAATATGCCAGGTTTTATAAAGCTGTTAATGATTATCCACAACACCAAAAAAATTATGCTTTGACTGATTAAGTATGTGTTTATGATAAAGTATTCTGCAAAGTTATATTTATGCGATTTATAAATGATGCAGCAAATTATTGCATAAGCAGGAATCGTAATCAGCATCCGGTAACTAAAATGATTACTCGTAAATTTTATGATTTCACCTGATGTCAGCATAATTTCATCAATTTTATTTGGCACCCCCGACCAGGTGTAAACAAAACCAGCAATCAGGCTGATAATTAACAGGTATGCAAAAGAATTAAGATATGAAATTCGTTTCCCGGCAATGTATCCGCGCAACATTTCTCCGGGTCGCACAAAGAGTTCTTTTATGGTAAATAAAAGAGTGCTGTCAACATCGAAAAATTCTTTTAAAAACTCTCTTGATAAATTTGAAGCAGTGAATCTTTTTGCATTTGCTTTTTGCCCGCAATAGTTGCAATAGTTACCTTCGAAATAAGAATTACAGTTTTTGCACTGTTTTCCGGTGTCTGTCATAGTTTCAAATCTTTCCAATTTCTGTAAGCCATGATAATAGTTCATGTACACTTGCTTTCCCCGATTTTTGGAGGATATTGCTTCTGTGGGTGTTTACCGTAAACGGACTTATAAAAAGTTTTTCAGAAATCTGTTTGGTATTTAATCCTTTTACCAGAAGTTGAATAATATCAAACTCCCTGTCGCTGAAAATGTTTCCAATTTTCATCAATTTTTCGTCAGGATATCTGAAATACGACATGTCGTTACCAAAATAGTGATGACTTGCCCACTGTCCTTTTGGATATTTGTCCACCTCGGTATAAACATTAAACAAATAAACTGTTTTAAATGGTGTTTCGGTATAAAAGGAATAGCTCTGTATTAATAAAGGAACATATTTGTTTTCATAATTGCGCATTCTTGCGCAGATTGACAACAACATTTCACCTTTTTCTGAATTATAAAGGTCATGTGCCGTTTTAAACACTTTTCCACGTAAAACAATGTGCTTTTCTACTTCATCAGGATGCCGGACCAGGAAAAAAGTTTCAGGTGTAAAATTGTCAGGCTCTGTCCCGATCATTTGGGCGCTCCTTTTACTTGTAAAAAGTATTTTTACTTTAATTATATCAGCTATATAGAAAAACTGCCTGTTGTTCTCCATCGTATCTTCAAGTTCCAGCAATAAAGGATCGTGGCGGTTTATGCCCTTAAATCCTGTGGGTAAAAAGGTATCAATAAACCTGAAAAACAGTCCGTAATTCTGATAATTTATTTTCATATAGTCTCCCCCAAAATATGAATCAGTAATCTGAGTTATAGCGTCAAAAATACTTAAATTTAAGTACCACCAACACATTACCGGGAGTGAGCCAGTTTTTTTTAATGTGGATTGTTGGAAATTCAAGGTGCCGTTAGGCAACGGATATGGGTAGAAGAATTGAAAGTAGAAAATATCCGTCCCACCCGGGACGGAATGATTTTGTTGACGGGTTTGCTACCCATATTCAATCCCTTACGTGATTTCTTTTTAACAATTTCTGTAAGCTCTGATTATTCCGGATACCACGCGCTTAGCGGATTGGAACCGTTTTGCGCATAAGGTGATTGTTGGTAAATCACGGTGCCATCAGGCACCGGATATGGGTAGAAGAATTGAATGTAGAAAATCTCCCGTCCCATCCGGGACGGAATGGTATTGGTGACGGGTTTTGCTACCCACATTCTATCCCTGACGGGATTTCTTTTAACAATTTCTGTAAGCTGTGATTATTCCGGATACCATGCGCTTAGCGGATTGGAACCGCTTAGCGCATCAGGATGTATTTGTTAAAAATAATGTTACATCGAAGCGAGTCCCCCTTTAATTGATAAACATGAATTGAAAGTAAAAATCGCTGATTTATCGGGGGGAACAAAAGGGGAATTGAGAATTTGCATTTTGTCAGGAAATAAAGGTGAATAAAAAATATAAAATAAGAAATCAGAAATCGGGAAGTAATTCGAAATCCAAATTAAAAGTAGTTTCTAAATCCCCCTGAATCCCCCTTTGAAATCGATAACCGTATTTCTGTAAATGATTAATTTTCAAAGGGGGACGGAGCCCTGAACAAGTTCTCAGCTTTGTCTGAAAATTACAAACTGAGATTATTAATAGATTATTGGTTATGTCGGGATTGCGATTAACAGACTGTTCACCAAGAACAAAAAAAAGGCCACCCCAAAAATAAGGCAGCCGCTTCATGCTTGTATTTACTTAAA
>CAYOBW010000497.1:0-3463 GCA_964402115.1 uncultured Victivallales bacterium
GCCGCCTTTATCGGGCGACTCGAACTTGTCGATCATGTGCTGGAGGAACAGCAGCGCACCGTCGTTGACGCGCGGCAGGCCCGCCCCAAATCGGCCGGCGAAGCCCTGCTTGGCATGTTCCTGCTCGATCTCTTTCTGTTGCTTCTTCCAGTCCACGCCGAACGGCGGGTTGGCGAGCAGGTAATCAAATCGGCCATGGGTCGTGGCGTGCTCGGAGCCGAACTGGTCGTCCACAAGGGAATCGCCGAAGGCAATCTCGCTGTTGTCCCGGCCCTTCAGGAGCAGGTCGGACGCGGCGACGGCGTAAGACCGCTTGTTGTAGTCCTGGCCAAACACCCATAGTTCGGCGGTTTGCTCATGTTCCTCGATGTAGTTCAACGCCTGACTGAGCATGCCGCCAGTGCCGCAGGCGGGGTCGAGCAACTTGCGAACGACGTTCGGCTTGGACAGGATCGCGTCGTCGTCGATGAACAGCAGATCGACCATGAGGTCGATGACTTCGCGCGGCGTGAAGTGGTCGCCGGCGGTTTCGTTGGCCTGTTCGTTGAACTTCCGAATCAGGTGCTCGAACAGCTTCCCCATTTCCTCGGGCGGCACCTTGTCCGGGTGCAGGTCCACCTCGCAGAACTTGGAGACAACGAGGAACAGGATGTTCTCCTCGTGCATCTTCTCGATTTCGGGCTCGATCTCGAAGAACTCGAAAATGCGGCGGACGTTGGCCGAGAAGCCCTTGATGTACGAAACGAGGTGCTTGTCGAGATGATCAGGGTCGCCTTTGAGTTTTTCGAGGGTGAGCGGCGAGTGGTTGTGGAAGCGGAACTTCGGCCCGGCGATCTTGTTCAGCCGCGGGTCGAGGGCGTCGCCAGCAATCTTGCCCCCCTTGAGCTTCTCGTATTCGGCAACGACCTTGTCTTTGGTCTTGGCGAGGACGCAGTCGAAGCGACGGAGAACGACGAACGGGAGCATGACCCGTTCGTACTGCGGCGGCCGATACGGGCCCCGAAGCAAATCGGCGATCTGCCAAATAAAGCTTGCGAGTTCGTGGTGTGAAGCCATCGGATTCTTCGAGTCCTTCGAGTTCCCTTGCTGCTTCTGTGGAGGTTCCGACTTTGCCAAAAACCGCTGACGATTGGTGCGTTTGAACAGGCGATAGCCGTTGGCTGGGTTCCGTCGCTAAGGAGTTCTCCCAGCTTTGGCTCAGGCCCGAAGGCTGTTCTGCGATACGTTAAGCATCTCGGCGGCCTCCGTCGTCAGCGCGTCGTCACTTGGCTTCGACATCGGGTTATCGCCTGCCACATCCCCTTCGAAAATCATCAAAAAGTGTAACAAAGACTGCGAGGCCGCGATACCCGCGACGATGGCCGATAGCCGAGATTTCCAAAGGGCTTACGGCCACCCGCGATGGATGTCTTCCAACTCGCACGGCCCTGTGTGCCTGCTGCTGGCGAAGTGCCAATTCAGTGCCCCGTAGCGAGTGTTGTAGAGGAAGCGGGGGAAATGGTGGGGGCGGTCGAAGTGCCGTTGGAAACCAGCTAAGATGTGCGGATGCAGGGGCGAAAGATGTTGCACAACCGAAGAAACGCGGAGCCCCGGTCGGTCATCCGGGCTGGTTCCGTCCGCAGCCCAGCAAGTACGATCGGCTGATCGAAGTCGCGGCTCCTTGTGACTGTCCTCATTGTGGCGGCACGGTCCACCTCTTTCCCAACGTCGATCTTCTACCGCCTGCACACGCATCCACCCAATCGCGTACTGCGGTATCTTCACGCCGGCCGGCCACGGTCATCCCGACCGTGATCCCAGAGCGTGTCAGCCGCTCTGGCACCGACACGGCGTGACGGAGCCACTTTGTCTGTTGCTGCCTACAAGTCCACCGCCACGACCGTGGCGATCTTGTCCGGCGACTCGACGGGGACCGTGATCGCCAGCTGACCGTCCACGATGGCGGCGTCGAGCGATCGCCCGTCCGCCAGCAGGAACGCTTTGCCCGGCTTGCTCGCCAGACCGGGGACCGTCAGTCGCCCGTCAGCGGGCCAGTCGAAGACGTGCAAGTACAAACGCACCTTGCCGTTGGGCAGCACCTTCCGGGTGCAACGGCCCCAGGCCAGCTTGTCAAACGGGCTGGCGGTGGTACCGACGATCGACTCGCCGTTAACTTTCATCCACGCCCCGATCGCTTGCAGGGATTGGACGCTTTCCACTGGTACGCTGCCATCGCCCTTGGGGCCGATGTTCAGCAGGTAGTTGCCGCCTTTGCTGGCGATGTCGATCAAATTGCGGATCAGCGTCTCGTCCGATTTCCACTCGTGGTCGTGCTCGCTGTAGCCCCACGTCGTGTTCAGCGTCATGCACGTTTCCCAATCCACTCCCGGCATGCCGGTCGCCGGAATGTGCTGTTCGGGCGTGATGAAATCGCCGTATTTCGGATCGATTTGCGGGGCGATCGCCGCCGTGCCCATCCCGGTGAAACCGGCTTCCGGGATGCGGAACAGGCGATTGTTCATGATGATGGCCGGTTGTTTCGCCCGCACCAGTTTCATCAAGTCGAACGCCCGCCACGCCTCGTCGCCCTGAAAATCCTGCGAACTGTAGTCCCACCACAGGATGTCCACCGGGCCGTAGCTGGAGACCAACTCGTTCACCTGTGCGTGCAAGTAGTCAACGTACTTGGCGTGATCCCGCTGGCCGTTCGGGTACGGCTGGCCGCGCAGCGGGTGCGGCAGTTGCTTCGACAATGCATAGGCGTATTGGTCGTGGTGCCAGTCGATCACGGAATGGTAGAAGCCCACTTTCAAGCCCTCGGCCCGCACGGCGTCGACGATTTCTTTGACCAAATCCCGGTGCAGCACGGCGCCAGCGTTGTAGTCGCCCACTTTGGAGTCGTGAAGGGCAAAGCCTTCGTGGTGTTTTGAGGTGAAGACCACGTAACGGCAGCCGGCTTCCTTGGCCAGCCGCGCCCATTGGCGGGCGAAATCCGGAGCAGGCTTGAACAGCGGCACCGCGTGTTTGGCATACGTGTCGGTGTCCACCTTGACACGCTGCTGGATCCATTCCATCCCACCCTGCGTCCCCACGGCCTTGCCGTCCCACGTGCCCGCCAGTCCGGAATAGAGCCCCCAATGGACGAACATGCCGAACCGCGCTTCACGCCACCACTGCATGCGTGCGTCGCGCTGCTGTGGAGACTCCGCCGACGGAGCCGCTGGCTCCGCGGCTTTCAAGCGTGGCGCATTGGTCAGAGACGCCAGGATACAAAAAACGGTCAAAACACGCTTCGGTACGGGCCAGCTCTGGGCCATGATGACTCTCCTTGTTTCGGATTAATCGGAACGTCAGTCAATGAGTATAGCAACGCCGAGTCATCGCGTCCTCGTTTAGCGCCCAGCCGCAGGCCTTGTCATTACCCACATTTCCGGCACCCCTGCCTGCTTGTCAGGCCGGTGGATCAGTCTTGTTAGCGAGACGC
>CAYOBW010000498.1:0-3420 GCA_964402115.1 uncultured Victivallales bacterium
CTCCATACCCGGGCTGGCGGAACTCCAGGAGCGACTGGTGCAACGCACCGTCGCCTACGCACGGCGCCAGCGAACCTGGTTCCGGCACCAACACCCCGGCGCCGTGGTCGTCGACATCCTCCGAGACACAACTCCCAGCGAAATCGCCGATCTCATCCTCCGACACCGCCAGCAATTCCCAGACCTTGCCGCCGCGGCCGGAACCACACTCCGCCTCTGCATCTCCTGAACCAGCGTCGGGCGCTACCGCGACGACGGCCCGAGCCGGGCTACCCAGACCATAGGACGTCATCTCGACCCCCAGCGGCTGGCCAAGCCAACCGCCCCCCCAATGCCATTAACTTTCTCCCATAGGCTTATCTCTTAGTCGTTTGCGTCGTTTTGCTGCTCGTCTCTTCTGTCCCTTGGTGTCGCCTTTGTTGCGTTTGCCCTTGTTGTACTTGCGCCCTATGCGTGGATAGCTCCTGCCGGGCTTTGCCATGATCCTGAGGCCGGCGATCTTTGTGAGAAGCCTGTTCCACAGGTCTGGGGCTGTGCCGGCAGGGGAGACGAGAACGCTGAGAACAGCTCCGAGAATGACGTCGACGGTTCGCCGGAACTGCAGGTCGACGGGACGCAGCGGCCCAGTGTGGAGGCTGTTCTTTGCCGTCCACTTCTGCGCTGGTTCGCTCGCGGCGTCGGGTTCGTTCGGGTTGCCGGGATCGGGCGGCGTCGGCGTCCCTGCGGCCGGTGTGGCGAGGTGGGCGAGACAGGCTTCAGACTGGATGAATCTGGCCGAGTTGTGTGCCAGCACATGGACCATGACCTCCTGACGCACGGAGTCTTCCCGTCTTGAGCGTACCGCAGGAAGGTGATCCTGCCCCTTGTAGTAGCGCAGACTGGTCTCGATCTCCCATCTCATCCGGTAGAGCTTGGCGATCTCCAGTGTGGGGACCTCGTCCGGGGTCAGATTGGTGATGAAGTGGAGTGTCAGAGCGCCAGGGCGCTTGATCTCGACGTAGCGCAGGTTGGGGAGCAGCGTGTAGGTGTTCTTGCCCGTGCGGACGCGGAGATCGACAGGGCAGTCCACGTTTCCCCCCTCGGCCCGTTGCACCCTGATCCGCTGCTGGCTTTCGGGCGACAGGCTTGCATGGCGGTTGCAGTTGAGCCGGAACAGGAATTTGACCCGCCGTCGGCACAGGTCGGCGTACCAGGCGGGGTCGAAGTAGAGACGGTCGGCGAGCAGCAGATCCCCTTCGCCAAGTGCGGCGGCGAGAGACTTCGACTGCGCCAGTTCGGCGGCGTCCCAGCGTGAGAGCCGGTAGTCGACTATCCACCCGGTGTTGACCAGCTCCAGCACGGTGAATGTCGCCTGGGGCGGTGACTTGCGCCGGCCGGTGGAGGGCGGTCGGCCGAAGGCGGTGGCCAGACCCCTGCTGGAATGAAGGTTCAGCGTGGACCCATCGACGGCGTGGAGCCGATACCCTCTGTAGAGAGCCAGTTGACCGTGCTGTTCCCGGTGCCTCCGGCCGGCGATCCGGTGCAGGCTTTCGAAGGGAGCGGTGCCCACACCCTGCCTGGCTTTGCACAATGCCGCAGCCGACACGGCGTCCCTGCTGATACTCACGTCCATGGCCGCCATGGTTGCGACCAGACCGGCCCAGTGCCGGTCCACGATCGAACTGAAGGCATCCTCGCGGTTGCGCAGCCCCCACTGCCAGAGCACAAGCACGATCGCAAGCGAGTTCCAGCGGGCCTGGACTGCCCGGGTCAGGGCTGCGACTGCCTGTTCCAGTTCCTCGCGTCGCCAGATCAGAAAAAGGGGGAGAAGATGTCCGTGTCGGGAGTCATTCTGAACCCTTTTTGGCCTCGGCAAGAGCGGCGAGCATGTCCCGTTGACCCGTCCTCGCCGCCTCGGCAATGATGCGGTCAACGCCTTCCAGCAGTTCGGCGGCCGTGCGGGCGATGGCCCGGCGCAAGGCTCTGGCATGGCGGTAAGCCGCGGTCCTTGCACCGATCGCCTCGGCCAAGCGGTCGGGGATGGTCCGTGTCCGCGACCTGCCCCCTTCGGTGAACGACAGGCAGCGGTTCTCGTGCCGGTAATCCGATGCCATGCACTTGCACGCCCTGCGGCCGCACCGGGTTCGGGACATGTACAGACTGCCTGCCACGAGCCCTCCGTGCAGCGCAACGCCATCCAGAAGGCTCCGCACCTTCCGCTCCAGTTCACGGACTTCATCTGCCGGCTCACCCATCGTCCACCTCCTTGCGTTCCATGCTGACTTTAGCATTATATGACTATCTATGCTAAAGATATCCGAACAAAGCCGGGAATGCACGCGGTGAACCTGGAAAATGACCCCCAGAAAGGAGAAGATTCGTGCAGGCCGGGGGCTTTCAGAGAAGAATGGGCACCTCGGCCCGCCCCCCGCCGGCAATCGGTTCCGGGGGATCAAGCGAGGCGGGACGTGGGGACCGTCGGAAAAACGCCGCGCATTCGGGTCACGACAACCCTGCAGCCGCACACCCAGGGACAACCGTCATGCGGGGCCCGTCAACCCCCGGAATGGTCCGCGCGACAAGGCCTCCCAGCGCGGTCGCGGCTCTCGGGGTATGCAGATCTGAAGCCAAGAACTGGAAATAGCGCGGTCTGATGAGAAAGTTAATGGCATTGGGGGCCAGGCGGCGGGCGCCCCACTGCCTGACGTAGCGCCTGGACGTCGGGTTCGACCCTCTGCCATTCGTGCCGCCACTCCGCGAAGGGGCGCGCCAATTCCCGCATTTCGGCCGCCCTTTGGCCCGTGCTGAGCTTCGCCGCCAGCATCTCCTCCGCGTCCACCAAGCACGCCTCCAACTTGGCAACCGAGATGCGCACGGTACCCTCGGCGGCGGGGACCTTCTGCTCCGTCACCGGCGCCGGCAAGGGGACGTCGGCCACGGCCCGCGTGACGGCGGCAACGGCGTCGGCTGCAGGCCCGGCCGGGCAGGCAGTCCCAGGCGGACGGCAGGGCTGGACCTCGCGGGCGTCGGCAACGCACCGGCCCCCCCCGCCGGGGCGCTCCGGCGCAGCCAGCGCGCCGGCAATGGCGTCAAGCGCGCGATGCGCCCGGTCGAAGGCGGCGGGTGCGGCGACGACCTCCTGGCGCCGCCAGGATGCGAAGAGGTCCTCCAGAGACTGGCAGAGGGACTCGACATCGACAAAGTCCACCGCGCGGGCCGCGCCCTTGAGGCTATGCGCAGCCCGGAACACGGTGCCGACAAGATCGCCGCGCACCGCGGGGGCCGCGCCTCCCTCCAAGGCGAACAGACCCGTCGCGATCGTCTGCAGATGCTCCGCTGCCTCGACTCTGAAGGTCGCTCGGAGCCTGCCGAGGAACTCGTCTTCCTGGGTACTCATGCCGCGCTCACGCTCATACCTTGTATGTCTCCACCATCTCCTTG
>CAYOBW010000499.1:0-3413 GCA_964402115.1 uncultured Victivallales bacterium
ATCATCGGCCAGTATTAGTACGATATTAGGTACACTGCGACTGGAGCCATTTTCTGCCCTAGTTTCCGCACATATCGACAATTCTGCCGGCGCGATGATGAGAATCAGTGCAGCAAATCCGGGTAGTAGATGAGCTGGTAAATGCGGGTTACACGGTGAACCCGCCTGACGGGAACGAGCATTCATCGTTACACCTTGGTGTAGAGGTCGAGGGCAACATTTCAACGCAGTCAATCGGGCACGCGGACGGTTGGGAAAGCCAAGGGCGTCCATCCGCAGAACGAAGGTGCGACGTTAGTATCTCTCCTTCGGCTTGGTTCGTCAATTTGTTTTAGCGCGGCCGCAACAACCGCCGCGCGCCGGCCGACGACCAGCCCTGCCATTGCTCGATGAAGGCCTGACGCTTCTCCGCAGTCCACGGGTACATCAGCGCCGGGACGATGCGGATGATGATGCGCTCGTTGAGCTTCGTGCACGGCGGCGGCTTGCTTCTCCAAGACCTCGTAAACGGCAAACAGCGTAGCGACGCGAGTGCGGTTCCCGTGCTGAACCCAGAAGGGTTCGCCGGGGTCTTGGCTCGGACACGCGGTCTTTGATGATCGGCAGCTCGGCGCCGGTGGCGAGCCGGACATGATACTGCAGCTCCGCCGCCGTGACCACCGCGAGGGGCTCGTCGGGAGTGACGATGGCGGCGGCGGGCCGGCCCCCGGCGACGAGATCAAACGCTCGGGCCGGCACGGCCGTAATTCTATCTCAACAGTTGCACGTCCAGCCAACAGGCGGCGTGGTCGCTACAGGGCACTTTCGGCTCACCTTCGAGAAAGCGGTTCTTCTTTCCCTGGGCTATCACCTGCCATTTCCAGCCTGTTCCGCTGCCGAAAATATGGTCGATGCGAGGTTGTTCCGTCGTGAGCAAACGCCACTCGCCGGCTTCCGCCAGCGGCGCGAGCACGTCACTTTGCGGGGTGTTGTTCCAGTCCCCCATCCACAACGCCGGCCAGCCCGTGGCCTGCACGCGGCGCGCCCAAGGGAGAAGTTGCCCTGCCTGTGCCAACTGAGTCCCATGATATTGATTCCCGCCATAGCGCGCGTGCAGATGGGTATTACCGACGTAAAGCGGTGTGCCGTCCGGCAAGCGGACCACGGAGAGCGACAATCCCTTGCCCGCCCACCAGTCCCCCTGGCGATGCGGAGGGGCATACCAATAACCGTTGTTCGCGTAGCGAATGAAGCCGTCGGATTCGATGGAAAAACGGCTCACAAGCAGCAACCCACTGCCCACCAGACCGCTGGGGAAATAGCGTGAATGCTCCAATCCCACGTCGCGGAGTGCAGCGATGAGCTTGGCTCGATCCTCCTCCACGAACGCCTCCTGAAACCCAATGATATCGGGTTTCAACGCCGCCGCCTCGCGGGCAAGGATGTCGAGCCGCTCCTCGCGGCGAGGTGTCATCCAGAGCAGCCCCCACACGTTCCAAGTGACGACTCGCAGGCGGATGGCGGCGGGAACCGTAGTCCCAGTCCGCAGCGCGAAGTTGTCAGGTTCACCTACCGCCGGCGGCCTGAGGTTCCACGCCATGAGGGCACCCACGAGCAGACACAGCAGGCCCACGAACTTTGCGAAGCGGCGCAACCAGCGTTTCATAAGTGGATCACGGTAATGATGATGACAACATGGCCGCGTCATGGTCGTTTCTCGCCCGCCGCCACGCGGGCGTGCTGGGCGACGTAGCGGTAGCTGTACAACCAGCCGTTGGCGACGTACCACACGTCCTTGCGGTTGGCCACATGCGCTAGGTGCTGCATCAGCGTCGAGCCGCTGATCCCGTCGGCGCCGGGGCGCGGGTCGTACAGCACGCTGTTGCGGAAACGATCGGGATGCCAGAGGGCGTAAAAGATGCCGCCCGCCTGGCGGACCCGGTCGAACCCCGTGTTCAACTCGGCGACATCCGCCGCGTAGAATCGGCCCTTCGGTTCGCGAGTTTCCAGAATCCGGTCGTAGCCCTTGGCGTTCAGCCCGCCGACGCCGTAGAGCCCGTGCTTCTCGTTCCACGGCACGAAGTCGGTGCCGGCCGGATTGTCGAGCCAGTTGAAGCCGCGGGCGAAGAGGAACTCGCCCCCATCGGTCCGCAGGATCTCCTCGTCCACGTAGCCGTGAGTCAGGATATGTTCCAGAATGAACTGGCCGTAGGGAATGTGCTGTAGCCGCAGCAGGATGTCCGCCCGGCAGCCGAGGATCTCGTCGCCGTAGCCCCGGATCTGGTAGGCCTCGGCGTCCTTGGGATGGGTCTGTCCATGCACGGCCGGTTCCCAGCTGAAGTCGCGGCGGTCCAGTTCGGCCTGCATGTTCCGCCACGCGGCCTCGTCGCCGGCCATGCGGCTGTTGATGGCGATCGACAGCGGCAGATGAAAGCTGCGGCAGACGTGCAGCGCCGCCTGATAGCTGTCCGACTGGTCGTCCGTCGCTCCCTTCCAGGGCGCACCGGGATGCGCCCAAGCGTTACAGCCCCAATTGTCATTCGACAACGTGTAGGCCGCCTGACGGCCGTCGTAGTACTTGGCGATCGTCGCAAACGTGGCGGAACCCACGCCGCTGAACTCCAATTCGATCGTGGGGCTCGATTGGAAGCCGACCGAGACGTAAGCTTGCTGCTGCGCCCGATCGAACCGCACGCACTCGACGCCGTTGAAGAACTCGTCCGCCGTCTTTCCTGGCAGCGCCGTCCACTCGCCCGTAGCCGCATCGCGCCGTTTCACGGCCGCGTCCGCCGAGCACTCGGTGACCTGGAACACGTAGGTGGCGGGATACTGCAGGCCCCACTTGCTCCACGCGGCCTGATCGACGGTGATCGTCGCCGTCGCCGCGTGAGCCAAGCCCAGACCGCCGTCCATCGCCAAGAACAACAGCACGAAGATGGTCGCTCGAATACGTTTCATGTTCATTCGCACCTTTACAGGAGTGCATATCCGGCGTCATTGTCGCCCACCGGTCAGGAGAAACAAGACCTGTCTGCCTGGATCGCCGGCGGTCAGATGTTGGAGGACGAACACGACGCCCCACAACCACGCACGTTTCCCGACGATTGGCAACTGGGTCTGGTTCTCCGTAATCCAGCCTATTTAGCCATCGCTGCCTGCAACGCGATGATCTGCTGCGCGACCAGCCACCGATAGACGTCGAACTCGGCCGGCGACCAGAGGCCCTCGTCCTTGTACTTGGTTTGGACGCGGATCGCGTTCCCTACGAATTGCAGTTCGCGATTGGCCGCCTCGGCCGCTTGCTGGCACGGAGCGTCCGGCCGCTGCCTGGCGGCGGCGATGGCTTGTTCCAGCGTGTAGATGTAGCGTTGGTCGTCGTAGCCTTCGCGATAAGCTTCCCACATCGCCACGGGGATCGGCGTCCCGTCGGGCTC
>CAYOBW010000500.1:0-3404 GCA_964402115.1 uncultured Victivallales bacterium
ATGACGCGTTCTTTTCAGCGGCAGAAGTTCGAGGGATGAGATGCGTTTGCCCTGCTGATGTGTTCGCCATGACTTGTCTTTGTCGGCGCGAGGGTGTAACGTCTCTTGCGTGCCGCAGGAAAGCGTCGGCCCCCGGCACGTACAGCAACAGGGGCTGGCCAAGGAGGCGTTCATGGACCCGATTCTGACATGTGCGGCCTGCGGGACCAAGTTCCGCGTCAAGCCGTTGATGCTGCGTGCCATCAACGAGATGCCCTGCCCCAAGTGCAAGGCCAAGACCCAGGTGCCGCCGGAACTGAAGGAACTCTACCCCGGGAATCCGCCGTCCCGCCCGGCGGCCACCCAACCGCCGGCGCCAAGACCTGCCTCCAGCGTCAGGCCCACGCCCCCGGCGGCGCCGGTGACCCCGGCCGCTGCGGTGCCCGTGGCCAAGCCTGTGTCGACCGTGCTCCATCCGGTCACCGCGGGCACGCCGCTCGTGGTCACGCCGGCGCCCATGCCCGCTCCCGTCGCACCGCCGCTGCCGCCCCCGGTCCCCGCCGTGCCGCCGGCCCCGACGGCGGCCATCCGCTTCACCTGCAGCGGATGCGGCAAGAACCTGCTCGCCAAGCCCGATATGGCGGGCAAGAAGGTGCGCTGCGTGCAATGCCGCGAGGTCGTGCTCGTGCCGGGCGCGGAGGCTGAACCCGCCGCAGAAACGCCGGCGGCCCCCGCGGTCTCCGCTCCTGCAGCCCCCGGGGAGTCCGCCCCCCCTGCCGAACCCGGCGTCGCACCCGCGGCGGACAGCGCCCCCCCAGCGGAGGCGAAACCGATTCTGCCGCAGCCCGTCGAATGCGCTACACCCATGCCCGCCGCGGCTGCACCAACCGCTGAACCCGCGGCAGCAACAGGGGAACTGAAGACGGTTCTCGAGGCCCTGCGGGCGGCGGTCGAGGCCAACACCGCAGCCACGCAGGCGTTGATCGCAGCCCTGGGAACCTTGCGCAAGTAGCGGCTCAGTCCACGTCCGAGCGGAAAGGCGTGGCGGGCAAGCCCTCGGCGTTGTAAAGATTGCCGACCGGCACCGGAGCCCAGCCGTAGCGCACCTTCACCGGCTGCGCAACGCCTTCGGCGGTGACGACAACGGTGTCACCTTCGATCCGCGCGGCGGCAGGCACGAACTTGCCGTCGGCCCCGGCCACGGTGAAGTCCTTGAGAATGCCGTCCTTCGCGACCAGCCCGCCGCCCACGCTCGCGAAATGCAGCACGGCCTGGGAGCCCTTCACCTCAAGCGCCTTGAAGACCGGGCCGGAGGAAACGAGCTTCTCGCCGTAGGCCACCGCCCGCGCGGCCAGCGCCAGCCGTGCGCCCACGGGCTCCTTGGCACGCGGGTGGATGTCCTGGGCGTCGCCGTGGTCGGTGATGACCGCCATGGCCGTCGCGGGCACGCTCTGCGCGGTCAGCAGCTGCGCTTCGCGGATCTCGGGGCTCATCCCCCCGTGCGGCGCAATCTGGACGAAGAGGAACGGGAACGCCCCCTGCCCCCAGGCAGCGCGCCAGCTCCCGATCATGGCCGGAAAGAGCTTCCGGTACTCGCGAGCACGACCGCTGTTGGCCTCGCCCTGGTACCAGATGGCGCCTTTGAGCGCGTACGGCACCAGGGGGGCGATCATGGCGTTGTAGAGAGCCGACGGACGCCTCTGAGAAGCGGCGGGAGACTCCGGTGCGCGCGGCCCGCGCGGCGCCGGCTTCTTCTGCTCCTTGGCCACCCGAACGGCCTCCCGGTGTTTCGCCTGCTCCGCTTCGAACCGCGCCTGCGTCTTGACAGGATCGAAGGTCTTCTCGGCGACGGCCTGACGCTCCAGAATCGCCCGCAGTTCGGGATCGGCCGACAGGGCCGCACGCGGGGTCCACGCCTCGGCAGGCGTGCCGCCCCAGGAGGCATGAATCAAGCCCACGGGCACCTTGAGCGACCGACGCAGATCGCGCCCGAAGAAGTAGGCCACCGCCGAGAAGCCGGGCACGCTGGCGGGCGTACAGTTCGTCCACCGTCCGTTGAACCCGGACAGGGGGGCGTCGGCATGCTTGCGATCAACCGTCAGCAGCCGCAGACCGACATCGTCCGCCCCGGCAATCGCCGCCTCCGCCTGCAGGCTCTGCTTGAGCCCGAACTGCATGTTGGATTGACCGCTGCACAGCCAGACTTCGCCAACCAGGATATCCGCCAGGCGCAGCTCGCGCTGATCGGCCGACCCCTTCAGGACCATGGTTTGCGGGGTGGCGTTGGCCGGCAGGGGCTTCAGGGCAACCTTCCAGGCGCCGTCCGCGCCGGCGGTGGCGGATACGGTCTGTCCGGCAAACGTCACGGTCACGACTTCGCCGGGCGCCGCCGTCCCCCACACGGGCACGGGTATCCCCTGCTGCAGGACGGCATGGTCGCTGAACAGCGGGCTGGGGCGCACCTCGCTCAAGGCGCTTCGGCCGCCCACGCACAACGCCACCGCCACACACGCCAAGTCCCGCCACGCACGCTGTCTTACGCTCATCTCGCTCCCCCTCCCCTTCGCTGTCTGCCTGCGCCCTGTTACTCGGCCAGGCGTTTGAGCCGGATGTTGCGGATCTCACCGCGGGTCTGCCACGTCGCCAGCCCCAGCGGCACACACATCTCGATGTCGCCCGGGCGCATCCCGAGCCGGTGGTCGGCCGTCTCCAGCTTCACGATCTCCTGGTCGTCCAGCCAGGCCAGGATCTGCCCCGGGACCACCCGCACGCGGATGCGGTACCAGCGGTTCTGGGCAAAATCGATCATCCGGCTGGTGGCGTTCTCGGAGGCATCGAGGCCGTCGATGCTCGAGAGGCCCACCACGGACCCTCCCCATCCGCCGACCACGAGCGTCACGCTGTTGGATGCGACGGGAAAGGTCAGCCCGCAGAAGAAGTCGGAACCCAGTGTCCGGCGCGCTTCAAGCGTGATCTCGTAACTCATCCGGGCAGGAGGATTTGTGCAGACCAGGCCCGTGAGCATTTCACCCATGCCCAACTCCAGCACGCCGCCCTCCTTGATGAGCACCGCGGCCTTGCCTATGAAATTCACCTCGCGCCAGCCCTTGAGCGTACGGCCGTCGAACAGGGCCACCTCGTTGGTGGCCGCCATGGCTGTCGCGCAAGACACCGCCCACAACACCGTCAGGAACCCCGTTCGCGTTCGCATACCGCCACCCCCTGCTTGATCGTCCGGCCGGCCCCGTCACGCCACCGCCCAGGCGGGTGCCTGCCGCCCGGCGTCCGTCCAGCGGCGGCATGCATAGCACAGACCCCGCGAGGCGGCAAGCGGCTTCACGTTTTTCGCAGCAGTTCCAACGATGGCCGCCGGCAGGTTTCTGAGACCGGCTTGTCTGAGACTTCATTTTTCAGGCCGTTGGGGC
>CAYOBW010000501.1:0-2718 GCA_964402115.1 uncultured Victivallales bacterium
CTTGAGCGAGCGGCCGAAGAGCCTGCGGCTTTTCGCGTCGAGCGCCGCTTTCAGGCAAGGCTCACTGCCGTCAAGGTGCAGGGCCTGCCGGTCGCGGGACGCCAGTCGGTGGTCGCGTGTGAAGTTGATGGCGCCGTGGGGACAGGCTTGCTCACAGGCGCCGCAGAAGATGCAGCGCCCCAGGTCGATAGCCACGCGGCCTGCACCGGCCGTCACGGCCTCCACGGGGCAGACGCCGGCGCAGGCCGTGCAGGAGGACGGACAGCGCGCGGGAGCGATGGCTGGCAGTCCGCGGAAACGGTCCGGCAGCACGGGTTTCTGCGCCGGGTAGCCGATGGTGCGATGCCCCTGCTTCAGGCGCGCCAGAATGACGCTGAACATACGCTCACCTCAAAGATCGTGTCCACAATAGGACAGGTTGAAACTCTTGTTGCACAGCGGGAAGTCGGAGATCTGCTGGTTGCGCAGCGCCAGGGCCAGCCCCAACCAGTTGAAGAACGAGGGGTCCACCACCTTGTATGCGGCGAAGCGTCCCTGCGCGTCGGTCAGCGCCACGTGGCAGATGGCTCCCCGCCAGCCCTCCATCAGTGTTACGATGAACGCCTCCGGCGCGGGGGGCTTCAGCCCGACCCGCACCTCGCCGCTGCCGAGCATCTGCAACTGCTCGAGGACGAAATCGCCCGACCGCTGGATTTCCAGCCAGCGCAGGAACGCGCGCTCGAACACATCCCCGGCGTGCCCGGTGGACACAGGGATCTGCGCAAACCGGAAGATGCCGGAAGGGAGATCCTGCCTGACGTCGTCCTCCGCGCCGCACGCCCGCGCGGCGGGGCCGACCAGTCCGATCTCGCGACAGGTCGCGAGCGACACGGCGCCGGTTTCCTCGAAGCGGCTCATCACCGACGGGGAGTCCCAGAGCAGGTTCACGGCCGTGGCCGTGTCGCGCAGCGTCCGCTCCATGCGTCCGCGCAGATCCTCGATGGCGGGGGCCTCGAGATCGAAGGCCACGCCGCCGGGCCGGACCAGTCCGCGCCCGAAACGGCTGCCGCACAGGACGGCGGTCATATTCAGGAAGTCGCCGCGCAGCCGGCCGCAGTAGGAGTAGGTGGGGAGATAGCCCACGTCGCCGGCCAGCGCGCCCAGGTCGCCGGTGTGGTTGGCCAGGCGCTCCAGTTCGAGGGCGATGCCGCGCAGCGCCTGGGCGCGGGCGGGTACGTTGCAGCCGGCCAGCCCCTCCATGGTCTGGGCATACGCGGTAGCGTGCCCCACGGTCGTGTCACCGGCCAGGGTTTCCATGTAGGACACGGTCCGGGCGGTGGGGCCGCCCCGCAGCGCGCGTTCGATGCCCCGGTGCTGGTATCCCAGCGAGATCTCAAGGTGCAACACCTGCTCGCCGTGACATTGAAATCGGAAGTGGCCGGGCTCGATAATGCCCGCATGCACGGGCCCCACGGCAACCTCGTGGATCTCCTCGCCTTCCACCCGGTAGAAGTCCATGATCCCGATGCGGGCTGCTTCGGCGGCCGTGCGCCCCCAGGCATCCTGGCCGGGGCGCTGGGAGGCGACGAAGCGCACCGGTTTGAGCCACGGGTGGCCGTCCGGCCGAATGCCGAACTGCTCGGCGATCTCGCGTTCGAGCAGGTGGACCTGGGGGCAGGCGGGCGTCAGCGACGGGAACGACGGGCCGTCCACGTGCGTGCGGGCCACGCGCAGATGCCCCTCCTCGCGAAAGGCCAACACGGCGTACAGGTCGACCCCCGCACGGTCTTCCGGCACGTGGCCGAAGAAGGCCGCGACTCGTGCATTGTCGGCGACGGCGTCGAGTATGGCCTGCCGGAAGAGCCCGCCCTCCAGGCACGGCACGTCACGTCGGGCCAGGGCCACCCCATTGCGTGCGACGGTCCACTTCAGGATGGAAGTCACGGCTGCACCTCCACGTAAGCGGCTGCCTGCTGCAGCAGGTGCTCCAGCGGCGGCGGGATGTACAGCCCCAGCATGATCGCCAGGGCGAGGAAGACCAGGATGGGAACGATGAGCTGTGGCCCGTCACGGTAGGGGGTGGCGTTGGCCTGGGGGGAAGGCGTGCCCTGCACGACCCGCAGCACCGTGGTTCCCATGCCGATGAAGACGATCGCCAGCAGCGCGAGATAGAGCGCCGACACCATGTAGTGGCCGCCGTACATGGCGCCGGTCAGGATCGTGAACTCGCTGATGAACGGCCCGCCGGGCGGCGACCCGGTCACGACGAGGAAACCGGCAAGGAAGAGTCCGCCGGAGAAGGGCAGCCGGCGGATGGCGCCCCGGACATCGTCGGTGAGCTTGCTGCCGTAGGCGCGGTGGATGTTGCCGGCGGAGAGGAACAGCACGCCCTTGGTCAGTCCGTTGGTCAGCAGATGCAGCAGGGCGCCGAAGGTGGCCAAGCCACCCAGGCCGATGCCCAGCGCCAGGATGCCCATGTGCTCGACGCTGGAGTAGGCCAGCATGCGCTTGAAATCGCGCTGCCGGATCATGAAGACGGCGCCGACGGCCATCGAGAGCAGCCCCACGAAGACCAGGATCTCCCGCACGAAGACACCCTCGCCGGCCGCCACGCAGATCTGGAAGAAACGCAGGATCGCCAGGAAGGCGCAACTCGTCACGCCGCCCGCCATCAGGGCCCCGGCCAGGCCGGGCGCCTCGCCATAGGCGTCGGGCTTCCACGTGTGCATGGGTGCCAAC
>CAYOBW010000501.1:2728-3079 GCA_964402115.1 uncultured Victivallales bacterium
ATCCAGCAGCAGGGTCGATTCCAGCCCCTCGTGCAGCGACGAATAGGCCAGGAAGAAGGACCCCAGCAGCGCCAGGGCGATGCCGACCGACCCGATCAGCAGGTACTTCCAGGTCGCCTCCAGCGAGCGGGCGTTGTGGTTGAACAGCAGCAGCGGCGCGGTGGCCAGCGTCGTGGCCTCCATTCCCACCCACATCAGCCCCAGGTGGTGCGACAGGGCGACGAGCGACATCATGGAAAGCATCACCAGCAGGCAGGAGCAGAAGACGCGGTTGGGCCGGTCCGGCCGCAACGCCAGGTAGGCCGGCGCGTAGAGCGCGCAGAGGAAGAAGAGCAGGCTGATGAACCCCAG
>CAYOBW010000501.1:3089-3401 GCA_964402115.1 uncultured Victivallales bacterium
GCTCACCGTGGAGACCTCCCGGCGGATCTTGTTGATGATGATGCCCATGCCGAAGATGGCGACAAACAGGTCGAGCAGGACGCCCAGCTCAACGAGGAACGGCATGGCCTCGACCAGCAGCAGGCCGAAGATGAACACGCCATTCTCGAGGATCAGGTAGCCCACCACCTGGGTGATCGCCTTGACGCGCGTGGTCAGGATCAGGAACCCGGTCAGCACCGTCGACAGGGCGGCGGGCACGATCAGCGAGCCGGCATGTTCGTGGGCGATCGGCAGCGTCTTGGAAAACAGGACGGCCAGCGCCGTCCCCAC
>CAYOBW010000502.1:0-1776 GCA_964402115.1 uncultured Victivallales bacterium
GGCTTTGTTTGGCAAAAGACAATTTGCTCAACGGATTGCCCCAGAGAATAAAGGAATCATCGGTTTTACAGGAAGAAAACATTACTAAAAAATTGTATGCCGATTATTCAAAATTCCGTGAAGCGATTTACAACAACCTTGTGTTAAACAATCCTGAAACCGATAAACTTTTGCTTTTCAGGAAGACACAGAAATTAATCGACCGTTTCCTGTTTATCTTTTTTGCCGAAGACCGATTGCTGGTTCCTCCAAATTCCATTTCGCAGATTATTGAAAAATGGAAAGACGATGTTGATTTTGGCGATGCCAAACCGCTTTACCACACGTTTAAAAAATACTTTCATGTGCTGAACGTGGGACGCCCCAAAAGCGGCAACCGGCAGGAGATTTTTGCATACAACGGCGGACTGTTTAGTGAGGATGAAATATTAGACAACTTCAATATCGACGACACTATTTTATTCGAACACACGCTAAAACTCAGCCAGTACAATTATGAAACCGATGTGGATGTTAACATTCTCGGGCATATTTTCGAACACTCGTTGGGCGAAATTGAAAATGTACAAGCCGAAATAAAGGGCGAAAAAGTTGACAGCCAGAAAACCAAACGCAAAAAGGACGGTATTTTTTACACGCCGAAATACATAACCAAATACATTGTTGAAAATACCATTGGAAAACTATGTGAGGAAAAACGCGCAGCGCTCGAAATTATTGACGAAGAATACGCCAAAGGCCGCAAAAACCGTAAAAAAGATACCATTACTACCCTCGACAAAAAACTAACTGATTATCGAAATTGGCTGTTAAGTTTAACCATTCTCGACCCTGCGTGTGGTTCGGGGGCTTTTTTAAATCAGGCTTTAGACTTTTTAATTACAGAGCATCGCAAAATTGACGATTTACGCGCCCAGCTTTTTGGAAGCGGGTTGGTTTTCTCAGACATTACAACCGACATTCTCGAAAAAAACATTTACGGTGTTGACATCAACGAAGAATCGGTTGAAATTGCCAAACTCTCGCTTTGGTTGCGAACCGCACAAAAAGGAAGGAAACTGAATAAACTCAACAACAATATTAAATGCGGAAATTCGCTGATTGATGACCCCGAAGTAGCCGGAGAAAAAGCGTTTAACTGGCAAAACGAATTTCCGAATATTTTTCAGAAGAAAAATAAAAAAGCGTGGCATATTACAACTGCGACACACAACTCAAGATACTCGCAGCGAATGTTCGACAGTTTTGTGAAATTAGGTGAACCTGTGTGGCTTTCAGAAAAAGAAGAAATAATAGTAAGCGAAACCATAGCCGAAATTGCAGAAAAAGACAATCTCAACATACTTGCCTATAACATTTGTGGCGACCATGCCCATATTCTGTTGGTATGCGAAGAAGAAGAGCTTCCTAAAATTGTACAGAAAATAAAATCGATGTCGGCCCGGGCATGCAACATTGCGATGGGGCGCACGATACCGGCAGTGGGAACGACGGAGCATACTCCGTCGTCCGGAGAACCGGAAAACGAAGTGACGACAGCAGCAACGGAGCATGTTCTGGCGATGGAGCATGCTCTATCGCCGAAAAAAAGAGGAAAAACCCAGTTCCACCTGTGGACACAAAAGTTTGGACAAAATGAAATAACAAGCGAAGAACAGCTACAAAACACGATTGCGTATATCAGAAACAACCGCGCAAAACACGGGCTGGATTCCGGACCATGCTCCGGGAAAAGCGATACCGGCAATTGCCGTAACAAGGGAGCAGGCTCCCTTG
>CAYOBW010000502.1:1876-3400 GCA_964402115.1 uncultured Victivallales bacterium
GCAGGCTCCCTTGTCGATATAATCGGAAATATAACCTGTACCCGCGAACACGCTTATCGCACCGAATACAAAGGCGGCTTTGATGTGGTGATTGGAAATCCGCCGTATGTGCGGCAAGAATTAGTTAAAGAATATTCAGAAGTCTTACAAACTTATGAAGTCTTTGCAGGCAAAGCTGATTTATATACCTATTTTTATGAAAAAGGACATAATATCTTAAAAGAGAATGGATATTTATCATTTATTTCTTCAGGCAAGTTTTTTGAAGCTAGTTACGGGCAAAATCTTATAAATTTTTTAGTCAAAAATTTAAAGTTTATTGAAGTAATAAATTTTGATGACTTAGAGGTTTTTACAGGGATTTCTGCTTATCCATTGATATTTACAGGTAGAAAAATATATAATAAATCTGATTATATATTTAATTATTGTTTTGTCCCTGCACATGAATTTTCCTCATTAAATGAAATCATTGTTAACTTACCTTTCTCTCAAATTTATATAAATGATTTTGTCAAAAATGACTTTAAATTTCATCAAAGAAAAGTGGCAAGTCTATTTGAAAAATTAAATTCAAAAAGTATCTATTTAGAGGATTTAAATTGTTTACCGTTAGTTGGCATTAAAACTGGATTTAATGATGGTTATACAAATAATGAAATCAATATTTCATTGAACAGACTATATGTGTTTGGTAAAAATCTAAAGAAATATTCCATTCCAACCAGTGATACAAAAATTATATTCCCCTATAAAAAGGAGAATGATGAATATAAATTATTAAACGAAAATGAGCTTGGTGATTCATTGCTCATTTTAAAAAACAATAGAGAAACACTCGAAAAAAGAGCAATAATAATTGATGGTTTAAAAAATGGTTCAAAATCGTGGTTTGAATATCAACAGATAAATAAGAAAATTGATTTTGATAAAGAATACATAGTTTATCCGAATGTATCATTGGGCAACAATTTTACTTTGTCAAAGGGCAATGTAATTGACATGACAGGATTTATTATTCCATCCAATGACAAGTATTTGCTTTCAATTTTAAATTCTAAAGTTTGTGAGTTCGTTATGAGAAATACAGCAATCACAAGGAGAGGTGGTTATCAAGAGTATAAAGTTCAGTATTTAGAAAAAATCCCAATAAAACAAATTAATAAAAATGAAAAAATAAATTTCGAAATAATTGTTGACAAAATAATTGAATTAAACGCTTTTCAAAATCAATTAATTTCATCATTTCTAAAATTACTATTGTCAAAATTCGGAATTGATAAGTTGTCAAGAAATCTTCAAAACTGGCATGAACTCGATTTCAGAGATTTCCTCAAAGAACTCCAAAAAGCAAAAGTAAAACTCAGCCTTTCGGAAGAAGCCGATTGGATGAACTATTTTAATGAGCAAAAACAAAAAGCCCAAACCCTAAAATCCGAAATCGAAAAAACCGACAGGGAAATTGACCGGATGGTTTATGAGTTGTATGAATTAACGGAAGAGGAGATTAAAATTGTGGAGGGG
>CAYOBW010000503.1:0-3389 GCA_964402115.1 uncultured Victivallales bacterium
AACCCCGGGGAGCGGTGCAGTAGGGACGGACGGAAAGGGAAAGCGACGGCGACAATCCAAGCCCGACCACGGGGCTGCTTTGGCGTACGTGCGGTGACGGGCCCTTCGACGTTACGTCGGCCCCGGACTCTCCTCCCCGTACCCGCACAACCTCCGCGCCTTGCGCTCAATCGCCCGCACGCAACGGCGGCACACGCACAGCGACATCATCAATCGTACTCGGCGGTTTGGCGCAGGTCAGCGCAAAGCGCGTGACTCCCGGCGGCAGGGCTGTCCCGCCTCCGGGCAGTTGCCCTGGGGCTCCGCGTCGAACGCCCGCTAGCCTCCGGGCCTTGCTGGCGGCAACTACATGAACGGCTTCGGCAAGCCCGTCGGACATTCAACCGACCGTGCCATCCTATCCTGCGCCCCCCCTACTCCCCCACGATCCAGTCAATCGCCAGCTTGCTCCCCACTTCCGCCCCGCCCACCGTCGGATCCAGCCGAATGGTGTAAATGGCGGCGCAAAGGGGAGGCAGTAATGGCGGCGGCGTAAAGGGGAGGCACCCGTTAGACTGAACGGGGCGGCCAGGCTCTGGGCATGGGCGGCAGAGTTGGGTCTGGCCCCGGAGGGTAAGGGGTGCATCGGGACATGCAATGGTGGACACGGCTACGGGTGCGGCAGGCGCAGGAGCCGGTGAGTAAGCGGTCGCTGTGCCGGGAAGAGGGCATTTCGTACAAGACGCTGGAGAAGGTGCTGTCCCATAGTGAGCCGCCGGGGTACCGGCGGGCGGCGCCGTATGAGGAGCCGAAGCTGGGGCCCTTTGTGGCGCGGATTGAGGAGATTCTGGTCTCGGATAAGACGCTGCCCAAAAAGCAGCGGCACACGGCGCAGCGGATCTTTGAGCGGCTGGTCGAGGAGGGATACACCGGGGGTTACACGCAGGTGCGGGAGAAGGTGGCGCAGCTGCGGCGGCAGTCGGGGGAGGTATTCATTCCGCTGCGGCATGACCCGGGCACGGCGCAGATGGATGTGGGTCAGGCGTTGGTGCGTCAGGGCGGGGATCTGCGTAAGGTGTACTTCCTGGTGATGGTGCTGCCGTACTCGGACGCGCTGTTCGTGCAGGCTTTCTGGCACGCGCGGACGGAGATGTTCTGGGAGTTTCACAAGCGGGCCTTCGAGTACTTCGGCGGGGTGCCGCGGCGCATCAGCTACGACAATGACAAGGTTTTAGTGGCGCGGGTCCTGGGTAAGCGGGCCCGGCGGCTGACCGACGGCTTCTTGCAGTTGCAGAGCCACTACTGCTTTGCCGAGCACTTCTGCGGGGTGAACCGGCCCAATGAGAAGGGCGTGGTGGAGGGGACGGTCAAGTTCGCGCGGCTCAAGTACTTTGTGCCGGTGCCGCAGGTGCGCGATCTGGAAGAGCTCAACGCACGGCTGGTGGAGCAGTGCCGGGAGGATCTGAGTCGCACGCTACGCGGCCAGAAGGCCAGCAAAGCCTTGCTGCTGGGCGAAGACCAGGCGGCGTTTTTGCCGCTGCCGCAAGTCCCCTTCGATGCCTGCCTCAAGCAGCGGGCGTGGTCTTGTTCGCTGTCGCTGGTGCGGTTCGACACGAACGACTACTCCGTGCCGACGGCTTACGCCCATCACGAGTTGCTGGTGAAGGGCTATGTGGACCGGGTGGAGGTGTGCTGTGCCGATCAGGTAATCGCACAGCATCAGCGGTGCTGGGGTCGCGAGCAGTACTGCCTGGAGCCGCTGCATTACCTGGCTCTGCTGGAGCGCAAGCCGGGGGCCTTGGACTATGGCCGGCCCTTCACCGACTGGGACTTGCCGGAGTGCTTCGCGGTGCTGCGGGCTCGGCTGGAGCACGAGTTTGGCGGGGAGGGGACGCGGGAGTACATCCGCGTCCTGAAACTGCTGGCGGAGCATTCGCTGGCCGATCTGGCCCGGGCCATCGAACGGAGCTTGCGCTGTAACGCCCTGATCCGCGATGCCATCGCCCAGTTCCTGATCCCGCAGGAAGACTGGCGGCAGGGCACTTTCCGCCTCGACGGCCGCGAGCACCTGCGGCAGGTGCAGGTGGCGCAGACCGAGGTGGCAGCTTACGCCGCCCTGGTGGGGGGAGGCGGGGCGCCATGAGCGAGAGCAAATCCACCGTACTTTTGCAGCACTATCTCAAGCAACTCAAGCTGCCCAGTTTCCTGCGCGAGTACGAGAAGCTGGCGGCGGTGTGCCAGCAGGAGCGGGCCGACTACCAGACCTACCTGTTGCGCCTGGCCGAAGTCGAGAGCGCCGATCGCGAGCGCCGGGCCGCCGAGCGGCGCGTCAAAGCGGCGCGCTTCCCGGTGCTCAAGACGTTGGATACCTTTGACTTCAAGGCCCAACCGGCGCTCAACCAGGAACTCGTGCGGCAACTGCTGCGGGGCGAGTACCTCGACCGCCGCGAGAACGTGCTCTTCATCGGCAACAGCGGCACCGGCAAGACGCATCTGGCCACGGCGCTGGCGTTCGCTGCTTGCCAGCAGGGCCGCAGCGTGCGTTTCTTTTCCGCCACCGGGCTCGTCACGCAACTGCTGGAGAAAAGACAGGATCGGGAACTGGAGCGCTTCCAACGACAGCTCGAGCGGCTGGAGTTGATCGTGCTGGATGAGCTGGGCTACGTGCCCTTCTCCAAAGCCGGCGCCGAGTTGCTCTTTGACGTGGTGGGCCGGGCCTACGAACGCACCAGCCTGATGCTGACCACCAACCTGCCGTTCGAGGAGTGGACCGAGATCATGGGCAGCGAGCGCTTGACGGGCGCGCTCTTGGACCGGCTCACCCACCGCGTGCACATCCTGGAGGCCAACGGCCCCAGTTACCGGCTGGCGGAGGCGAAACGGCGACTGAAGGCACCGGCGGGGAAGGCGAAGTCGAGTGGTTGACCCGGGCGGCGCCGCCGCTGCGCCGGGCCTATGGATAAGCCATGCACAGCCGGTGGACAGCCCGCGCTCGAGGCTTGGGGGCCTCACTGCGGCCTGCCCACCGGCTGCACACGGCTCGCCCACCATCCCCGGCCACCCCGTACCCACAGGCCCTGGGGTAGTGGCCCGCGACAGCAACGGCCATTGAGATGAAAGCAGGAGGAAAAGCAGCAGCTTGACACCCGCCGTAGGGCGGGCTATATAACGGGGCACTGCCTCCCATTTGCTCCGCCTCCCGCCTCCCAATTGCTCCGCCATCTACACCAGGGCAGCAACGAGCGGGAGCGACAGGCGGCCCTGACCGAGAACAGCGTTCAGGTAGCCCGCCACTTTGGCGAGTCCGACCTTGGTTTCCTGAGGCGGCAGGCGACGAAGGCCTTGGATGGGCGATCCACCCTGCACTGGCCACTGCAGTTTCCGGAGGTTGTAGTCGAGCGGGGCGGGTT
>CAYOBW010000504.1:0-3383 GCA_964402115.1 uncultured Victivallales bacterium
CCGTTCCAGGCGGCCCACGCCGCCGCCGCGGTGTCGCGCGCTGGCGACCAAAGCACGAGCGCGCCGTCCTGCGCCCGGCGGCGCACGCCGGCGCCGCCGCGCCCGGACCAGCCGGCCAGGAGCACCGCGTCGCAGGCCAGCTCGCGCTCCAGGTCCGCCTCGCGCAGCGGCTGCAGGCGCGCCCAACCAAGGGAGTCCAGCACGCGGCGCCACGCGCCCGCCGTGGCGGGGTCGGCATCCAGCAGGCCCACGTCGAGGCGGTCCGCCACCGGCACCTGCAGCCAGCGCCGGTCATCCCCGCCGAACAGGTCCTCGTCGATCGCGGCCGCGACCACGACCGCGCCCGCCGCACCGAAGGCGTGCTTGAAGACCGCCGTGGCGCGGCCCCACGGCGGCAGGACCAGGTCCTGCGACGCACGGGTCTCGCCCACGGTGAGGTAGACCGTCCGGCGCTGCGGCTGCGCCGAGAAGTTCTGCACGTCGCAAAGGATGGTCGCCTCCTCCCCGCGCAGCGGCCGCGCCGGTTCGGCGCCCAGCCGCGTCACGGCCTGGTTGGCGGCTTCGGCCTGGCCGATCCGGACCTGCGACAGCGTGACCTCCGGCGGCACGGCCGGCGCGGGCCCGGCCCAGGTGGTCTTCTGGAAGTCGGAGATCACGCAAATCTCCCGGCGCCCCTCCGCGCCGCGCAGCAGCTCCACGGCCAGGCGCAGGGCCGGCGCCACGGCGCCCTCTTCCGACGTGACGCGCGCGCTGCGCAGGGCGGTGTGGAGGTGGCCGAAGTTCACGCCCAGCTCCGGGAACACCGCCACGGGCACGGCCTGGAGCCAGACGATGTCGGCGCGGTCGCGCGCGGTGAGCCCCGCCAGCACCTCGGCCGCCTCGGCACAGGCGGAGGCGAAGCGCGTCTGCGCTCCCTCCGTGCAGGCCATGGAGGCGCTGGCGTCGATCACCAGCACGAGGTTCCGCCGCGTGCCGGCCGACCGGTCCGCGCGGCCGGCCAGCAGCACGGGCCGCAGGAAGGCCAGGACGAACGCGGCGACGAGCAGCGTCCGCAGCACGAGCAGCAACCAGTCCTGGGGCCGCTTCACGCGCATGGTCTTGCGGAGGACGCGCTGGATGAACTCGACGGACGGGAACAGGTAGGCCGGGGGGCGCGTGCGGGCGAACAGGTGCAGGAGCAGCGGCACTGCGATCAGCGCCGCCAGCCAGGGCCAGGCATGGGTGAAGAGGACGTTCATGTGACCAGCCGGTCGAACAGGCGGAAGTAGTGCGTATCGGTGCGGGCGACGACGTAGTCCACGTTGCGCCGCACCGCCAGCTCGCGCAGGTGCGCGATGTGCTCGCGCATCGCCTCCTGGTAGGCGCGCCGGATCGAGTCCGTGTGCGCCACCACGCGCCGGCGCGTCTCCAGGTCCACGAACGCGGCCAGGCCGCGCGCGTCGAGCTGCAGCTCCTCAGGGGTCAGCACGTGGAAGAGGTGTACCTTGAAGCCCCGGTGCAGGTACGGGTTGAGGGCGGCGAAGATGGCGGCGGGGTCGTCGAAAAAGTCGGACAGGATGACCAGCGTCCCCTTGCGCTTCAGCAGTGGAAACGAGCGCCGCAGGGCGGCGGCCAGCGACGTGCGGCCGCCCGGCTGGTTGCGCTCGAGCGCGTGCATGAGCGACTGCAGGTGCGCGCGGGTGCTGCCCGGGGCGAAGAATTGGCGGATGCGGTCATCGAAGAGCTGGAGCGAGACGCGGTCGGTGGAGCGGATGATCAGGTAGCAGAGCGCCGCGGCGAAGAACGAGGCGTACTCGAGCTTGGTCAGGTCCGTGCCGAAGCCCATGGAGGCGCTGCTGTCGAGGAAGATGTGCCCGTCCATGTTGGTTTCCTGCTCGAACGTGCGCAGGTAGTAGCGGTCCGTGCGGGCGAACACGCGCCAGTCCACCTGCGCGGGATCGTCGCCCGGCACGTACGGCCGGTAGTCGCGGAACTCGATGGAGGAGCCGCGGGCGCGCGAGCGGTGGCGCCCGGCGAGGTAGCCCTCGACGACCGCGCGCGGGGCGAACTCGAACGTGGCCAGCTTCCGGATGTCCTCCGGCTTCAGGTACACGAAGCGCCGCTCGCCCTGCTTGTGTCTGGCCTCCCGCTGCGTCACGCCGGCCCGCCTCCTTTCGCGTCCCCCGCGGGCGCTACGCCTGCACGCGCTCCAGCAGGTGGGCGATGAGCTGTTCGACGCCGATGCCTTCGCCCGTGGCGTTGTAGTTGGGGATCACGCGGTGCCGCAGCACCGGCCGCGCCACGGCGCGCACCTCCTCGAGCGAGGCCGCCGGCTGCCCGCGCAGCAGCGCCAGCGCCTTGGCGGCGCGCGTCAGGTTCTGCGAGGCGCGCGGCCCGGCGCCCCAGGCCACGTACTGGCGCACGTAGTCGTCGGCATCCGCGCCGTTCGGGCGCGTGGCGGCGGTGAGATTCAGGATGTAGGTGAGGACGTGGTCGGGCACCGGCACGTCCAGCACGGCGTCCTGCAGCCGCAGCACGTCGGCGGCATCCACCTGCTGATGCACGGCCGGCGCGACGCGCCCCGTCGTCTGCAGGACGATCTGCCGCTCCTCCTCCTTGCTCGGGTAGTCGATCAGCAGGTTGAAGAAGAAGCGGTCGAGCTGCGCCTCGGGCAGCGGATACGTGCCCTCGTGCTCGATCGGGTTCTGCGTGGCATAGACGAGGAACGGGTCGGGCAGCGCCATGCTGCGACCGGCGACGGTGACCTGCTTCTCCTGCATGGCTTCCAGCAGGGCGGCCTGGGTTTTCGGCGGCGTGCGGTTGATCTCGTCGGCGAGGATGAGGTTGGCAAAGATCGGCCCCTGGGCGAACTCGAACTTGCGCCGCCCGCCGGCTTCCTCCTCCTGCAGGATCTCGGCGCCGAGAATGTCCATCGGCATCAGGTCGGGCGTGAACTGGATGCGGTGGAAGGTGAGGCCGAGAATCCGGCCCAGCGTACTGACGAGCAGGGTCTTCGCGAGCCCCGGCACGCCGACGATCAGGCAGTGGCCGCGGCACAGCAGCGAGACGAGCATCTCCTCGACGATGGGCTGCTGGCCCACGATGACCCGCCCGATCTCATCCCGCAGCCTCTGCACGTCCGCTTGCACCGTCGCCCACTTGCCGGCTTCGTTGGTCATATCCGTGGTCCTTTCTCTCTCGATCCCCGTAGCTGCCGCCGTGAGGCGGCGGACGGCGCTCGCTCAAGATCCAGTCCCCCTCCTCACGTCGGGGGCTACACGCTCCGCACTCTCTTCTCTCCCCGTAGCTGCCGCCGTGAGGCGGCGGACGGCGTCCGCTCAAGATCCCATCCCCCTCCTCACGTCGGGGGCTACACGCTCCGCGCTCTCTTCTCTCCCCGTAGC
>CAYOBW010000505.1:0-3382 GCA_964402115.1 uncultured Victivallales bacterium
GCGAGCGGCGGGGTGCGCGCGTCGCCGACCAACCTCTGGATCCAGACGCAGTTCTGGGCGCCGCAGCGGGCGGAGTTGAACCTGCGCGAGGCCGGCGTCCTCGAGCAGCTCGGCTTCAACCTGGTCGGCAACCAGACGCCGGAAATGCGGGGGCGGTTCAGGTTTCTCGAACCCGGGGGACACCACTGGGTGGACTTTGCGCCGTGGCTTACGCGCGAGGACATCGAACGCCAGATCGCCGGACCGGCGGGCAAGGCCCGCAGCGCGCCGCGCCCGACGCTGTACAACTTCTCCGACGAGATCGCGTGCCGCCCGCCGATCGGCACGAACGCCCAGGCGCTGGCGCATTTCCGCGCCTGGCTGGCGGCGCGCAAACTCGCGCCGGCTGAACTGGGCGCGTCCGCGCTCGCCGAGATCCTGCCCATCGAGTCGCCCGCCGTCCTGCGCGAGCGGCAGAAGGCCGGCCGCGCCGCTGCCAACCGCGTGTTCTACTGGACTACGCGCTTCCGCCAGGAGTCCGCGACGGAGCGCCTGAAGTGGCTGACGGAGAGCTTCCACCGCCACGCGCCGACGAATGTGCTGACCTCGACGCTGGTGGCCGATCATCCCTACTTCGGCGGCTCCGGCCTCGGCATGGGCATGGCCGCGGAGAACACGACGTGGGGTGGCTTCCCGCTGTCGCTGGACTGGTTCGCCCTCGCGCGCGAGCGCGTCGTGGACGTGCTGGGCATCGAGGACTGGCTGGGGCTGAACTTCATGTACGGGCCGGACTCGACCTGGGAGGGCTTTCAACTGCTTGGCTTTCAGGCGGCGATCTTCCGCAGCGGCAGCCGGGGGGCGCTGCCGGTCATTGCGTGGATCACGCCCAGCGACGAGCGAAATCTCCGCCTCAAGAGCGCGTCCGCGCTCTGCCAGGGCGCGAAGCACTTCTTCTACTGGACCTACGGTCCGACGGCGACCAGCACGGAGAACTACTGGAGCGACCTCCGCAGCGCGTACGACGGCGTCGCGGGCATGGCGCGCCAGCTCGCCGGGGCGGAGCACATCCTCGCGCCCGGCCGTACGCGGGCGGCGCGCGTCGCGGTGCTGTACAGCCTGTCGAGCGACCTGTGGCAACCCTTCGGCTACGTGAACATGGCCGAGCGCCGGCTGACCTACTTCGCGCTGGTCCATGACCAGTACCTTGTCGACTTCCTGACCGAGCGCGATGTCGAGGAGGGGCGGCTGCGCGACTACCGCGCGCTCTACGTCGCGGACCCCTGCGTGTCGGCGGCTGCCTGCGACGCGATCCGGGGCTGGGTGCGCGACGGCGGCTGGCTGTACGGCTCCGCCGGCGCGGCCAGCCGCAACGAGTACGACGAGGAGCAGGCCGGCCTGGCCGACGTCTTCGGCCTCGCGCCGCGCGTGACCGTGACCGCGCAGGCGGGCCGCTTCGACCTGCGTGGTGCGCTGAACGATCTCGATTGGCTGGACCGGGTCCGGCTGGCGTCGGGGGCGGACGGCTTTGGCGCGCTGGGGGTCAAGGCCGCTGTCACACCGACGGTCGGGGTCGTTGCCGGGCGCTTCGCGGATGGCTCGCCGGCTGTGGTGAGCAATCGCTGCGGCCGTGGCCGCGCGGTCTACGTGGCCACCTGTCCCGGTGTCTCCTATGCGAAGGACGCGCATTTCGTGCCCGCGGAGTTGAAGGAGCAGTGGCCCGCGGCGCAGCGCGCATTCATCAACGCCACGGCCCGCGCGAGCGGCGCGCCGCGGCTCGCCGAGCTGTCGCATACGGTCGTGGAGGCCGGCGTCTTCGATGCCCCTGCCGGTACGGCGCTGGTGCTGGCGAACTTCACGTACGAGCCGATCGCCCGCCTGGCGGTGCGCCTGCCACTCGCCCGCCCGCCCGCGCGGGTCCGCTCGCTGGAGCGTGGGCCGCTGGCTTTCACGGTCGAGCAGGCAACCGCCGCGCAGCGCGACGACGGCTATCGCCACGTCGCCGTCTGCACGGTCTCGCTGGGCTACAACGACATCCTGCTGTTCGAGTAGCGCTGGCGCAGTGACGCCAGGGGGCGCCCATCGTCGTTGCGGGCGCCTGGCTGGTAGCCCCGCCTTCTCCGAAGGCGAGGGCCGATGCCTGCCGGAGATCAGGCTGCATCCGCAACGCCACCGGGCGCTGGGCCTCGGAGAGGCCCGCGCGACGTGACGCTCCCCAGCCGGCTGCACGTCGTTCAAGGACAACCCGCGCGGAAGTTGCCGACGGCTTCACTCGTGCGCAGGGCGCGGTTGTAGATGCGCAGAGATTGGACCACTGGCGCGAGCTTCGCCGTTGCCGCCCCGTTGGGCGCGCGGAGCGTCGGACTGTAGCGGCCCCAGCCAAACTGGCGCTCGTCCCCGCCATCGCAGAGCACGCCGTTCATGACGAAGGTGATGATCTTCGGCCCGCCGTCCACCGTGATGACCGCGTGCTGGGGCTTGCCGGCCTGGATCGACCCGCGATCGCTTTCCCAGGCGACTTCCTGCCGGCCGTCGTTGAGCGCGATGCGGATCGTGCCCGCCGCGGCGGTCGCAACGAGGATGCCTTTGCCCGAGGCGTCGCGGCTGTCGGCGAGGACTTGTCCGGCGTCAGGCGTGGCGAGTCTCACCCATAAGTCGAGGCTGAACCCGGCGCGCAGATCCTTCCCGTGCTGGTCTTCGGAGTTCGTGTCGCGCTGGTTGAGTTCCGGCAGCTTCGGCAGCCTCGCCTCCGCGGGAATCGGCTGGCGCAGACTCAATGCAAGTCCGTTGGTGGCGATGCCGCGGTTGTCGAACTGGCTGAACAGTCCGTCGATCAGCGCGCCGGAAATCTCGTGCACCCGTCCCACCGTCTTCTGCGTTTCGGTGATGTAGAACGTGCCGCCGTCCTCCACGAGGTCCGGATAGCTCATGCGGATGTACGGATCGTCGTCGTAGAGCAGAATCTCCGGCTGCGACCACTCGATCATCCTGCCCCGCGGCGTGTCCACCTCGCGTCCCGCCATCAGCCACGCGGGATTCCGGTCATCGTACGGACTGCGCCCGCCCTTGCCGTTCGCGCCGAGCTCGGCGACGAAACGGCCGCCGTGATTGTGAAACCAGTAGAGGAATCTGCCGTCGCCGCAATTCCAGGCGAAGTTCGCCGCGCGTGGATGTTTCACGCGCCGCCCGCCGGGCGCGTAGGTCAGGTAGGCAGGCGCGGTCCACGTGTGGCCGCCATCGCGGCTGTAGGCGCAGGTCGGCCAGCCATCGATCGTGCGATAGACGCAGTGGAGCGAGCTGTCGCTCAGCTTGACGACGCTCTGCTCCTCCGCCACGCGGCCACCGCCGACGGGCGTGCGCAGGCCGATGTCGCCATCGGGCAGCGTCTCGAACGTGATCTTCGCCG
>CAYOBW010000506.1:0-3370 GCA_964402115.1 uncultured Victivallales bacterium
CGACTGCACGGAGCGCTGGCTGTTGGGCAACGCGCTACCGCAGCGGGAAGCCGACGGCTCCACGCTCTGGCACGGCTTCATCACCGACATCACCGAGCGCAAGCAGGCGGAGGCGGAACTCCGGGAGACCAACCGCCAGCTCGAAGCCGCCACCGCCCGGGCCAACGACATGGCCGTTCAGGCCGAACTGGCCACCCGCGTCAAGAGCGAGTTCCTGGCCAACATGAGCCACGAGATCCGCACGCCCATGACGGCCATTCTCGGCTATGCGGATCTCCTCCTGGAGGAGCATGTCGGCCACGTTGCGCAAGAATATGTGGCCGTGATCAAACGCAGCGGTGAACAGCTCCTGGAACTGATCAACGACATCCTCGACCTCTCGAAGGTGGAAGCCGGGAAGCTGCAGACCGAGCCGATCCGCTGTTCGCCCGGCAAACTGGTGGCCGAGGTGGTCTCGTTCCTGCGAGTCCGCGCCGCCGAGAAGCAACTGGATCTGCAAACCGAACTAGCCGGTCCCCTGCCCGCCACCGTACTGACCGACCCCCAGCGTCTGCGTCAGGTGCTGATCAATCTACTGGGCAATGCGATCAAGTTCACCGACCACGGCGAAATCCGCCTCACCGTCCGGCTCACCAGTGATGGCGGTCCTCCGCGTCTTCGGTTCGACGTGACGGATACGGGCATCGGCATGAACGCCGAGCAAATCGGTCAGCTGTTTCAACCATTCACGCAGGTGGACAGTTCGGCCGTGCGGAAGTTCGGCGGCACGGGTTTGGGGCTGTGCATCAGCAAGCATTTGGCCCAGGCCCTGGGGGGCGACCTCGAAGTGCGTTCCCAACCAGGCCAAGGCAGCACCTTCAGCGTGACGATCGATCCGGGACCGCTGGACGGTATTCACCTGCTGCAAGAGGGCGTGGAAGCGGCCATTCAGCCACTACCCTGTGCGGTGCCGGCGGCCGCGGGTCAGGTCGTGCTACACGGCCGCATCTTGCTGGCCGAGGACAGTTTGGACAATCAGCGATTGCTCGCGCTGCTGCTCAGGCGGGCCGGGGCCGAGGTGACGCTCGTCGAGAACGGGCAGCTGGCCGTGGCGGCCGCCTGGGCCGCACACGAAGCGGGCCAACCGTTCGACGTGATCCTGATGGACATGTCGATGCCCGTGCTGGACGGCTTCGAGGCGACCCGGCAGTTGCGTCAACGGGGCTACACGGCCCCGATCGTCGCCTTGACGGCGTACGCCATGACTGAGGACTGCCAGAAATGCCTGGCTGCCGGCTGCAACGGCTACGTCACCAAGCCGATCGACCGGCAGAGGCTGCTGGCCACGGTCGTTCCCTGGGTGGCCCGCGGTCGAACGCCTGACGAGGCACCCACTGCCTCACCCCAGACCAGCGCCACCAAGCTTCCCACCTTGCTCTATTCGGATCTGGACGTCGTCGATGATCCTGAACTCGGCGAGTTGCTCAGTCTCTTCGTGGGGGAAATGCCGGACCGCATTACGGTCCTCGAAACTCAGGCCAAGAGCCGGGACTGGAACGGCTTGGCCCGCTCTGCCCACTTTCTCAAAGGCGCAGCCGGCACCTATGGGTTTAACGCCATCACGCCCTGCGCGGCTCGACTGGAAGCTGCCGTGCGAGAGGCCCAATCGGAGGAGCGGATTCTCGCGACGGCCGACGAACTCGTAGGCCTCTGCCGCCGTATTCGCACCGGCAACCCGGACACGCGTGAGCACAGCGCGGGCTAACCGCCAGCGGACGGTCGGCTCGCGGTGACTGCGTCGCGTGGTTGCCCACATGATCGTCAGTTCAAAGAGAATGCGTCGTATCGCAAGTCCGGTTGGGCCGCGGAGGAACATGAGTCGGTCACCATTTCCCAGGCGTTCTCGCGACTTCCCCGGCAAGAGCTTGGCAGCTCGATGTCGCTGCATTCTATCGCCTCCAACGCCGGGTGCCAGCCAGGCCTGCCCGCCAGCTTATCGAACCCATCTCGCAACAACGGTTCCCATGTTGCCCCGATCCTCGCTCAGCGATTCATCCGAGCGTTCGGCACCAGACTGCTGATGATCCATTCGCGGGCGGGCTTGATGGCACCCGCGAAAAAGCCGCGATTCTTAGACCTTGCCAGAGAAACGTGCCGCACTCGGTTACTCGGTTCGCCGGGACCCCGGCTCGGTCAACAGGCGCACCGGTCCCAATAGGCCCGAATCCATTAGCGGGGTGTCCTTGGTGAGCTTGCGAACGTTGGTTCTGGTGAACCGCTGTTCGGCTGGCAACGATTGATCGCCAATGATGCGATTGGGCCAGAAATTCACGACGTCCACCTCCAGGCGATTCGCGCCGGGCTGGACAGCGGCCGTGATGTCGACGCGGAACGGCGGAGACCACACGATTCCCAGTTGCGTGCCGTTGAGACGTACCTCGGCCAATTGACGCACGTCCCCGAGATCCAGCCATAGACGCCGGCCTGACGCGATTCGGGCTGCTGCCACTTCGAATGTCTTGTGGTAGGTCGCCGTGCCGGAATAGTACTTGATCCCCAACTCAGTCCGCGTGGTCCAACTGACCAGATCCTCGAACTCCACCTCGGCCGGGCCGCCCCACTTCGGGTCGAACTTGACCGTCCACGGACCGCCGACTTCTTGACACGGCGCAGCGGGGACGCAGTTGCTGGACGCGGTGGCCGGGTGCTTGTCCGCCGACTCGCGGAACACCACGAACCAGGAACCGCACGGCGCGAAGCTGAGCGGGACGGTGGTGACCCCGTCCTGCTGTTGGTAGGCCGCTGCCAACCCGTGCTCGCCGGTGACCGCATTCCACAGTTCCGGCGCCTTGCCCGTGACGCGAAACGCGCAGCGCACATCCTCCGGCCGGTTGGCCCGATTAGCGACAAAGTAGATTTCCGCCTCCTCGGTGTGCCGATGGATATAGTCGATTTGCGCGTCGTCGGGTGCCTCGCGAATCTCGCAATCTGGCGGCACGCCGTCGGCCTGCAGGACTTCGCGAGCCGTCTTGCCCCAGATCACGCGGCCCTTGCCGAACGAGTGTTCCCGCACTTGGTCACCATCGCAATCGCCCCAGACTTCGGCCGCCAACTGCGCTACCTCGACGTCGCTCTGCGGGAAGTCCTGCAGGCCGCTGGCCGTGGTTGGCTTCGGCCCGATGATTGTGGCACCGGCTGCCACGAGAACCTTGAGTGTTCGAAGCACGGGCAGAGAAATGACCTGACGATCCGGCAACACCAGCACTCGGTAGCTCATGCCATCGGGCAGCACCAGCCGTCCGTCCTGCACCTGCACACGCGTGTCCAGGGCCTCGGCCGAGATCACGTCGTAATCGTAACCCGGCAGGATCTCCGTCGGATCGGAGCTCTT
>CAYOBW010000507.1:0-3356 GCA_964402115.1 uncultured Victivallales bacterium
ACCTGATGGACACACCCGAAGCCAGCCGCCTGGGGATCCATCGGGCGATTCTCTACAACGAAGAGCAGGGCGAGTTTGAGAAATTCCGGCCCTATGGCCTGCCTGACGATACTTGGCTGCGATGGGTGCGGGACCAACTGCTCTCACGCACGTCGGCATAAGCAAACCTCCGGCGGAAGCCGGCGGATGGCCGCAAATCTTGGGTAGGCAAAATTTCTTAACGAAAACTTGACATTGGACTTACGACTCTGTAGGTTAACTCTGCGGTATAGCGTCGCCACATGCCGACGGAGATAGATATCGCCTGCCTCGCAGTGGGCTTCATATTCCTTTTCAACACCTTTTTCGAGAGTAACCGTTATGGTCCGACTCCGACAGAAAAGATGGCTCGGTTTCACGCTGGTGGAATTATTGGTGGTGATCGCCATCATCGGCATCCTGGTGGCTTTGCTGCTGCCGGCCATTCAGGCCGCTCGCGAGGCCGCCCGCCGCACGCAGTGCAACAACAACCTGAAACAACTGGGCGTTGCCCTGCACAATTATCACGACACATACCGCCGCTTCCCCTGCGGGTCTGCTCACCAAGACACTGCGAATCCACCCGTCGGTGATCTCTGGGGTGGAGGCAATCACCGCAAGGGAACGCCGCTGGTCAAGCTACTGCCTTTCGTCGAGCAAACCAGTCTGTACGAAAGCCTGCTTCAAATCAATGACATCGAGGGGCAGTTAAACGCCCTGACTCCGCGACCGGAGATGCCTCCGTACCGATGTCCCAGTGATCCCTACCAGAACGTCAACAATCCGCCGTCAAATTATGGGATGAGCATGGGCAATCAGACGATGCCGGGCCGCAGCTGCACACTGTATGACACCGCCGCGGGCGGCGGGAATGTATTCGGAACCGGACCGACAGGGCACGGCAGTACGGCCCTCGCCAATGAAATCTCCGGAGTATTCTCGCGGTATCAGTGGTCGGCCAAAATGGCCGATGCGACCGACGGCACCAGCACGACAATCGCCATCGGCGAGATCACACCGAATTGCGGCGATCACCACCGCAACGGTTGGTACAGCGCGAATGCCCTCTGGACCGCGACCACGGCTCCGATCAATTTTCCCACGTGTCCTGGCGTACTACCGGGATTTTCCGGCACGGATGGCTGCAATGCCGATGGAAACTGGCAAACCTCGCAGGGTTTCAAGTCGAAGCATCCCGGCGGTGCCCAATTCGTGTTCTGTGACGGTTCCGTGCATTTCCTCGGCGAGGCCGTCGAGTACCGCACGTACCAGAGTTTAGGCTGCCGGCGCGACGGCAACCCCATCGGGCAGTACTAGTTCGCAGGGCAGTACATCGCGTGCGTCCTGGTTCTTTCCCTCGAAGCATGAAAGGTCGTCGTTAGCATGCGTTCCTTGAAGTTTTTCTCGATGGCGTTGTCGCTATTGACCGTTCTGGGAGCCGGATGCGGCGGCCCCGACCGGCCTGATCTGGCTCCCGTGTCAGGGGTGGTCTCCTACCAAGGGAAACCGCTCGCGGGTGCCCAGGTGTCGTTTCACAACGCCAAGTCTCCGCGAGTCGCTTCCGGGGTGACCGATGCGCAGGGCGAGTTCACCCTGACGACGTTCGACGAGGGAGACGGAGCGCTCGTCGGCGAGCATCGCGTGAGCGTTGCCAAAGTGACGGGCTCCGCGGAACTAAGTACCGCCAGTGCCTCCGATCCAACGGCCGCCTACGGCACCGGGATGGCCGCCGCCGCCTCGGGCAATATGGCGACCCTTCAGAAGAACGAACTGCCCACCAAGTTCGCTAGCCCCGAGAGTTCGGGGTTGACGGCTACGGTGACCAAGGGGGGGGCAAACGCGTTCACATTCGAACTCAAGGCCGAATAGTCGCCGCACAGGATGCACTTTCCGGCATCGCGAGTCATCCGGCATCGCGAGTCATCGTTGCGGGATGGGGGAGACCCCGTCCCGTTTTTTGTTGCCTGCCCCCTTCCCCAAACCCGTGATGACCATCGCGGTCAGCAACGAGACGGCCACCAGCCAGATCAGCTGGCTGGTCCGCTCGATCGGAACCACGTGCTCGGTTTGGGTATTCGGCAGCAGGTAGCCCATCCCCGTCGGGTACAGAAACCCGACGAGCAAACCGGCTAAGGCCCCGCCGACTGCGGCATTGAGCAGCAGCCGCCGGTCGACCGTGCTTCCGACCCCAAGGCCGACGCCCAAGCCAAACAGTCCCAGCCCCAGGCACTGGAAGGACATCGTCTTGGCCAGCGGACTTATGCCTGCCATCGCATGAAGGAATTCCAGCAGCAGCGAAGCCGACAATCCCGCCGCGGCGCCGCACAATCCAGCGATCATCCCACTCAATAGACCACGCCACCAAGCCGACCCCGACGCCCTGCGCAGAATGGACTCGGTCGCAGTCAAGAATCCAGCGACGGTCAGGCCGAAAATTGCGAATAGCAATGTCGCGTTCCAGCGCGCAGCCACGACGGAGGCTTGTGCCGCTTTGGCCGCCAAGTCGGGGGGCTGCGGGGACGGGAGATTCCGCAACTCTTTGGGAATACTGAACGCGGGGAAGCTCACCTGCAAAATGCCCCACGTCAACAAAGCTGCGAACAGGGCGACGGCACATCCGGTCAAGGGGCCGCAGCGCAAACAAGACTGTGGGACCGACCCCGATGGAGTATTAGGAGTTAACGAATTAAGGGGGTCAATAACCGGCTCAACGGGGCTCGTCATGGGCGAATCTCCAGGCAACAGACACGGGTTCGATTGGTAACCAAGACTGTAAACCAGCATCTCGCTCCTGGAAAGCCCCGTGGATCAGGCAGGGCTCCGGAATGCCACCCCCCATCCCCAGATGATTCCGGCGCACAGATTTCCCCCATTCTACTGATTTTACGACCGATCTCTGATGACTCGACCGGCGCCAAATCGACGGCCTGTCAGCTGTCGGCTGTGGCAAAAGCTGATACACTAATAGCAAGGAGCGTGGAAACCCAGGGCGGTCTCGTGGGTTTGACGCGAGTCAAACTTGCCGCTTTGCCGCGCAGTGACCATCGATCCAGTACTAGGGACATCAACGGCTATGAGTGAAACGGCGAACCCAACCGGCGGTCCGGGTGAAGGAGGCGAGGCCCACAGCGAGCAGGTCCGCGTCCAGCATCTCAGTGCCCGCGTACCCGAGCGTGTCAGTCGCGGGGCATTCAGCACCGGCGCGATTGTCATGACGGGCGCCTCGGAGTTCATCTTGGATTTCATCCAGAATTTAAGCACGCCGCCTTCGGTGACGGCTCGAATCGTGATGCCACACGTGACCCTGCCGCAATTTATCGAGGCGCTCCGCAAGAATC
>CAYOBW010000508.1:0-3349 GCA_964402115.1 uncultured Victivallales bacterium
CGGCTGGGCCCGCAGCCGCGCGGCGTCCAAGGCCGCCGGCTCGTCACCGGCGCGCGCCGCCGCCAGCTCCGCCGCCGCGAGGCCGGCCAGCCCGGCCGCCTCGTCCCGCGCCAGCCCGGCCAGCCGCCGGAGGGCGCCGGCCACATCGGGATTCAGGCGCGCAGCCAGCAGCGGCAGGATCTCGTGCCGGACCCGGTTGCGCAGGAAGCGTGAATCGGCATTGCTGGCATCCGTGCACCACGGCTGCCGGCGCCGGCGCAGCCAGGCTTCGATCGCGGCGCGGGGCACGTCGAGCAAGGGCCGCACGACGTGCACGCCGGCATGCCCGCTCCGGACGGGCACGCCGGCCAGCCCGCCGGGGCCACAGCCGCGCGCCACGCGCAGGAGCACGGTCTCGGCCTGGTCATCCGCCGTGTGCGCCGTGGCGATGACGCCGGCGCCATGGCGGCGGGCGACGCGCACCAGGAAGGCGTAGCGGGCGGCGCGAGCGGCCATCTCGAGCGAAACCCCCTGCGTCGCCGCCAGCTGCGCAACGTCACGCCGGCCCACGACCGCGGGCAAGCCAAGCGTCGCCGCCAGCCGCCGCACGAAAGCCGCGTCCGCGGCGGCCGCGGCGCCCCGCAGCCCGTGATTCAGGTGCGCCACGGTGAGCGTGAGGCGGAGCGACCGCGCCAGCCGGTGCAGCAGACGCAGGAGGCAGACCGAATCGGCCCCGCCGGAGACGGCCACGACGACGCGGTCACCGGCCTGCAGCAGCCCCTGCCGCGCGATGGCCGTCCTGACGTGGTGGAGCAGGTCCACGCGACCCCCGCTACTTCCGCGGCGGGGCAATGACCTTGACGCCGCCCATGTAGGGCACGATCGCGTCCGGCAGCACGACGGACCCGTCGGCCTGCTGGCCGTTCTCGAGCAGCGCGATCATCAGCCGCGGCAGCGCCACGCCCGAACCGTTCAGCGTGTGGACGAACTCCACCTTGCCCTCGGCATTGCGGTAGCGGATGCCCGCGCGCCGCGCCTGGAAATCCTCGAAGTTGCTGCAGGAGGAGACTTCCAGCCACGCGTTCTGGCCGGGCGCCCACAGCTCGATGTCGTAGCACTTCGCCGCCGCGAAGCTGATGTCGCCGGTGCACAGCTCCAGCACGCGGTACGTCAGCCCCAGCCGTTGCAGCACGTCCTCGGCGTTCACGACCAGCTTCTCCAGCTCGTCGTACGACGTGCCGGGGGCCACGAACTTGACCATCTCGACCTTGTCGAACTCGTGCACGCGGATCATGCCGCGCGTCTCGCGTCCCGCCGCGCCGGCCTCGCGCCGGAAGCAGGCGCTGTAGGCGGTCAGGTAGACCGGCAGCGGGCGCTCGATGATCTCCTGCATGAAGATGTTCGTCACCGGCACCTCGGCGGTGGGGATCAGCCACAGCTCATCCGCCGGCACGCGGTACATGTCCTCGGCCATCTTCGGCAGCTGCCCGGTGCCCGTCATGGCGTCGGAGTTGACCAGGACCGGCGGCCAGGCTTCCGTGTAGCCGTGCTCGTTGATGTGCAGGTCGAGCATGAAATTGATCAGCGCGCGCTGGAGGCGGGCGCCGAGCCCCAGCAGCAGGATGAACCCCGCGCCGGACATGCGCGTGGCGCGCGCGAAGTCCACGATGCCGAGCAGCTCGCCAAGCTCGACGTGCGCCCTGGGCGCGAAGTCGAAGGTCCGCGGCGTGCCGTGCTGGCGCGCGACGCGGTTATGCGCGGCGTCGAGGCCGACGGGCAGCGAGGGGTGCGGCACGTTCGGGATGCGCAGCAGCGCGTCCTGCAGCCGGGTGTCGACTTCCCGCACGGCCACGTCGTTGGCGGCGATGCGGTCACCCAGCTCCCGGACGGCAGCCTGCGCGGCGGCCGTGTCCTGACCCTGCTTGCGCAGCTCGCCGATGGACTTGGATTCGCGGTTGCGCTGGCTCTTGAGTTGCTCGACGTCGGTCAGCAGCTTGCGCCGCTGCCGGTCCAGGTCGAGCACGCCGTCTACCACAGCCGCTTCGAGGCCGCGAGCTGCCAGTCCGGTGCGTACGGCTTCCGTCTGTTCGCGAATGCGCTTGATGTCGAGCATGTTCCTTCTCCGCCGGACGGGCAGGGCCCGCGTTCCGGCCATTGCGTCAGCGTTCCGGTTCGTCTTCCACGATCACGGTCAGGTTGTCCACGGTGTAGGCCTGCCCCCGCACGACGTTCGCCACGACCGTCCGGTTGCTGGTCGAGTGGTTCGTGATCGTCACGCGCAGGGGCTTCGGCGCGCCCCCGGCGCCGGCGGGGGCGACGAGCAGCGGCGAAGCGGCGGTCGCCGCGGGCGGCTCGGTGATATCGCGCAGCCACTCGACCCGCGTGACGATGACGGCGTCCTCCCGCATCTCGCCCCGCTCCTTGTGGCCGGAGAAGGTGTAGACTTTGCGCCCCTGGGCTGCCAGCAAATCGCTGAAGGCCTTGGAATCCTGCTCACAGTACATGGACTCGAAAATGGCCCCATTCTCGGTATCCCGCACGAAGAACCGGCTGTAGCCCTTGCCCCGCAGGTAGGTGCCGCGGGCCTCGACCAAGCTTCGCGTGGACATGTACTCCCCCGTCACCGTCACCGGCGTGCGGTCCCGGATGGAGCTGATGGCGGCGCGCAGGAAGGACGGCGTGTAATCCCGCGTTTGCGCCCACAGGAGCGTGGCCCCGGCCAGGCCGGCGGCGGCGACGGCAGCGACAAGCATGCGCGATCGTGTCATGAAGACCTCTCCTTTTCTTGACCACCCGGACCCCGAGGGGAACAGGCGCAGGGGAGTCTAGCCGAAAGCCCGCGCCGGACGAAAGCCGAAAAGAAGCGGCACAGTAACGCCTCAGAAGCTGTGAAGAAATCGAACCCAGACGGTCGGGACGGAGCCCGACCCTCCAGAATGCGTGAGAAAACGCCTGTTATCGCCGCCTGGAGGGACGACCTCCGTGTCGTCCGCGATTTCTTCACAGCTTCTCAGTGACGCAAGGGGACCACATGGAGCGTAACGGCCGGGGACGGCCGTCTCCATCGCGTGGGCAGGCGACGAGGCGTGGGGACGGCGGTCCCCGCCGTTAGCGCCCTCCCCCCCACTGCGTCACTGAGGCGTTACGCAACATCACGCCCTCGCGCAGGTCCTACCCCGGTTTCCCCTTGCGATTGTCACCCTGAAGTTCTACTTTTCGCGCGCCGCCATGAACATCAGCTTCACAAAGCAGGTTGCACTGAGGAAGGCGACGAAGAGGTGGCTGTGGTTCTTCTGGATTGCCTATCTGAAGGAATCCAAAGGATTCCAATCATTCGCAGCGTTGCTCGCGCCTCTGTTGTTGGCCCAAA
>CAYOBW010000509.1:0-3310 GCA_964402115.1 uncultured Victivallales bacterium
ATCGAGCACGAGGAGTTCGCCGCGTGGCTAAAGGATGTTCCGTCCGTCAAGCAGTAAGTCTGGACCGCGTCTTAAGGTGCTTGGGGCTGGCGGTCCTCCTCGTGCATGCATGCGGCATTTCCTGCGCCGCTGGACCCACATCGACGGCGGCGCCGTCCGCGTACCTAATCGACGCGCCCGAGGCATCGGTAGCTGGGCTCGACGAATCCTGGCAACCGCAGCCGAGCAGTTGGCCCCGCTTGGAGGAAGACGATACGGCGCACCAATTCGCTGGCTGCCCGGTCTTGGTGAACGACAAGATCGTCGCCGTGCTGAGGAAGGACACCCTGGGCATCGACCTTTACACTCGGCGCGTCCAGGAAGTGACGGCGTGTGCCCGGTTGCAGCCGATCTGTGCTGGGAGGGTGGACCTGAAGTGGACGTCGTTGGCCATCCAAGAGAACAGCCAAGCCGTCGTGTCGCTGGAAGTCGGCTTTCGGACGCCCAGCGGCGAGCCCCGCCGGATCACGTACGAATTGAGTGCCGGTGCGCCGTTCATCAAGACCACGGCGGGCGCTGGCGTGGACCAGCTGCGCGTGCAGGCCCCTTGCCGGTTCGCCGTCCTGCCGGACTTTTTCGGTGACGATATCGTCGTCGATGCCCAGGCGATTCCCGTCGCTCGAGCGGAATTGCCCAGCGAGAACTTCCTGCTGCACATGCTGCACCGCGGGGAAACGATCCTGATGACCGTCTCCGAGTCCCGCGATAACGACGTCGCGATCGGATTGGCCGGCACGGAAACACGCAAGATCGTTCATTCCGACATTTCCTACGGCAACAAGCCGCACATCTGGGTTGGGATCCTCGCCGACCAGGGAATCTGGCACCAACACAACATCACTCTGGCGGACGCCGGCAAGATGATGGCCCTCGATTGGAGCATGCCGTTTTCAGCTTTGTGGCGCGTCGACTGGAGCACCGTGGACCGGTTGACCGACAGTTGGGAGATGCTGCTCCAACATCCCGACGGCAAGTACGCGATGCAGGGCTGGTTTGGCCAGGACGAGTCCGAGGGCCAACGCTTCGGTACGGAGTTAGGCCCGCGGGACTGGAACAAACCCGGCCGCAGCCGCTGGAACCCGGTCTTGGGGAGCTTTGCCTTTCCCTGCTGGATCGACAATGATGGCCATGGATACCTGCAGCCACTCAGGGAGCGGCGTTATGCCGAGCGCGGTCCCGTGGTCAACTTCGCCGGCCCGGCCATTGTTTATCCCCTCGACCGAGCCCAGGCGGCGCCCTTCCGCACGCCCCTGGAGAGCCTGACGGTGGTCGATCTGGTTCGCCTGACGCTGGGCGTCGGACCTTGCCAGTACATCCTGGACCTCGAAGGGCAGAAGCGAAACTCGCGGGGCGTCGCCACCTGCTATGCGCGGGACGTTATCAATGCAATCTACAAGGAGGGCACTCAGCTGCAGAACCGTCCGCTGATCGAAGAACAATTGGCTGCCGCCGTCGCTTTTATCACGAACGTCCGCGAGCGGATTGACGAGTACGTGAAATTCGGCCACGACATGAGCGCGTACCTGGAAGAACAAAAACGCCTCGATCCGCGTCACGCCCAATTCCTGGATGAGCTGCTGTTGGTGACCAAGCGATTGGACTTGTTCTTCGACGAGAATCGCGAGCGAATCCACACCCCGGCGTATGCGCAACAGAACGCCGACGAGTTCCGGGAAGCCCTGTTGACGTATGCGGAGCCGGACGCCTACCAGAAATGCGCAGCGCAGATGGGCGTCTTTACATCCATCGGCGGGGCGCAGGATGGTTTGGTCGCGTCCTGTCGGATGATCGTCAAGACGCTCCGCCAGCGGGCAGGCATTGCGCTCACGGAGAATCCCGACTTGAAGGGAATCGCTACCGAGATTCGCGGCCGCACTCAGGCGATCCTGCGCTCGCCGACACCTTACGAAGCACCACGGCACTAAACGCTTGACGCCCCACGGCGATGCACATGATGCGGCTCCTCGTTCCCAGGCGGAACCGGCAGCGGCATCCACTGATACGAGACGGGGGCTACCGGGCGTCATGCCTCCCCCTGGATTGTTGCAATTCTAAGGTTGATGGTACAATGCGACGAGTGGCCGTGAAAATCCGGCCGCGTAATGTAAGTGTCGCATACCGCAGTTACGATGTGACGTTGTTTCCGTTCGGCCGAGGCATCCGTTGCGATTGTGGCACCCGGGTGGATCTGTATCGCGGTCATCTCCAGGCGTCGGAGGCCTAACGAGCCGAGCACCTCTTGGAGGGAGGGCAAATCATGAGCATCACCGTAACGAGTTTTGCGTTTGCCGAAGGCGAGCGGATTCCCAAGCCGTTCACGGGCGACGGCCAGGATGTCTCGCCGCCCTTGCGCTGGGAGGGGATTCCAGAAGGGGCGAAAGAGCTGGCACTGATTTGCGACGATCCCGATGCGCCCACGGCGGAACCTTGGGTGCATTGGGTGATCTACAAGCTGCCCGCGGCCTTGCGGGAGCTGCCGCAGGGGATTCCGGCAGGAGCACGGCTGGACAAACCGGTGACGGCGATGCAGGGGCGCAATTCCTGGAACGCCGGTCGGACCATCGGATACCGCGGACCGGCGCCGCCGCCCGGCCACGGTGTCCACCACTACCATTTCCGGCTGTACGCCTTGGATTGCGAGTTGACCGTCAACCCGAGCATCGATAAGAACACGCTGCTGAGGACGATGGACGGCCACGTGCTGGCCGAAGGCGAATTGGTGGGCACGTACCAGCGGTAGCGGCTCATGCAGCTCGCCCCGCGTCATGCAGTTCTACCGTTCTACCTGCACGTCCGCGTGCAGTTCGGCGACGCCTGCCCATCAAAGGCGGGTCCGCAAATGACGATCGTCGTGGCGCCGAGCCGGTCGATGCCGCGCGCTTCATAGCGACATACCCACATCGCCCGGACGATGAATGTGTACGGACTCGAAGTTGATCGACATCCAGGAGGCAATTGCTGCTTTGCCCGACCTACCACTTGACGGAGACCTGGGTCAGACGGTTACGGCGACAAGGAGCGATTGCGGTTCGTCCGTTTGTAGCAACGCTCGTACCGGAGCTTGGACGGAACGCAGACGACCGGAGTCTTTCCTGTCAATTCTCGACTATTGGCACGCCGAATGCTGCTGCTTCGCTCTCGCCCGACGAATTCGCCGTAAGTGGTTGTGCCGTAACAACAAAACAGCCGCTGTCCGATGTGGACAACGGCTGTCAGCAAGTGGGCGTTACTGGACTCGAACCAGTGACCTCCACGATGTCAACGTGGCGAT
>CAYOBW010000510.1:0-3255 GCA_964402115.1 uncultured Victivallales bacterium
TGAACGGCCGGGGCGTGCCGGCCGCCGGCCCGCTGCCGCCCGGCGTGTTCGGCTACCGCGCCGGCCCGGAGGGCGTCAACGCGTGCGTGGACCGCTGGGACCCGGCGCGCGGCGGGCCCGCCCGCCTGCCGCTCGACCACGCCCGCGCCCTCATGAGCGCGGCCGGCTATCCCGGCGGGCGCGCGCCCGACGGCGCGCCGCTGACGCTCTACCTCGACCACGCGTTCAGCGGCGATGCGGCCTTCCGGTCGCAGTTCGCCTGGATGCAGCAGAGCCTCGGGGCGCTTGGCGTGCGCCTGCGCGAACGCCCCACCGACCTCAGCCGCTTCCGCGCCAAGCTCGACCAGGGCAACTGGCAGCTCGCCCGCGGCAACTGGCTGGCCGACTACCCCGACCCCGAGAACTTCCTCTTCCTCTTCTACGGCCCCAACGGCCGCGCCCGCCACCGCGGGGCCAACGCCACGAACTACGACAACCCCGCCTTCGACGCCGTCTTCACGCAGCTGGAGGCGCTGGAGAACGGTCCCGCCCGGCAGGCCCTGATCGATCAGGCCGTGCGCCTCCTGCAGGCGGACGCGCCCGCGGTGTGGCAGTACTTTCCCGTCTCCTACACGCAGCACCACGAGTGGTACCGCAACGTGAAGCCGCACCAGATGAGCCACAACACCTTCAAGTACCGGCGGGTGGACGCCGCGCGGCGCACGGCGCGCGTCCACGCCTGGAACCGCCCGCACTACGGGCCGGTTCTCGGCTTGCTCAGCCTGCTGGCCCTTGGCATGCTGCCGGCCGTCAGCGCGCTCCGCCGGCGCGAGCGGGGCGGCGCGGACCGCGAACCGCGGCGGACGGAGCCGGACGCAATGGGGGCAGGCTGAGATGCTGGCGTATATCATGCGACGCACGCTGTACATGGCGCCGATCCTGCTCGGCGTGAACCTCCTGCTCTTCGGCCTCTTCTTCTTCGTCAACACCCCCGACGACATGGCGCGCACGGTGCTGGGCGAGCAGCACGCCACGCCCGAGCAGATCGAGAGCTGGAAGCGCGAGCACAACTACCACCTGCCCCTGCTCTGGAATCGCGGCGCGGGCCTGCCGCACGCGCTCACCCAGACCGTCTTCTGGCAGAAGAGCGTGCCCCTGTTCGCGCTGCGCTTCGGCACCTCCGATATGGAGAACGCCTCCATCGGCGCGGAGCTGGCCCGCCGCATCCCCTACTCGCTCTGCCTCACGCTCCCGATCTTCCTGCTGGGCCTGCTGCTGAACCTCTTCGTCGCAATGCTGGTGGCGTTCTGCCGCGGCACGTACCTGGACGCCGGCGCGCTCGTGGTCTGCGTCGTCCTGATGTCCATCTCCACGCTCTTCTACATCATCGGCGGCCAGTACCTCGTCGCCGTGCGGCTGAAGCTGGCGCCCATCTCGGGCTTCGACCCGGGCCTGCTGCAGGGGTTCAAGTTCCTGGTCCTGCCCATCCTGATCGGCATCGTGGCGGAGTTCGGGTCGGGCGTGCGCTACTACCGCACCATCTTCCTCGAGGAGATCAACAAGGACTACGTGCGCACGGCCCGCGCGAAGGGCCTGGGCGAAGGCGCCGTGCTCTTCCGCCACGTACTCAAGAACGCCCTCCTCCCCATCCTCACCAACGTGGTCGTCCAGATCCCGTTCCTGATCATGGGCGCGCTGCTGCTCGAGAAGTTCTTCGGCATCCCCGGCATGGGCGGCTACCTCATTGACGCCATCGGCAAGCAGGATTTCGCCGTGATCCGGGGCCTCGTGTTCCTCGGTTCCCTGCTGTACGTGGCGGGCCTGCTGCTGGTGGACATCAGCTACACGCTGGCGGACCCGCGGGTGCGACTCGAATGAGCATCAGGGCCCTCACAGCCGCCCTCGGGAGCAACTGGTACGCGCAGGACGCGCTGGTCGCCGGCGTCGTGCTCGCCGCCGGCTGGATCGGCTGGCGCCTCGCGCGCCGCGCGTACTGGCGGGAAGCCTTCCGCGAGGTGTTCCGGCGCCGGCTGGTGCGCGCCTGCTTCGCCGTGCTCTGCGGCTACACGCTGATCGCGCTCCTCGACAGCGTGGGCGTCCACCCGGCGCTGCGCGAGGCCGACGGCACGGTCCGCCGCGACCCCGCGACCGGACGCGTCGTCCGCGACCCGGACGGGCTCAGCGCGCTGGACGCGCTGCTGACCCCCCTGCGCACGGCCCGCGAGAAGACCTACAGCGCGCCCCTCGCCGCCGCGCAGTTCACGCGGGAAACCATGCTGGCCCCCGACGGCCGCACCGTCCGCGGCCACCCGCCCCTCGCCCACCCCCGCCGCCACCTGCTCGGCACCGACCGCGTCGGCGTCGATGTGCTCTACCAGGCCCTGAAAGGCGTGCGCACAGGGCTGCTGATCGGCGCGTTCACAACGCTGCTCGCGATCCCGTTCGCCATCTTCTTCGGCGTCATCGCGGGCTATTTCGGCGGCTGGGTGGACGACCTCATCCAGTACGTCTACACCGTGCTGACCTCGATCCCCACCGTGCTGCTGATCGCGGCGTTCATGATCATCTTCGGGCAGGGCCTGACCCAGCTTTGCGTGATCATGGGCATCACCTCCTGGACCAGCCTCTGCCGCGTCCTCCGCGGTGAGACGCTCAAGCTGCGCGAGGCGGAGTTCGTCCAGGCCTGCACGGCGGCCGGCGTCTCGCACGCGCGCATCCTCGCCCGTCACATCGTGCCCAACGTCATGCACCTCGTGCTGATCACCACGGTCCTCGGTTTCTCCGGGCGGGTGCTCGCCGAGGCCGTGCTGTCGTACATCGGGATCGGCGTTGGCACCGACACGTTCTCGTGGGGCGTGATGATCAACGACGCGCGCCTCGAGCTGGCGCGGGACCCGGTGATCTGGTGGAAACTGCTGGCGGCCTTCCTCTTCATGGTGGGGCTCGTGCTGCCGGCCAACCTCTTTGGAGACGCCCTGCGCGACGCGCTCGACCCGCGTCTGCGCACGCAGTGACCGCCATGCCCGCTGCCACCCCCCAACCGCTGCTCGACGTGCGCCGCCTGCGGGCCTGGTTCCGCACCCGCGGCGCGCCCGCCCGCGCGGTGGATGACCTCAGCTTCCGCGTCTACCCCGGCGAGACGTATGCCCTCGTCGGCGAATCCGGCTGCGGCAAGTCGGTCACGGCGCTCTCCATCCTGCAGCTGCTCCCGCGCCCCAACGGCTACGTCGCCGGGGGCGAGATCCTGCTGGAGGGGCGCGACTTGGCCGGCCTGCC
>CAYOBW010000511.1:0-3249 GCA_964402115.1 uncultured Victivallales bacterium
TCGATGGCCGGCATCGAAGGCGTCATCGGAAAGACCGACGCCGAACTGCCGTTTATTGAGGTTCGCCGCCGCCCATTTCTCGTGCTCCTCCTTCCATCGCCGGAGAACAGGTTCAGGAAAATCGAACCCGTTGTTCTTGTCGATCATGTCGGCGCAACTGCTGCAAAGAAATAGACCGTTCGATGCCGACGCCCGTTCTTCCGGAGTCATCTCACCCTTGTACCTTGGGCCACGTTCGGCAGCCGCGCAGATATGGGCTGCTTTGCCGATATAGATCCATTTCGTCGCATCAGCCTCCGAAGGGGCAATCGTAAGAGCGCGGCAGTCCGGATTCGAGCAGATGAACGCGGCACGCTTGCTCAACGCTTCAACAACAGTTTTCGGGAACTCATCACGCGTTTCACTCATCGACCGCCTCTTCCTGCGCGTGCTTGCTAATTCGACGGTACACCCGTAAGCGTCCGAGCTCGACACGGCGGCGCGGGGCCGGAAATCGAAGGCGGGCGCGAGTCTCGGTCGGTAAGTCAATTCCGAATCCGTGAGGGCTGTCCTGCGCAGGGGGAGGCTCGGCGGGCCCCAGTCGTTGCGTTGAAGCCTGTGGATCAGGAACCAATCTCGGACTACGGTTTGCCGGTCCGGCGGTTGCTCAGGCGAGACGGTGGCTGTGAGAGTTCCCGTGTGCCGAGACCGGGAGCGAGATGTGTCGCGGAGGCGATCCGGCCAGAGGGCGGAAGCGTGGTGGCGCGGGTGATTTAGCCCGATGTCGGACGTGGTTCCCAAGGAAGCAATAGTCTGGAGTGGCGGACCGAAGCGGCGCTGCGGCGCAGGTCATGCCGGTTTGTCGCGTTGCCTGCGGTGTGTCACTTCCTGGAGGTACTCGGGGAACTCGCGAGTTGCTTCTTCGGCAGCGCGGTCGCCCTCGGCCGCGATCATCTGCTCGAACAGGGATCGCCCGATGCGCTGCGCAGCCTCTGGCGATATGCGTTTCAGCAACACGGCGGCTCGCTGCTGCCGTGCCAGATCCTGCTGCGCGGCTAACAGCTCGGCCACCAGTCGGTCGCGCTCGGCTTGCAGACGTTGCAGTTTTTGTTGTTCGTCCTGGTGCGTCATGCTGTCGATGGTATCGCAGAAGAAACCGATCCGAAAGAGCACGATGCGCACGACAGCAAGAGTTTACGAGGCCGCGCGAGATTCGGCCGCGCGGGCTGCGATTCGCTCTTGCGCCCGGCGTGCCAGTTTCGCATCCGCGACGCCGGCGTTTTCGTCGCGGCGTTCCTGACGCACGGACTGGGAATGCGTCAACGCCCAACGATCCGGGAGAAGATCCAACAAGTAGGGTGCTCCCAGTGCGAGGTCGGCAGGATGGTTCTGTTGCGCATCGGCCAACCGTTGGAGCACGTCCTCCAAGTAGTCGTGAATCATCAACTGATGACGATGGGCGCTGCTGACGATGCTGTACAGTTTGAGCCTCCCCGCGGCTGCTCGCGGATGGCCCAAAAACAACCAGTTGCTGCGGCCCACCGTCAGCGGTCGAATCGTCTGTTCCGACTGGTCGTTGTCGATCGGCAGCCGGCCATCGCGCAGGTACACCTGCAGCGCCGACCACTGGTTCCGCAAGTACCCTGCCGCCTGGCTTAGCGCACTTTTGGGCAGCAGCTTTTGCACGACCGCACTGTCCAGCCAGTTCCGCATCCGCTGCCAGATCGGCACGGCATCCCGCTGACGCAGAGCATACCGCTCCTCCGGAGACAACGTCTTGCCCCGCTCTTCGACCGCGTACAACTGACGGTACAAGGAGAGCGCCTGCGAGGCCAACACTGGCTCGCTTGACTCCGCCGCGACGAATTCACGCCGCGCGTGGGCGTTGCAACTGGCATGTTCGATCCGGCCCCCGGAACGCGGCTGTAAGCGCGCATTGGCGCCGCAAGCATCGCCCACGAAGATGCCCCGAAACGTTGCCAGGTGCGTGTCGATCACCGCATTCTGGTGCGTCAGTGACCAATGAAAGATGTTATACGGCGCCAGGCCATTCAGGCCCGTATACAGCCAGGCGAAACTGGTGGCCGAACCCGGCGGGCCGGTGTTCGTCGGCGGACCCGTGTCCGACACCGGAGATTGGCCGCCCCGCTGATCAAGCTGCGCCAATTCTTCCGCGCTCATCGCGTTGCGGACCAGGACCCGCAGACGCGTGTCATCGCCCAGCAGAATCGGTTGGGCCAGCAGCAATCGCCACATCTGATCGTATAAGGGGCCGATGGTGTCCACGCTGTAGTTGAATAGGTCATTCACCGTGGAGCGACTCGGAAACCAGCCGCTTTGGGCGAACCAGTCTTGCTGCCGATAGGTCGGGATGTGAAACGCCAGTTTCATGGACACCATGGCGGCTATCACGCTGAAGTCATACTTGCAACCCTCCACGATGGCCAACGGTGCAGGAGCCGATTTGACGCCTTCTGCCGGTTGCCCCGCGGTCACGTATTCGTACCGCCGGATCTCCTCGACATACACCGTCGGCTTCTCAAACCGCAACCGCTCCGTGACCTTGATTCCCAACAGCTTGAGGCCTGCCTTTTCTTCCTCCGCCAGGTCGATGATCCGCACCTGCCGAGGCAGGTGTGCCGGAAACGATTCGCTACGGGCACGTTTCGCGCGCCGAGCTTTCCGACGTTCCTCCAGACGGCGCAACAGTTCCTGGTCGAATGCCTCATCGGCCAGCGTCTGAGCGGTGATCACGGCCTGTTGTTCGAGACTGGGAGACGCGGGCGGTTCGGCGGAGAATTCCAAACACAATTGACCGGGTGAATCCGGGCGACGCTCACTGCGCCGGCCCCAGACCATGTCCACCAGTCGCTTGTTGGCCGCCTCCAGTTCTGCGACCCGCTCCCGCAAGGCATCGCGTTCCTGCGTGACGCCTTGGGCGGCTTCCACGAGAGCGGCATAGTCCTGTCGCGCCGCGGCAAGTTCGCTGGCGGCCGCGCTCGGCGAACTCAGCTCCGGCGCCGAAGCACTGGACCACGTCGGGAGGCGGTCACGCTGCCCGTCCTGCTCGGCGCGTAAGGTCTCATAAGCGACCTGCAACGCCTCCTGCGCGGCACGCAGCGATTGCTGCTCGGCACACTGCGCCGTGAGTTGGCGGCGCAACTCCGCGTTGCGTTCCTCACTCTCTCGCAGCTGTGCTTGAAGCTTGGCGTGGCCCATGATGTTGACATCTTAAGGCGCTCTCCCAGATGTCAAGACAGAAGGGCTGAA
>CAYOBW010000512.1:0-3237 GCA_964402115.1 uncultured Victivallales bacterium
ATGTCGCCGAAGAGGTTCTCCGTCACGATGACGTCGTACCACTCCGGCTGCTTGACGAACCACATCGTCGCCGCATCCACGTGGTTGTAGTCCTGCTGCACATCGGGGTAGTGGGCGTCGCCCATCTCCTTGTGCACGCGCACCCACAAATCGCCGCAGTGCGTCAGCACGTTGCACTTGTGCACAAGCGTCAGGCGCTTGCGCTTGTTGCGCCGCCGCGTGTACTCGTACGCGTACTGCACGCAGCGCTCGACGACAGGCCGGGAGTAGAGCATCACCTGGGTGGCCACCTCGAGGGGCGTACCCTTCTGCACGGCGCCGCCAATGCCCGTGTAGATGCCGCCCGTGTTCTCGCGCACGACGACGAAATCCACGTGCTCCGGCCCCTTGTCCTTGAGCGGGCACTCGACGCCCGGATACAGTTTCACGGGGCGCAGGTTGATGTACTGGTCCAGGGCGAAACGCATCTTGAGCAGGATGCCCACCTCGAGGATGCCCGGCTTCACGTCGGGATGCCCGATCGCGCCCAGGTAAATGGCGTCGAACTTCCGCATCTCCTCGGTGGCGCTGTCCGGCAGGGTTTCGCCGGTCCGCAGGTAGCGGGCGCCGCCGAAGTCGAAATCCACCAGGTTCAGGCCGAACCCGAACTTGGCCGCCGCCGTCTGCATGACCTTGATACCTTCGCGCGCCACTTCGGGACCCGTGCCGTCGCCGCCAATAACCGCAATGTTGTACGTCTTCTGCATCGTCCTGCGTCTCCTCTCCGTGCCGTCCGGCGCGTGCCCCGCACCCGATCCGGCGCATGGAGGGGCACTAATTAGCTTTTTGGCGCGGCCCTTGGCAAGGTCGAAATGGGCGAGACGGCTCCGCGCGGCCGCTTTTGCACGCAGCGGCGTGGACATCGTCGTGGGGGCGTGCTAGCTTTTCCGGGCTTACCCCAGGCGGTCTTCGGCCCTCGTGCGAAGCGCTGCGTCGTGTGGCGCGCGTGTTGACAGCGCGCCGGATCTCTGGCTAAGGTTACGGACAGGCATGGCGATGCCAGGGGCGCCGTCATGCGGTCGCGAACGGCAGGAAGTGAGGATGGGATGGTTAAACCCGGCTTACCTTTGCGCGAGACCACCCACCTGTGGCTGGCGACTTGGATCCTGCTCGCCCTCTCGGCCTACCGGCTGACGACGCAGCTCTCAACGCCCCTCCGGCAGTTCCTGGATACGCATTCGAGCCTGCCCCTGGCCGAGATATTCGAGAATGTGCTCTTCTTCTGGCTGCTGGCGCTGCTGTGGACGGCGTACCAGCGCTGGCATCAGGCCATCTACCAGAAGCGGGAACTCGAGCGGGTGGTTTCCGGCATCAGCCCGGACGCGCTGATGGTCATCAACCCGGACCGTGAGATCGTGATGTGCAACGACGCGGTGAAGCAGATGTTCGGCTACGAACCCCGCGAGCTGGTGGGGCGTCAGACGGACCTCCTGTACTTCGACCGGCGGATCACCGGCGAGAAGCACGAGCTTTTCAAGTACCTGGAACGCGTCGGCTTCCATGTCGGCTGCGCCACGGGCCGGCGCAAGGATGGCAGCACCTTCCCGCTGGAGATCATCACGGGCAGCATCAGGCACCAGCAGGGCGTGGTTATCCTCATCCGCGACATCACGGACCGCCGCAAGGCGGAGACCGCCCTGCGCGAGAGCGAGGAGCGGTTCGCGCTCTTCATGCGCCACCTGCCGGCCTGCGTGTTCATCAAGGATGACGCCGGTCGCCTCATCTACCTGAATGCGGCCTGCGAGGCCGGCCTGGGCTGGCCGGCAGCCACGTCGCAGGGCAAGACCAACGCCGCGCTGCTGCCGCCGGCGCTGGTGGCGCAGCACGACGCGGAAGACCGCCTCGTGCTGCGGGCAGGCGAGACGCTGCATCGCATCGACGAACTGCCCCGCGCCGGGGAGCTGCGGGTGTTCGATACGTTCAAGTTCCCCATTCCGCATGACGAGCATCCCCTGCTCGGCTGCATCGCCGTGGACATCACCGAGCGCCGGCGCACGGAGGAGGAGCGGCGCCGCCTGGAAATGCAGATGCTGCAGGCGCAGAAGCTCGAGAGCCTCGGCCTGCTGGGCGGCGGCATCGCGCACGATTTCAACAACCTGCTGGCCGGCATCCTGGGCTACTCCGACCTGGCCCTCGCCGAACTGAGCCCCGGAACCTCCCTGCACAACTACCTCACGGAGGTTGTCGCGGCCTCCAAGCGGGCGGCCGAGCTCTGCAATCAGTTGCTGGCCTACTCGGGACAGGGCCGGTTCGTGGTTGAGGTGGTGGACCTCTCGAATGTGGTTCGGGAAATGATTCACCTGCTGGAGGTTTCCATCTCGAAGAAGGCCCGACTGAGCTATGAACTGGCGCCCGACCTGCCCGCCATCGAATGCGACACCACCCAGATCCGGCAGGTCGTCATGAACCTGATCGTCAACGCCTCCGATGCCCTTCAGGACCGCCCCGGCGAGATCCGCATCTCCACGGCCGTGCGCCAGCTCGACCGTGAAGCCCTGCGGCACACCTACCTGGGTGAGCACCTGCCCGCCGGTCCTTACAACTGCCTGTCGGTGACCGACACCGGCTGCGGGATGGACGAACTGACGCGGGCGCAGATCTTCGACCCGTTCTTCAGCACGAAGTTCACCGGGCGGGGCCTCGGGCTGGCGGCGGTTATGGGCATCATCCGCGGCCACAACGGCGCCATTGAGGTTATCACCGCGCTCAACAGCGGCACCACCTTCTCGGTGTTCCTGCCCGTCAGCAACAAGACGGTGCTCGCCGCGGACACCGCGCTCGAAACGCCCGCGGCATGGATGGGCAGCGGCACCGTGCTGGTCGTGGACGACGAGGAGATCGTGCGCGGGATCGCGGAGAGCATGCTGCAAAAGCTCGGTTTTCAGGTTCTCACCGCGGCCAACGGCCAGGACGCGCTGACTGTCATCTACGAACGCCACGCCGAGCTGGCGGCCGTGCTGCTGGACATGACCATGCCCGTGTTCAGCGGCGTCGAGGTGTTCCGCGAACTGCGGCGCAAGAACATCCGCGTGCCCCTGGTTTTCACGAGCGGCTACAACAAGCAGCAGGAAGTGGACCTCATCCCCACCTCCGAGGCGCTGGTCTTCCTGCAGAAACCCTACCGCCTGGATGCCATGCGGGAAACGTTCCGGAACCTGCTGACCGCGCGGCCCCCGGTTTGAAGGCTGGCCGGGGGCC
>CAYOBW010000513.1:0-3208 GCA_964402115.1 uncultured Victivallales bacterium
CGCGGCCGTCGCACCGGCCGCGGAGCCGGTTGCGGCGCCGGCTGCGGCTGCGGCCGCGGCGCCGGAAGTCGGTCCGCGCCTGTCGCGCGCGCAGCTTTTCGCCGCGCTCGACCTGGCGCGCCCCGAGCTGGCGGCGGTGAGCAACGCCGTCGCCCGCGGCGAGGAAGCCGCCGCCTCCGCCGCGCTGGCGCGTTACCTGCGGACGCGCAGCCGGCCACGCTGGCCGCTCGACCCCGCCGCCACGGGCCGCGATCCGCGCTACAAGGTGGCGCGCGCCCGGTCCATCGCGAGCAACCGCGTGGAATCCATCGGCATCCCCTGGCAGTTCGGCGCGCGGATCGACTGGGCGTTCAACCCGACCACGCAGCCGAACGCGCCCTGGCCGGCGAACAAGGAGTGGACCTGGCAGCTCAGCCGGCACACGGGCTGGCAGGAGCTGGCCCGCGCGTTCTATGCCACGGGCGACGAGGCGCATGCCGCCGCCCTCGCCGCGCAACTGCGGAGCTGGGTGCGCGACTGCCCCGTGCCGCTGCAGGCCGCCGCCAACGTCGCCGGCTCGCGCTGGCGCACGATCGAGGCCGGCATCCGCACGGGCACGGTCTGGCCGGAGATCTGGCCGCGCATCCTCGCCTCCAGGGCGTTCGACGACGAGACGCTGCTCCTGTGGCTCGCGAGCTGGATCGAACACGCGCAGTACCTGCTGAAATTCCACACCGGCGGCAACTGGCTGACGATGGAGTCGAACGGCCTCTACCACATTGGCGCCCTGTTTCCGGAGTGCCGCGAGGCGGCCGCCTGGCGCGCCGCGGCGCTCGACCGGCTCACCCGCGAGCTGGACATCCAGGTCTACCCCGACGGCGCGCAGGTCGAGCTCGCCCCCGGCTACCACGGCGTGAGCCTGCAGAACTTTTGGGGGCCGATCCGAATCGCCGCGGACACGGGCTTTGCCGTGCCCCCCGCCTACCAGGCGCAGTTGGAGCGGATGTTCGACTACTTCCTGCGCTCCATGCAGCCGACGCGCTGCACGCCGCCGCTCAACGACTCCGGCGCCAACGATGTCCGGCGCAGCCTGAGCGAGGGCGCGGGGCTGTTCCCGGCGCGCGCGGACTTCCAGTGGGTCGCCACCGACGGCCGCGCCGGCACGCCGCCGGCAGGGCTGTCGCACGTCTTCCCCTATGCCGGCCAGGTCATCATGCGCAGCGCCTGGACGCGCGAGGCGCTCTGGCTCTGCCTGGACGCCGGCCCGTACGGCCTCGGCCACCAGCACGAGGACAAGCTGAGCGTGCTGCTCACCGCCTTCGGCCGGCCGTTGCTCACGGAAGGCGGGGTCTACACCTACGACGCCAGCGACTGGCGCCGCTACGTGCTTTCCAGCCGCGCGCACAACGTCGTGCTCGTGGACGGACTGGACCAGAACCGCCGCCGCGCCCCGCGCGAGTCGTGGGTCGTGAAAACGCCGGGCGCCCTAGCCTGGCATACGAACGCTGCCTGCGAGGTCGCCGAGGCGGCGTATGACGAGGGCTGGGGGCCGCAAGCGCTCCCCCTCGCACGCCACACACGCCGCGCGTGGTTCCTCAAGCCCGACATCTTCTGCGTCGAGGACCGGCTTGAGGCGCTCGACGGCAAGCCCCATCGCTACGAGGCGCTGTTCCACCTCGACGCGCCCGACGCCGCCGCGACCAACCTCACCGTGACCACGCTCCACGCGAGCGGGCCAAACCTGGCCATCCGGGCGTTCGGAGCGGACAGCGTCGCCATCGTCAAGGGCCAGCGCACGCCGGTTGTGCAGGGGTGGCTGCCGGACGGCTCGAAGGGCTACGGCGGCATCCGTCCCATCCCCACCGCCATCTACCGCAAGGAGCCCGCCGGCGGGACCGTGACGCTGCTGTACATCCTCCAGCCCACGCGCGGCGCCGCCGCATGCACCGTGCAAAAAGCCACCGTGCGCGATCACACGCTGGAGGTGGAACTGACCGACGGCACCCGCCGAAGCGTGGCCTACTGACGGGCCGACCTCACCCCGTAGCCCCGGCCTCTCCGAGGCCGCGGGCGGGTGCGTGGATAACGCCGGACTGCGCACTGAGCGCCGGCGGCGCTGGGCCTCGGAGAGGCCCGCGCTACCCCCGGCGCGGAATCGTTTGAAGCCACCATGGCGAGCAGATCCTCTCCACACCGTCGACCGCATTCGCGAATGCCTCGCTTGCGGAGAATATCGCGAGGGCAAGCGCCATCTTGTACTGCGCGCCTGCCGGCGATGACACGCAGCCGCATGCCGCGGTGCGCGAGGTCCTGCTGTTGCGGCGCGGCGTGGTCTGGCCGGATGCGCCGCCGTCGGGTCCGGGGCGTGCCAACGGTCCAGCTTCAATAGACACATCCCATGCCGACGGCGAAGTGGCGTTCTACACCGGGAATCCGGCGCGGCTACTGATCAAGGTCACAGTGAATGACGGCTGTGCCTTACGAGCCAACCATCTCAGTCGAACTCCTTGGCGGGACCGGAACCGTGGATCGGGTTGACCCACCGGTGAGGTCGGAGCAGAGCGCGAAGCCCTGGGCCGCCGCCGTCACACACTCCACCACACCTCGACGGCGGGGTGGGAGGCGAAGACGAGGCCGGCGGGGATGGTGGCGGGGGCGTACAGCAGGCGCTCGACGGCCTCGCGCTTGGCGGCGCCCTGCACGAGGAAGACCACGCGCTCCGCCTGCCGCAGCAGGTCGGCTGTGACCGAAACGCGGGCAGGCGGGGCGGGGCGCTGCACCGGAATAGCGCAGCGCCCCGCGCCGGCCGCCACATCGGCGGCACGGAAGAGCGAGGCGACGTGCCCGTCGGCGCCAAGGCCGAGCAGCGCCAGCGTGACCCGCCCCCCCGCCGCGCGAAAGGCAGCGAGCTCCGCGTCGTAGCGCGCCGCGGCCGCCTCCAGCCCCGCGTCCGGGTGCACGTAAAGCCGACACGCCTCCGGCAGCGCCAGCGCGTCGAGCAGGCGGCGCAGGTGGCCGTAGTTGCTCTCCGGCGCCGCGAGCGGCACAACGCGCTCGTCGCTCACCGCGACATGCGCACGGGGGTGCACGGGAAACGGCCGCGCGGCCAGCCGGCGATAAAGTTCGAGCGGCGTCGTCCCGCCGGTCACCATGACGGCGAAGGGGCCGTCCGCAGGCGCCTGCAGCGCGCCCCGCAGCAGCTCGCCCGCGTCCGCCAGCAGCGTGGGCT
>CAYOBW010000514.1:0-3198 GCA_964402115.1 uncultured Victivallales bacterium
CGCCCACAACCCTCACCCCGGCCCTCTCCCAGAGGGCGAGGGTGAAAACAACTCGTTTTTGTTGTCGTTGTTGTGCCGTAAGGGACTATTGGACCAGCACGAAATCCACGCGCCGGTTGTCGAAGTCGACGCTGACGGGCTTGACTTGCACGCGCTGCCCCTGCTTGAACACGCGATTCCCGTCGTGCAGCGTGCGGGTTTCCCGGTTGAACCGCACGAAGCGGTCGGAGAGGGTCGAGACCTTGACCAGCCCCTGCAGCATGAGGTCGAGGGCTTCCACGAACATGCCGAAATTCGCGACATTGGTGACCACGGCCTCGTATACCGGCGGCACGCGCTGCTTGAGCTGCTGTTCCAGGAAGCGGTACTTCTTGATCTCTTCGACGTCGCGCTCGGCCTCTTCGGCCTGCTGCTCGGTTTCGGAGCACCACAGTGCCAGCGTGTCGAGCTCGTTCTTCGGATACAGCGGCGTGGTCTCACCGGCCAGCATCTGGGCCAGCAGCCGGTGCGCGACCAGGTCGGGGTAGCGGCGGATCGGCGACGTGAAGTGCGCGTAGAAGGCCTTCGCGAGCCCGAAATGGCCGGAAGCCTCGGCCGAGTAGACCGCCCGCTTCAGGCTGCGCAGCACGGCGACACGGGCGTGGTGCCCGAGAGGGTCGGCCGCCACGGCCCGGAGAAACGCGGCCAGGTGCCGGGCCTGCTTCAGGTTGCCGGGCTTGTACCCCATGCGCAGCAGTTCGACGGTAAGCTCCTCGATCTTCTCGGGGGCCGGCGGCTCGTGCAGGCGCGCGAGGTACTTCCAGCCCCGGTTCGACAATTCGGTGGCAATGGCCTCGTTTGCGGCCACCATGCACTCCTCGACGAGCTGGTGGGAGGCATCGTTGACCGTGCGCCGGATGCCGGTCATCATCCCGGTCGCGTCCATGACGATCTCCACCTCCGGCACGTCGAGGTCCAGCGCATGCCGGGCGAAACGGGCCTTGCGGAACTGCTGGGCCAGGCGATCGAGCTGCCGCAGCAGCGCGGTGGCCTGGGGCAGCCGGCCCTGCGCCACGGCGTCGAAAGCCGCCAGGTCAGGCTGCTCCCCCTGCATCAGCGCCATGGCCTGCTCGTAGGTCAGCCGGAGGGAGGAGTGGATGACCGACTTGGCGGCACTGCGCTTGATCACGGTGCCCGACGCGTCCACGGTCAGGAAGACGGAGAACGTGAGGCGATCCTGGTTGGGCACGAGGCTGCACACGCCGTTGGACAACTGCTCGGGCAGCATCGGCACGACGCGGTCCGGGAAGTAGACGCTGGTGCCACGCCGGGAGGCTTCGCGGTCGATCGCCGAGCCGGGCGTCACGAAGTGGCTGACGTCCGCGATGTGCACGCCCAGCACGCGATTGCCATCGGCGTCGGTTTCGAGCGACAGGGCGTCGTCGAAATCGCGGGCGCGCACCGGGTCGATCGTCATGATGAAGCGCTCGCGCAAGTCGAGCCGCCGCCCGGGCCGGTCCAGGCGCGCGGCGACGGTTTCGGCGTCGCGCAGCACGCGGGCGGGGAACTCCTCCTCGAACCCGTAGTGCTTCATGATCGCCAGCGTGTCGAGGGACGGGTTCTCGGACGGGCCGATCACGTCCACGATCTCGCCCTCGGGGTTCACGTGGCGGTCCACCCAGTCGGCAAACCGCACGACCACGCGGTCCCCGAGCTTGGCGCCGCCGGGATCGGGCACATAGATGTCCTGGCGATAGACCGGGTTGAGCGGCGCCACGTAGTAGAAGCGGCCCGTGGTCTTGAGCGTACCCACGATGTCGCGGCGACCACGCTCCACGATGCGCACGACCTGGCCCTCGCTGCGGCCGGTATCGGCGGCGGTCACGAGCCGGACCATGACGGTATCGCCCGGCAGCGCGGTGCTCATGGCGGATTCCGGCACGAACACGCCCTTGGCGCCCTGCCGGCTGGTGACAAAGCCGTTGCCGCCGCGCATGACGCGCAGGCGCCCGGTGACCAGGTCCGCCGGCTCGCCCAGCCCGAAGCGGTTCTGGCGGATGCGCACGATGGCGCCTTCGAGCACGAGCTCGTGCAGCCACTTCTGCAGCTGCTTGAGATTCTTGCCGCGCAGTCCCAGCTTGCCGCCCAACTCGGCCGCCGTCAGCGGCTCCGCCTGGTGCTCCTCGAGCAGCGCCAGGATGCGTTCTTTGCGTTCTTCAGCTTTCATGTTCCTCTGCTTTCGCCCCGGGGCAGATGGCTTCCAGGTTCGGATAACGCCACTGCTCGGGGAAGTCGCGGCATTGCCGCGGTTTGACCGCGTGTATGCGGCAGGCGTTCTCCGCGTCCAGGAACACGCAGGCGCCGTCCGGCTGTTCCGTCAGCATCAGCCCGCGCCGCTCCGGCGTCAGGCGCGTCCAGGCCGCGGTGAAATCCTCCACGCTCAGCCCCAGGTAGGAGGCGATGCCCGCCGGCTCGTCGTCGGCCAGGCGAACATCGCCCTCGATCCGGCAGCAGGCGCCGCAGGCCCGGCACCGGTGCGCTGTCGCGGAGCGGTTCATGGCCCCCCCGCGCCCGCGGGCAGGGCGTGCGCCGACACGAAGCTGCGCACGGCGTCCACCGAAGCCGGCATATCCGTGCAACGCGTGGGCAACCCCGCCAGCGCCTCGATCGCCGGGTGTCGCGCCAGGTCGCGCCCCGTGGCCTGCCGGATGGCCTCCGGGAACTTGGCGGGGTGCGCCGTGGCCAGACAGATGAGGGGCACGCCCGGCAGCCGCAACCGGAGACCCACGTCCACGCCCACCGCGGTGTGCGGGTCGAGCAGGCAGCCGTGTTCCGCATGGATGCGTCCGATGGTGGCCAGCGTGCGCGCCGTATCGCTGCTGCCGGCGGCGATAAGGGTTTCCGGCGGCGCCGTGCCGCCCAGATCCAGCCGCCCGGTTTGGCGCAACCGCTCCAGGCAGCCGCGCAAGCGCACCGGGTCCTGCCCCAGCCGGTGGTAAAGGTAGCGCTCGAAATTGCTGGCGACCTGGATATCCATGTAGGGGCTGACGGTCGCGTGCACCGGGCCGGGGCTGTAATCGTCGCGCGTGAAGAATCGCGCGAGGATATCGTTCTCGTTGGTAGCCAGGATCAGCCGCGCGCAGGGCAGACCCATCTGCACCGCCAGCCAACCCGCGAGGATGTCGCCGAAGTTGCCGGTGGGCACGCTGAAGCTGACGG
>CAYOBW010000515.1:0-3190 GCA_964402115.1 uncultured Victivallales bacterium
TAGGGAGTCGCTCGTACATCTGCCAAGCTTCATCCCATCTGCCCTGCAACGCATAGATATCCGCAACGCAGCGCTCCGTGTACTTCCATGTCAGGAACCTACGCCACAGGGGCGAGGCTATGACGGCTTTTCCTTTGTCGTTCCGGCATACGATTCCGTTGAGTTCCGCGACGTGCGGTGTTGAGCCGGCGACTATCACAGCACCATCCCCCTCCCGGACGGTGCTGAGCACAAGGTCAAACTCGCTTGGGATTCGCTCCACATCGCTGTGCGCCAGATAGACTAAATACTCCCGCGGCATATGGTGGTTCAAGAAGTCGCTAACGAACTGGTCTACGTGTCGTGGACCCGGCAGTCGGAAAGTGCACCAGTCGGCAGTCAGAAAGTGCACCACCCTGAGGCATGATTCCGCTCGACGCAATGAAGCGTCGGGAAGGAAAGGAGCATGCTCAGGATGGAACAGGTACATGTTGTTCGGCACAAGCACGTCGCAGAGGGTCAAAGCGTTCGGCAGATTGCCCGGGATATGGGACTGAACCGTCGCACGGTCAGGAAGTATCTTCGGGAGTCCGAGCCGCTGCGGGAGGAGTCAGGGGTGCGCCCGCAGCCCGTGACGAGAGTGGTTGGTCCACGGATTGAAGCCTTGCTGGAGGAATGGCGTCCGCGGCTGGTCGGGAAGCACCGCCTGACCTCTCCACGGCTGCACCGCGAGTTGCTCGCAGAGGGGTTTTCCGTTGGCGAGCGGACCGTGCGGCTATATCTGGCGGAGCTACGGCGCAAGACGGCGGAGGTGTACATCCCGCTGGTCCACCGACCGGGCGATGAAGCGCAGATCGACTTCTTCGAGGTCATGGTCGACGAAGGCGGGCTGCGCCGCAAGGTGTGGAAGTTTCTGATGCGGCTGATGTACTCGCGCCGCGATTTCGTGCACCTCTATGATCGCTGTGATCGGCCGTGCTTCTTGGACGGGCACGTACGGGCATTCGCGCATTTTGGCGGGGTGGCCCGGCGTTTGGTCTACGATAACCTGTCGGCCGCGGTCAAGCGCATCGTCGGCCTGAAGGAGCGCGAACTGACCGATCGGTTCAAGGCGCTGGTCAGCCACTACCTGTTCGAGCCGTGTTTCGCCCGTCCCGGGGAAGGGCACGACAAGGGCGGCGTGGAAGGGCGCGGCAAGACGATCCGGTTGCAGCACATGACGCCCATCTTGGCGGGGTCCGATCTGGAGACGATCTCCGCCTCCGTTCAGCGCGATGTCGAGCAACAGTGGTGGCAACAGCGGCACGCCGATGGTCGGCCCTTGAGCGCCTTGTTTGAGGAAGAGCGTGCGCTCTTTCTGCCGCTGCCCGCGGTCGCGTTCGAACCGCGCTGTCTGGCGCCTGTGTCGATCGGGCAGAGCGCGACAGGCAAGGTCGAAGGTGCCGTCTACTCGCTGCCCGAAGGCTGGGCGCGCTTGGATGCCGAGGCGTGGATTGGTGCCCGCGACATTCGGTTCTGTTGCCGCGGCGAAGCGACGCTGCGCCCCCGCCAGTTCCCCGGTGGCAAGCACATTGAATACCGCGACTACGTCAAGCAGCTTGCCCGTAAGCCCCAAGCCGTCCGGCAAGTAGCGCCGGAGTTGGTGGCCGAACTCGGCGAACCCTATCGGCAACTATGGACCTTGCTGGAGCAGACGCACGGTGGCCGACAAGCTGGCCGCATCCTGGCCGACGTGCTGGGCGCGATCGCGGACCATGGCGAAAGCGCCATCACCACGGCGCTCAACGAAGCCTTGGCCGCCGGCGCTTTTACCGCGGCGGGTTCCGGGAACCTGCTCGCACTCATGCGACAACTGCCCGCGCGTCCGGTGCTCACGGACGCCCTTGTGCCACAGGCTTTGCGCGCCGTACAGATCGAAGCCGGTTGCGCGGCTGACTACGACGACCTGTTGCGAGCCGCAGGAGGTGCGTCATGAGCGATGCCGTCCTGCAAGCTGTTATTCAAGGGCATGCCCGGCAGTTGCGCACGCCTACAATTGCCCGCGATTATGCCGCCGTGGCCCGCCGGGCACGTGACGGGGGCTGGCCGTACGAGGAATACCTGCGCGAACTCCTGGAGGCTGAACTCCGATGCCGCCAGGAGAACGCCGCGCGTCGGCATCTCAAGCAAGCCGGGTTCCCGGACCTGAAGACGCTGGAACAGCTTGAGTGGGAGGCCCTGCAGGGGGTGTCGCGGCCGAAGCTCCTGGAACTGGCCAGTGGGCAGTTCATCGCCAACGCCGAAGACGTGGTTATCGCGGGCCCGATCGGCACCGGCAAGACGCACCTGGCGATCGCGCTGGGCGTGGAAGCCGCGCGGCGACGCATCCCCGTCGCGTTTCACAAAGCGGCGGATCTGGTCCGTGACCTGATGGAAGCGCGGGACGAACGGACGCTGTCGCGGCTGCACCGGCGCTTCAAGCAGGTGCCGCTGTTGATTGTGGACGAACTCGGGTTCGTCCCGTTCAAGCGCGACGGTGGCGAGTTGCTGTTCAACCTGCTGGCGGATCGCTACGAGCGACGCTCGACGCTGGTGACCACGAACTTGGCGTTTGCCGAGTGGGTGCAGGTCTTTGGCGACGAGAAGCTCACGACCGCCCTTCTGGACCGCCTGGCCCATCACGCACACATCCTCACGACCAAGGGCAAAAGCTACCGCACGGGTCGCGGCAAGCGCGGGGACGCACCGATCCCGACCGACACAGTCCCAGTCAAGACTCAGACCGTTGAACCATCCGGAGACTGCCATGTCCGCTAACACACAACCTGACAGCGCGACCGCGTCGCGACCACCCGAAGAAGTCGAACACATTGTCGTCATGGAACGACTGCATCGCTACAACTACGGACTGCCGTGTGGTGCGACAGCGTTGCACCGACATCTGCGTGCAGATACCGGCGTGCAGCCGTTGCCCTCCGTACGTCGCATCAGCCAGATTCTGACCCAGTACGGGCTGACGCATGGACGGACAGGATGGTATGAGGGGGAAGAACTGGACTGGTTGCCGGCCTCGGCACGTGTCCCGGAAGCACAACGCCGACATCTGTCACGGGTCGACCGTCAGGACTGGTGACCTCGTATGTTCACGCGCATCACACCCCCCGCCGCCGCCTCGGCCCTCCGCCCTTGCCCCTTCGGGGCATCCCGCCTACGGCGGGAACGGGCTCCGGTC
>CAYOBW010000516.1:0-3182 GCA_964402115.1 uncultured Victivallales bacterium
CCGGGATGGGCGGAAAATTGCCGTAGATGCCGACCTGTCAAAGTTTTGCGACAGAGTTGATCATGATGTTCTTATGGCAAGGGTGTCCCGTCGGATAGACGACAAACGAGTATTGAAACTTATCGGCAAGTATTTACGGGCCGGAGTGGTTGTGAACAACCGCCTGGAGGCGACACCCCTTGGTGTTCCTCAGGGTGGCCCACTTTCGCCGTTGCTCGCCAATATAATGCTCGACGATCTGGACAAAGAGTTGGAGAAGCGCGGCCACCGTTTTGCTCGATATGCCGATGACTTCATAATTTTAGTACGGAGTCCCCGTGCAGGTAGACGGGTAATGAAGTCGATTCGACAGTTCCTCGAATCTCAACTGAAATTGATCGTTAATGAGCAGAAAAGTAAGGTCAGACCACCCGACCCCGGCAGCCAGACTCAATCGCAACATATTGCAGTAGTATGTTGAAATATCTCTAAAAATCAGAAAAGCAAGTTCGCTTCAGCGCCAGTTGATGCAACCGCCGCAAGAATTTGATAAGATACCGGTTTAACGAAGAAGTGTACGATATTCACTCAACCGGTCCCTCGTCATGCCTCAATTACAGCTGCCCATATTCCCTGAAGGAATGACTTTGATTAACGGCAACCTTGGTTTTATTAAAAAAAATCATACTCTCACTTACATCTATGGAAGTCTGCCGGTCTTTTCGCACGATGTCGATGACATGCGGGCCTTCCGAATGATAACCAGTCAGCTGTATATAAACGGCAGCGCCAGCCAAGCCGAGATTTGCCGGGCATTCGGGGTGAGCAAAATCAGTGTCATGCGGAGCGTGAAAGTATATCGTAAAAAGGGTATCGCCGGATTTTTTACGGAAGCCAATCGCCGAGGGGCGGCAGTTCTTACTCCGCCAATCCTGGCGGAGATTCAAGGTTTGCTTGACGCCGGTCGGTCAATTCCCGAGATAGCGAGAGATCTAAACTTCAAAGCCGACACTCTGCACAAGGCAGTGCGAGCCGGAAAACTGCATAAGCCTCAAAAAAAAAGACCTGAGCGTGCCGGAAAGACAAACGGCCGGAACAAGTAAAAGCGTGAGAAGTACAAACGATGCTGCCGCTCCCATCGGGATGGGGGCGACCAACACAGCTGGCAGATTGCTGGCCAGTGTCTTCAAATCCGGCCCACAGGACCCGACTTTTTGCAGTTGCCTCGATGTGCCGAATGGCGGGGTATTGTTCGGGCTTCCCGGTCTCTTGAGCATGGGCCTGCTCCGTCATACGGAGAAATACTTCCAGCTTCCTGACGGATATTACCGACTGGACAGCATCTTTTTGCTTCTTGCCTTTATGGCGCTTGCCCGGATCAAGACGATTGAAGATCTACGCTACTGCTCTCCTGGGGAATGGGGCAAACTGCTTGGTCTTGATCGGATACCTGAAGCAAAAACACTGCGGGAGAAAGTGCATCTTCTGGTTGAAAACGATCAGGCCAGCCAATGGGGAGGAGAACTGAGTCTTGATTGGATGGGAATGTTCCCGGAATCAAGCGGCGTTTTATATATCGACGGCCATGTTCGTGTGTATAACGGCAGCAAGACCGAGTTGCCAAGGCATTATGTTGCCCGCCAGAAACTCTGCCTGCGTGCCACCACCGACTACTGGGTGGGTGCCATGGACGGCCAACCGTTTTTCATGGTGAATAAGGCTGTTGACCCAGGACTGCTCACGGTTCTGACCGAAGAGATCGTTCCCCGCCTGGAACACGATATTCCATGCCAACCCAGTCTGTTTGAGCTGGCAGAAGAGAAGTATCTTACCCGCTTCACCATGGTCTTTGACCGTGAGGGCTATAGCCCCGATTTCATGCTCAAGATGAGGGAAAGGCGGATTGCCTGTCTGACCTACCGTAAATATTCTGGAGAAGACTGGCCTGAAATGGAATTTCTCGAACAAAGGGTTTCCTTGGCTGCCGGCCATAGGGTGACGATGAAACTGGCCGAACGTGGCACATTTCTTGGCGGGAAAATATGGGTTCGAGAAATCCGCAAGTTGACGGAGAGCGGCCATCAAACGTCGATCATCTCCACTGATTACACCAGGGAGTTGACCGCTTCCGCAGCCGCTATGTTTGCCAGATGGTCACAGGAAAATTTCTTTAAATACATGCGTGAAAATTATAATATGGACCGCCTTGTCGACTATTCGCTAGAGGAAATTCCTGAAACCACTGAGGTGGTTAATCCCAAGTACCGGGAGGCCGATGGCAAGGTCAGGAAACTGGCGGCTCAGCTGACCAGGAAGCGCTGTAAATGCAATGAGCTTATCCTTCGTGACGATATTGAGCCGAAGAAAGTCGAAAAATATGAAACGAAAAAGCAGGCCCTGCTGGAAGAAGTAGAGAGTATGGCTCAGAATCTGGTCGAATTGAAAAAGCACCGCAAGGCGACGCCCAAACATGTCAAACTCTCCGACCTGCCGAAGGAGGATCGCTTCAAAATGCTTGGCATGAAGAGCAAATTTTTCATTGATGTCATCAAGCTTGTTGCTTACCGGGCCGAGACAGCCATGGTAAATATCGCCCGACAAACCATGCGTCACCAAGATGAGGCCAGGAGTTTATTGCGTAGCCTGTATGCCACAGACGCGGATATCTTGCCTGACTATGAAAGTGGAAAACTCACTGTTCGTCTGCATCAGCCCGCCAATAATTGCAGCGCCATTGTCATAGACGATATATGCCGGGAATTAAACGCTACAAACACAGAATTTCCTGGCACGAATTTGAGGCTGGTTTATGAATTGGTGTCATGATAAATTCTTCCGAGAACGGGAGTTCTGAATTTATGATGAAGCAGGCCAAGCCGATGAATGGAAAAAAGAACAGGCCCTGAAAATCATCAAGAGCATGCGCTATGCCGGAGATAATTATCTGTGGATCAACGACATGAAGCCGACCATGGTCATGCATCCGATGAAACCCGCCATGGATGGCACAGATCTCTCTACCGATAAGGATCCAAATGGCAAATTCCTCTTCAACGAGATGGTCAAGGCCTGTGAAAAGGACGGCCAAGGGTTCGTCGATTATATGTGGCCCAAACCCGGCAAGGACAAGCCGGTGCCCAAGCTTTCCTATGTCAGGCTTTTCAAGCCCTGGAATTGGGTGATCGGGACCGGAGTATATTTAG
>CAYOBW010000517.1:0-3170 GCA_964402115.1 uncultured Victivallales bacterium
GTGATTTTCGCAGTTCGTTCATGCTGTGCCGGACAAGTATCCGGGACTTTATGGAAAAGGCGGACATGCGATTCAAGCAGGCCTTCGAGACGCAGTGGAAAATCAACCAGAAAGCGTACGAGGATATTGAATCGCAGACCAAGTTGCTGGAGGGGCGGCAGCCGGACCGTTGGGAAGAGGCCAAGAAGGCTCGCGCGGAGTATGAGTCGCTGACCACCCAGATGTTTACGTTACGGACGGGCGAGGAGTGGAATCGGGCCCACTACATTCAGCAGAAGCAGTCCGCTCCCAAGGCGTTGGCTATACGGGGCGGGCTGGACGCGCTCGAAACAGCCGCGCAGACTCGGGCAGCGACCAGCCACACAGGTCTGGAATCCGCGAGCAGCGCAGTTTTCTGGACGTTGCTGATTGCGACCTTCGCGGCGATCATCATCGGCAGCGGCGTGGCCTTGTTCCTCAGCCGCGGCATCGCCGTGGCGGTCTCGAACCTACTCGCCGTCGTCAAGGCGGTGGCCGTCGGCGACTTGACCGGCCGGACGGTGCGGGTGACCTCGCGCGATGAACTCGGACAACTCGCAGAGGGACTCAATCAGATGGTCGATTCGCTGCGGAATATCCTGTCCGAGACCACGACGATGACCGGCGAAGTGGCGGCCGCCAGCAGCGAGATCTCCGCCGCCTCGCAGCAGCAGGTGGCCACCTTGAATCAAACCGCCACATCGCTCAACCAGATCACCGCGACGGCCGAGGAATTCAAGGCCACCATGCAGGAGTTCGTCGATCGCGCCCGGGCCGTGAAAGAGGCGGCGGATGAAACGGCCAAACGCTCGGCCGACGGCCGCCTGTTGACTCAGGATTCGGCAGCCCGCATCGACCAGGTCCGCTCCAATTCCCAGGCCGCCGGCCAGAGCGTGTTGAATCTCTCGGAACAGATGCAGCGGATCGGGGAGATCACGGCCACCGTGAATGAGATCGCCGAACAGACGAAGCTCCTGGCGCTGAACGCCTCGATCGAAGCGGCTCGGGCCGGCGAGGAAGGCCGGGGCTTCGCCGTCGTGGCCACCCAAGTTCGCGAACTGGCCAATCAGTCCAAGGAGGCGGCCGGACGTATCGAATCGCTGATCGCCGACACCCAGAAGTCGATGCAGGATGTGGTGAACAAAATCGAGGATGGCAGCCGGTTGTCCCAGGACTCCACGGACATCGTCCGCCGCGTGACCAACGCGTTCGACGAAATCGTGCAAGCCATCGAGCAGACCCGCGAGGCGATGGTGCAGATCAACACCGGGGCCCGGGAACAGGAAGGCGGGATCGCGCAACTGGTCAGCAGCATTGCCCAAATCGACGCCGGCTCCAAGGAGTCTTTGACGGCGGCCGAGCAGACGCAGAAGTCGATTCTGGCCATCGATCAGCGGATTCGCGCGTTGAACCAATCGGTGGCGAGGTTCAAGACCTAAATCATGCTCCACGATCCCGTGTTCGATATCTTCCGCGAAGAAGCCCGCGAGCACCTGGGCGCGGTCGAGAAACTGTTTCTCGATCTGGAGGCGGCGAGCACGACCGAGGACCGCCGCGAACTGATCGACGGCTTGTTCCGCCGCGCCCACAGCCTGAAGGGCGACGCCAAAGTGGTCGGCTTGGACACGCTCAAGCAATTGGCCCAGCAGTTGGAGGATGCGCTCGACGAACTGCGCACGTCGCCGGACACCGTGAACCCGGCGGCAATCAGCCAAGGGCTGGCGCAATTCGATCGGATCCGCGAGGCGTTCGAGGCCTGGGAACGCCGCGCGGACCAATCGACGGATGCTGCGGCAGAACCCGAGGGCCTCGTCTCGGCATTCCCTCCCGTGGTCGAGCCGGCGCCGGTATCCAACGCTCCGGCTGTCGGCAGGGACGGGGAGTCGGGTTCGAGCGGGCCCTGGCCTGGCACGCAGCCGGAGCGGACCGCGGAAGGCTCGCCGCCAGCCGTGCCGCTGGTGGCGGCCGACAGCAGCACGCTAGAGACACCCGCCCGCCCGGCGATGCCGACGGAGTCCCGGAATCCCGCGGTGCCGACGGCAACCGCGGCACCGGCGGCGGCGGCGGCGACCGGTTCGGCGACCGGTTCGGCGGAAGAAACCTTCACCGTCCGGGTTCCCTCGGAGCGTCTGGACCGCATGCTGAACCTGGCGGGCGAGCTGCGTATTTCCCAACGGTCCGGCGACACCGTCCGCAAGCGTCTGAGCGATCTGGCCGAGCAGATTACGAAATTGCCGCTGGGCGAATTGTCGTCACCGGCCGCCGCTCCCGAACTGGCCGCCGCTCCCGAACGCCCCCGGGCAGTCCTCCGAACCTGGCAATCGGCGCTGCTGGATCAGGTCCGCCGGATCGAGACGGAACTGTCCAAGAACCGCAGCCGCGAGGAACTCAAAGTTCTGGCTTTGGAAACGGACATCCGCGATGCCCGGTTGCTGCCGCTGGTGATGTTGACCGACACCCTGCGGCGCGCGGTGCGGGATCTGTCTCAAGCGTTGGGAAAATCGATCTGCTATGAGGCCGACGTCGGCAACATTCTGCTGGACAAAGCGGTCATCGAAGCCCTGAAGGATCCTTTCCTGCACTTGGTCCGGAACGCGGCCGACCATGGCCTGGAAACGCCGAGCGAACGCGTTGCGGCCGGCAAACCTGAAACCGGTGTGATCCGCATCCGGGCCTCGCGCCGCGGGGAATTAGTGCGGATTACCATCTCGGACGACGGGCGTGGCGTCGGCCATGACCACATTCGGGCTCGGCTCCGGCAATTGGGCGAGTTGGACGAGGCGGAACTGCGGCAATTAACCGAGGCGGAATTGCGCGAGTACCTGTTCCGCCCCGGCTTCACCACGGCCAAGCCGGGCGACATCTCCGGCCGAGGGGTCGGCTTGGACGTGGTCCGCCATACCGTCCAGCGGCTGCAGGGGCGGGTGGAAATCGAAGCCACATCTCCGGCGGGCACGACTTTCGCCCTGACCGTCCCCGTCACCATTTCCACCGTGCGGATCCTGACCGTCCTGTCGGGCGGGCACTACTATGGAGTGCCCAGTTCCGCCATCTTGAGAACCGGCCGGGCGAAACAGGCCGACCTGCGCGAGCTGGCGGGCCAACTCGTGCTGCCGCTCGACGGAGCACCGGTCCGATGGGTCCGCTTGGCC
>CAYOBW010000518.1:0-3163 GCA_964402115.1 uncultured Victivallales bacterium
GGGCGGTAGGCCTGTGCGGGAGGCTCACTCCTTCACGGGCCCGCGCCACTACGGCGGGTGCGGAATGGTCTCCCGGCAGAACTGCCGGACGGAGCATCCTGCCGAGAAGAAGATGGCGTTCCTCCCGCGCCGCAGTGCCGCAAAGGGCCCGGCCACAGCGGAACCGGGCCGCCGCGTGCGGGGCCGACCCGCGATATCGGTATCGATGTCGTACAGCTTGCCGTCGCTGTCGGCCATGCGCTGCTTCACCAGCGGGAACTCGCCCAGGTCCTCCGACGTAACCATGTCGCCGGTCCTCAGCCGCTGTACGGCCTCGGCAGAGAGGTCGAAGTCAATGGCGACACCGGTGGGCGCATCGGTTCGCTTGAGCTTGAGCGCTTGGAGCTCGGCCAGACCGAACGACACGTTTCCGGCTGTGACGGTGGCGCCTTCCTGGCCGCTCCACTGGCCGACGTATATGTTGTTCCGGTTTATGTAACGCCAGAGGTCCTGCCGCCTGGCGGACTCCGCGTCGAGCCGGCCGACGTACTTCAGCGAGTTTGGCCTGTAGTAGGGGACGTTCCGCGACGGGTCGTTGAAGTGCTGGAACCGCCCCTCCACCACGAGGTTATGGGCGACGACCGCGTGCAGGGACCCTATTTCGTTGTTGTACGGGCCCCTGGCGTCGTGGATGAGGATGTTGTTGTCAACGACGACCGGGCCGACGTTGGCCTCCAGGTAGAGGGGGAAGCTCTTGGGTGTGGACCTCTCCGGGTCATTGATGTCGTAGATGACGTTGCCCGACACCCTTGTGCCCTGGTTGCCGAAGTCGAGCCAGAGGCCGAAGCTCTGACCCGCCACCCTGGCGTTGGCGACCCGGCGGATGATGTTGTTCCTGATGACGGCGTCGATGGCCCAGTGCAGCTTGATGCCGGCCGTCTCGGCCCCGCCGATCTTCCGCTCCCAGTTGGTGTCCTCAATGAGGTTGGCCTCGATGACCGAGGAGTGCCCGTTGATCATGCCGATGATGCCGGCCTGACCGCAGCGTTGGATAGTGTTCCGCCGCACAAGATGGTGGCCCGACGCGTGGAAGTCGGGTACAGCGCCCTGCGGGTCCTGCGTGGCAGACCGCGGGCTGTACCAGGCCTCGGGCCCTGTCGCCAGAGCGATCCCCGAGCAGGCGGAATCTGAGATCGTGCAGTCCTCGATGACCCAGCCCTTGCCGGCGTAGGCGGTGATGATGCCCTGCTGGGGATGGGTGTTCCCGCTGCCGTTGGGCGCCGCCTGCCTCATCGCCAGGCCGACGATGGAGATGAAGCTCAGGACCCTCGTGCCGGGATGGAAGCAGGAGTCCCGAACGTTGACCTCCACCAGCGCCTTGTTCGGATCGGTGTCGAAGCGGGCACAGACAGACGTGACGCCCTTGTCAACCGTTGCCCACCACGTCATCGGGGCGCTCCGGACCTCCGCCTCGGATAGCCTCTCGCCGAGCGGCCGGCCGTTGAGGTAGACCATGCCGAGCGACCAATTGTTATCCGGGTTCACGATGCAACTGCCCGCCACTTTCGTGGCGAACGGGTTGTACGGCGACGAGACGAAGAACGCACGCGGGAGTTGTGCTCGCCATAGGCCTCCGCCCTGGTCGACCCAGCCGGTGACCCGTTCCGAGCCCTTGATGACCGGGGCCTCGCCGGGGTAGTTTCGGTACGTGATGCGCGCCTGCACCGATGTACCGCCGCGCGGCGGGACGATCTTCTCGCGGTACTCTCCGCTCCGTATGAGGCAGGCGTCGCCCGGCTGCATCGCGTCCGCGGCTCTCTGAACTGTCCGGAACGGGGTCTTGAGTGTTCGCCCGTCGTTCTGGTCGTTTCCGTCCGTGGCGACGTAGTAGGAGGTCACCGCAGCGCACGGCGGAACGGCTGTGACCACCAGAATCGCCGTGGATGTTGCGAGGAGACCCCGCGTGCGTGCGCGGGTGTGCTTTATGCTCATTGCCCCTCCGATCGCCGCTCAGATGCTGGGCGCGCCCTCGCGAGCGCCCTGTCAATGGCCGGTTTCAGCCGGCTCGCGAGCGCCTCGTAGCCGGCCGGACTGAGATGCAGGTGGCCGTCGGAGTAGAGGGCGGTCTTCAGCGTGTTGTCGGGGTTGGCGAAGTCGGCCCAGAGATCAAGCACCTGCACCTGTGGGTCGCGGTCCAAGTTGAGCCTGTCGAGGACGGTGTTGATGTCCACCACCGCCTTCCCGGCTTCCTTGCCCGGGTCAAAGGCCGGCAGCGTCTTCACCAGGACGACCTGCGACTCGGGACAGCGCAGTCGGAGGTTCTCAAGGCAGAGCTTGATGGCGTGGGCTGCCGTGGCTGCGGGAGCGCCGTTGGCGAAGACCAGCGGAGCGTTGTTCACGCCGATCATGAGCACGATGACCCTGGGCGAAGCGCCGTCGAGCGCGCCGTGGTCCAGCCGCCAGAGGACGTTCTCCATGCGGTCGCCGCCGATGCCGAGGTTGACGGTCTTGTATTGGGCGAAGCGCTGCTTCCATGCCGCATTGAACGGCGCGCCATCCCAGCCGCCGCCCCAGCCTTGCGTGATGCTATCCCCCAGCAGCGCGATATCGATGCCGCCCCGCGCCGCACGCACCTCCTCGATGCACTCGGCGTGATGTGCGACCCATGGGTTCTCTTCACCGTCGCTTCCCCAGCGGGCGGCGGTAGGCGTGACGAACCACATCTCGGGGAGGTGCTTCTGGACCTCGTGGCCGGGCTTGCGGGTGTACTCGCCCCTGTTCACCCATGCCCGCTCTGCGTCGGTCAGTGGCCACCCGGTGAGTTGCGGGTCCACCTTGCCCTCGTTGTAGGGGGCGTAGGCGTAGGCCAGACGCTTGCCGCCGCGGGCGACCTGCACGGATCGCGCCGGGTCCGCGATCCCCTGCGCCGGGTTGGCGGCCGGTGCGGGCCGTGATGCAGGTGATGGAGCCTGACCGGGCCTGGGCGCCGACCTGGGCACGGCCTTTCCGGCCAGGAGAGCCCCAAGCAGGGGCTTCAGTTTCGCGGCGTAGAGCCCGTAGCCCCCGTCCTGGGTCAGGTGGATGTTGTCCGGTGTGAACAGGCCCTTCTTCAGTGTGCCGTCCGCGCTCACCATGTCGCCCCAGATATCCAGCACTCTGACCTTGGGGTCGGCCTCCAGGTCCA
>CAYOBW010000519.1:0-3155 GCA_964402115.1 uncultured Victivallales bacterium
ACTGGGCGCGGGCGCCTACATCTGCGGCGAAGAGACCGCCCTGATCAGCTCGTGCGAAGGCCAGCGCGGCGACCCGAAGAATCGCCCGCCGTTCCCGGCCCAGAAGGGCTACCAGGGCAAGCCCACCTCCGTCAACAACGTCGAAACCTTCTGCTGCGTCGCACGGATCCTCGAAAAGGGGCCGGGCTGGTTCGCGCAGATGGGCTCCAAGGGCAGCCCCGGCACGAAGCTCCTGAGCATCTCCGGCGACTGCATGAGCCCCGGCGTCTACGAGGTGCCGTTCGGCATCCCGCTGGCGGACGTCCTGAAGCTGGCCGGCGCCCCGGACGCGCAGGCGGTGCAGGTGGGAGGCCCGTCGGGCAAGATGGTCGGGCCGGCGGACTTCAACCGGACCATCTGCTACGACGACCTGGCCACGGGCGGCTCCGTGATGGTCTTCGGCAAGCAGCGCAACGTCGTGGAAATTGCCAAGCGCTTCATGGAGTTCTTCGTCGAGGAGAGCTGCGGCTACTGCACGCCGTGCCGCGTGGGCAACCTCCTGCTGCTCAACCGCCTCGACACGCTCCTCGAGGGCCGAGGCGACGCGGGCGACCTGGACTACCTCGACCAGCTCTGCAAGACCGTCAAGCTGTGCAGCCGCTGCGGGTTTGGCCAGACCTCGCCGAACCCCGTGCAGTCCACGCTGCAGAACTTCCGCCCGGCTTACGAGCTGCTGCTCAAGCCCAGGGCCGACGCAGAGTTTCTGCAGTCGTTCGACATCGACGCGGCGCTGGCGACCTCCAAGCAACTGATCGGACGCCAGTCCGAGATCTTCACGTCATAAGCGGAAGGACACGACAACATGAGCGAAACGGTTACGTTCACTATTGACGGGGTCGAAGTCAAGGGCCAGCCCGGTCAGACCATCATGGCCGCGGCCGACGCGGCCGGCATCTACATTCCCCGACTGTGCGCCCACAGCAAGCTGCAGCCGTTCGGCGCCTGCCGGATCTGCACGGTGCTGGTCAACGGCCGGCCGCAGGCGGCGTGTACGCAGCCGGTGGCCGAGGGCATGCTGGTGGAGAACAACACGCCCGCCCTCAACGACCACCGCCGCAGCCTCGTCGAGATGCTGTTCGTGGAAGGCAACCACTACTGCATGTTCTGCGAGAAGAGCGGCAACTGCGAACTGCAGGCCCTCGGCTACCGCCTGGGCATGCTGGCGCCGCGGCATCCGTACCTCTTCCCGGACAAGGACGTGGACGCGTCCCACCCGGATGTGCTGATCGACCGCAACCGCTGCGTGCTCTGCGCCCGCTGCGTGCGCGCCTCGCGCGACCTGGACGGCAAGAACGTCTTCCAGTTCCTCGGCCGCGGCAAGGACAAGAAGATCTGGATCAACGCGGAAGCCCGGCTCTCCGACACGAATCTCAGCGTCACGGACGAAGCCGTGGCCATCTGCCCGGTCGGCGCGATCCTGAAGAAGCGCACCGGCTACGCGCAGCCCGTCGGCGAGCGGCTGTACGATCACAAACCCATCGGCTCGGAAATCGAGGCGGCGGCAACCCGCTAACGGAAGAGAGGGACACAACCATGGCGAAACCGCGAGTAGCAACGACATCGCTGGCCGGCTGCTTCGGCTGCCACATGTCGATTCTGGACATCGACGAACGCATCCTGCAACTGATCGACCTGGTGGACTTCGACAAGTCGCCCATCGACGACATCAAGGAAATCCACGGCCGCTGCGCCGTGGGCCTGATCGAGGGCGGCTGCTGCAACGAGGAGAATGTGCGCGTGCTGAAGGAATTCCGGCAGCACTGCGACATCCTGATCTCGCTGGGCGAGTGCGCCATCTGCGGCGGCATCCCCGCGATGCGGAACAACATCCCGCTCAAGGAGTGCTTCGACGAGGCGTACGTCAACGGGCCGACGGTCTACAACCCGTCCGGCCGCTACCCCAGCGACCCGGAGATCCCCCTGCTGCTGAACAAGGTCTATCCCTGCCACGAGGTGGTGAAGATGGACTACCACCTGCAGGGCTGCCCGCCGCCGGCGGATACGATCTGGGCGGCGCTGACCGCCTTGCTGACGAACAAACCGATGGACCTGCCGTACGAGCTGATCAAGTACGATTGATAGAGGAGACACTGATGTCCAATTCCAAGACGAACAAGATCGTGATCGAGCCGGTAACCCGCGTCGAAGGGCACGGCAAGGTGACCATCCTGCTGGACGAGCAACAGCAGGTGACGCAGGCACGGCTCCACATCGTGGAGTTCCGCGGCTTCGAGCGCTTCATCCTGGGCCGTCCCTACTGGGAGTGCCCGGTGCTCGTGCAGCGGCTCTGCGGCATCTGCCCGGTGAGCCATCACCTGGCCGCCGCCAAGGCCATGGACCTGATCGCAGGCGTGGATACGCTGCCCCCGACCGCCGAGAAGATGCGCCGCCTCATGCACTACGGACAGATGTTCCAGTCGCACGCGCTGCACTTCTTCCACCTGTGTTCCCCGGACCTGCTCTTCGGCTTCGACGCCGACGTGGCGATCCGGAACATCGTCGGCGTGGCGCGCAAGTACCCAGAGCTGGCCGTGCAGGGCGTCATGATGCGCAAGTACGGGCAGGAACTGATCAAGGCCACGGCGGGCAAGAAGATCCACGGCACGGGCGCCGTGCCGGGCGGCGTGAACAAGAACCTCACGCTCGCGGAGCGCGACTTCTTCCTGAAGGACCTGCAGCAGATGCTGGAGTGGTCGCGCGCCTCGGTGAAGCTGGCGAAGGACTACACGGTCCAGCATCTCGCCGAGCTCGGCAGCTTCGGCAGCTTCGATTCGAACCACCTCTCGCTGATCCGCGCGGACGGCGCCATGGACCTCTATCACGGTAACCTGCGCGCGATCGACGCCCAGGGCGTCAAGATCTTCGACCAGGTGAACTACCAGAACTACGTGGACTACATCGCCGAGGAAGTGCGGAACTGGTCGTACATGAAGTTCCCGTTCATCCGTTCGATCGGCCCGGAGAAGGGCTGGTACCGCGTCGGTCCCCTGGCGCGCCTCAACACGTGCGACTTCATCGACACCCCGGAGGCCGAGCAGGAGCGCCGCACGTTCATGGCGGTGACAAACGGCAAGCCGAACAACATCACGATGGCGTACCACTGGGCGCGCATGATC
>CAYOBW010000520.1:0-3150 GCA_964402115.1 uncultured Victivallales bacterium
CGTTCGCATTGAGAAGATGAAGACAGATATCACAGGTTGCGCAGGAACATTTGACAGCATCACGCCGCAGGGGGATGCGCTTCATCTCCGTTTCCACAACGGCTTCTGCTTCTCGCTCGATTCCGAAGAGCCGATCCTTGTGATCCGCCTGTTGGGTTGTGAAAACGCCGACCGGGTACAGGAGGAGTTGTCGGCTCTCCTGGGAGAAGAGATCGACGGCCTTGCAGTCGATCGAACGGACGAGAAGGTCGTATTTACTATTGGGTTCTGCTGGGCCAACGATGGTCGCCCCTATGTTGTCACGGTGCGGGACGTTGCGGTATCTGCAGAACCCTACAGCATAGCCGACTACAGGAACCAGATCGTGGCTCTCGAAACTCGATGGCGGGAAGAATCCGTTCACAGGCACGCCTTAACCTCCGGCATCCGGAACATCAAGGAGCACCTGCAGGAGGAGATCGTGCGACTGCGAAAGAAACGAGACTTCTTCTTGAGCCACAATGACACAAAGGCTGAGTCGCAGTCTGCGGTCGCCGCTGCCATGAGTAGTATCATCCGGAGAATCGAGGAATGCGAACAACACGCTGGACAGGTATCGTCTGAAGCCGCGCCGAGCGCATCTCCAGACGAACCGTCAGCGTGAGCGTTGGGCAAGACACCAGAGAACCAGATAAGTCGAAAGGAATCGCGCATGAAGTTGTTGCTTCGATATGCGGCATTTTGGATCTTTCAGGTCATCAATACGCTTACTGGTGTTGGAATGAGTCTGAATCCGCGGGGGTTTCATGAAGGACTGCTCCGGGATCCGCAAAGGGTTTATCAGCAGCTCGGATTCTCCGATGTAGCGGTTGAGATGCTTCATAACGTGATTCGCGGACAGGGTGTAGCGCTATTGGCTGTATCGATATTCTTGTGGGTTGTCGGATCGCGTCAGCGGTCGTCATACCTGTTAATTGCGCTCACATGTCTGTTGTCAGTCGTTGCCCATCTGATGACGTTGCAGCATCATTTGAGTTCTCCATTGGTGATGGAAGCAATCGGTGGGGCTGAATCGCTTTACGTGGCGATCTCGATCACGTCGATCAGTGGCGTTCTTGCTGGCGCGACTTACTTCACGTGGCGGTGTCCAACTACAACGGACTGCCAACGCGGAAGATGAGAAAGCCCAACAAAACGGATGCAGGCAACGGCTCGGATGGCATCTGCCGTGTCATCGACGCTTCCCGCTCGCCGTCGCCTGATCCGAGACGTTGGCTGCTTGATGCCATGAGGCATCCAGTGGTACATTCTGGACATGAAACAGAGGGTCTACATCGAGTCTAGTGTCGTGAGTTACTACGCTGGGCGACCGAGCCGTGACGTGGTAATCGCGGGGCGCCAGCAATCGACGCAGGACTTCTGGTCGCTGCTGTCTCAGGAGTTGTTGCCCCATGTTTCGGCACTGGTTGTGAAGGAGTGCGGCAACGGCGATCCAGTGTTCGCGCGCAAGCGACTGGATGCGATCGGTTCGTTTTCGGTTCTGGCAACTACTCCTGATGCCGAGCGCCTGGCGCGGGACATTCTCGCCAGCCACGGGATTCCGGAGGAGTATCCTGAGGATGCGCTGCACGTCGCCATCGCTGAGATGGATTTCATTGTGACGTGGAACTTCTCCCACATCAACAATCCGTTCACCAAGATGCTGATCCGGCAGACCGTTGAGATCGCCGGATACGAATGTCCGGAGATCGTCCCGCCCGATGCCTTCCTGGGAGACGAGCCATGAAAGACCCCTTCGTGGATGAGGTTCGGAAAGTCCGCATGGTGCATACCAAGCAGTTCAACTCTGATCTGCACTTGATCTGTGAGGATCTTCGGCGATTCGATTATACGCTTGGATCTCGCGTCGTGACGCTTGAACCTCGCAGGATTCCGCCAACCAGTGCGTCCATGGTATGCCGCGAAGCGCGGCAACCATGAACCATGTCGTTCGCCGATTGAAGAACAATACATTGAAAGGGAAAACGATCACATGAAGACTCACGAGCACTCCTCTATCATAGACGCACAAAGCGGCCAGACATATGAAGAAGCACATGTGCCCCAAACGGGGCGGCGGGAGTTCCTGCGAATGAGCGGGGCTTGGGCCCTGTGCTTAGGCTGCGGATCGAGCTTGTCCGTCCGCGCTGCCGAGACCAGCCATGGCCAACCTAACGCGGCAAAACTCGGATGGGGCGTGAGCGTTCAGCAGTGGACCTACCGGCGGTTTTCGCTGTTCGAGGCGTTGGACAAGGTGGCGGCGGTGGGCCTCCGGCACCTTGAAATACGAACCATCTTGAGACTGGACGATAAGCGGCCGGGCATGAAGGCCGATGAGAACATGCCGGCCGATGCGCGCAAGGATCTCAAGGCCAGGCTGGCCGACCGGGGGATATCCCTTCCCAGCGTGTACGCCGACTTCAGCGGGAAGCCGGATCAGGCCAAGCGTCTGTTCGAGTTCTGGAAGGATTTCGGCACGGAGGTCATCGTGACCGAGCCAACGGCCGGGCCGGTCGACGTCATCGACACACTTTGCGGTGAATACGAGATGCGGGTGGGCGTTCACAATCACCAGAAGGGGCAGTCGGAATACTGGAGGCCGGAAACAGTGCTCGAATTGTGTGAGCACCGCAGTCCGCGTTTCGGCGCCGCCTGCGACGGGGGGCAATGGGCACGCTCGGGCCTCGACCCCGTCGCATGCTTGGAGAAACTTCAGGGGCGGATCATCACGTTCCACCTGAAGGATGTGCTCAAGAAGGGCGAACTCAACTCGCGCAACACGGTCATCGGCGAGGGCGAGGCCGACTGCGCGAGGACACTGAAGGAACTGAAGCGCTTGGGGTACAAAGGGCTCATCACCATCGACTTCGAGCATGATACGCCGACCCTGCAGGAGGATATGGCCAGTAACATCGCCTTTGTCGAAGACCAAGCCAGGCAGTTGCTGAACGGATAGAACGTGTAATGCTGCATTCTCGAGGGAGCGGCGGGTGCCTGGTCCTTACGGAGACGCTGCGGGTTATGTAATGTATTTACGGAGCTAGCGGAAGAGCAGACATAACATGCGGCGAACAATGGGGTCGTGCTTATTGGCGACCCGCGGCGGGCCGCCAAACGCACACCCCTGACGTT
>CAYOBW010000521.1:0-3130 GCA_964402115.1 uncultured Victivallales bacterium
GAATGGGACCTGTTTCATGAGACGCTGAGACTCTTCCGGTGTCAGATTGTAGTACGCCCCACCGGCAGACCGGTTCGGCGCGTGTCCCTGCCATGCATCGACGACCTCACGCGGAATCCGTGAGTTGATGCTCCGAGACCGGAACTAGGTGTTCGCTGCTCCCGGCGGTCCCAGTGGGCGCGTCTGGCTGGTTTTGGACCGTGGCACGCGTCACGTACTTGCTCACGGTCTCGCGATCTACGCCCAGCAGTTCGGCAGTAACGTACACCACAGCCATGTCTTGAATGGCCGGCGCGGCGTGATTTCCGGGTGTAGCTTTGGTCGGGACAGGTTGGTCACGATCAGAGTCACACTCAGGAGTCACGTATATGGCAGGTGGACAGAGCGGTCAGAAGCGGCAGTTGTGGGAAGCACGGTTCGTCCGATTCGCGGACAGTGGGTTGCCGGTGGCGCGGTTCTGTGCCGCGGAGGGGATCTCGGCGAACGCGTTTTACTACTGGGCGAAGCGGGTCGGCCACAGGCCCGCCGTGGTCGGCACACCGCGCCCGCAGCGGCGTATGCCGACCGCTCGCCGGCAGCCCACAACCGGCGCGAACTCCGACCTACGGCTGGTGCGTTTTCAAGGACCTAACGGCGTGCAGGTGTTGGTGCCGGCCGACTGTCTGGAGGCACTGCGTTGCGTTGCGGAGTATCTGCCGCGCAGCGCGCGGCTCGGCGGTGACGCGTTTCAGGAAGTCGTGGTTCGTCCCTGATCGCCAAGGAGCGGGCCGATGCTGCCGCCGTTTGCTTCGGGCTTGGGAGCGCCCAAGATTTACCTCTACGCGCAGCCCGCTGACATGCGCAAGAGCTTTAACGGACTGCACGCGATCGTGCAGTCCGAGTTCCGCCGCGACATCCGTTCGGGCGATGTGTTCCTGTTTCTCAATCGCCGCCGGGACCGGATCAAGCTGCTGCATTGGGATCGGGACGGGCTGGTGATTTGGATGAAGCGTTTGGAGCGTGGTACCTTCCAGAGACCGCTGCGTTCGGCCAGCGGCGCGCAGGTGGAAATGGATGCCACCGAGTTGGCACTGTTGCTGTCCGGGATTGAGTTGTCCAGCGTGAAGCGCCGCCGACGATACGTCGGCGAAGACGTGCCGCCGACGGCGCCGATGGGATCACACTTGTGATCATTCGTGCAGCGGCGCGGCGGACAACTTTTTGGCAGAAATTTGGCCGAATTGAGCGGACCTCCTCTGGCGCAATTTCGAGATCTCGCTATGGTATGTCGCATGAGCGAATCGAGTGTCCTGCCCAACGATCTGAAGGCCTGTCAAGCGTTGCTTCGGACTCAAGCTGCGCTCCAGACGCAACAGGCAGCGACGATCGCCACGCAGGCCCAGCGGATGGCGGAACTGTCGGCCGAGTTGGAGAAACTGCGGAAGCTACTGAGCCACTTCGTCAATGGCCAGCGCAGCGAGAAGCGGATTGTCCCGGCGCCGAATCAGACGTTGCTACCGTTTGACGACCACGAGGAGTTTCAGGCGGCGCGCGCGGAGGCTGAGGCGCAGGCGGAAGCCATCGTCCAGACCTATACGGTGACGCGCACCGTGACGAAGAAGAAACGCGACGAATCGCTACCCAGCCACCTGCGTCGTGTCGAGCAGGTCATCACGGGCGCTGCCGATCAGCAGACCTGCCCGACGCACGGGGCCCGGACGATCATCGGTTACGATCAGACGGAGACGCTGGTCCACACGCGTCCGGAACTGTATGTGAAGGTGAAGAAGTATCCGAAGTACGCCTGCGTGGACCATCCCGAGTGCGGCGTGGCTTCGCCCGAGCGTCCCACGTCGCTGGTGGAAGGCGACCGGTACGACACCAGCGTGGCGGCGGCGGTGATCGAGGCCAAGTGGTTCCATCACCTGCCGATCTACCGGCACCAGGACCTGTTCGCGGGCAGCGGCTGGACGCCCAGCCGCTCGACCCTGCTGAACCTGGTCAGCCAGGTGCAGTTCGTGATCGCGCCCTTGATTGCCTATATGACCCGCCGGGTGCAACAGGACGTGGCGGTGGGCCTGGATGACACGAGTTGCCGGATGCTGTTGCCCAAGACGCCGCCGGCCGTCATTGCGGGTGACGACAAGAGTCGCCGCCTGGCCGAGAAGATTGCCGAAGCGCAGACGCAAGGGGCGTCCAGTCTGCTGGCCAAGATGTGGGTGTATTCGGGGCTGCACTTGGCGCCCTACAACATCTTCGACTTCCGCGTGTCGCGGCATCGGGATGGCCCGGACGACTTCTTCCGCGACAGCCGGTGCACGGTCCAAGGCGACTGTTTTTCGGGAAACCTGAGTGTGGTGCTGCGCAGCGAGGAGCGGTTGACGTTCGCCGCCTGCTGGAGCCATGCGCGCCGCAAGCTGGTGGAGTGCACGACGTACCAGGAGGAATGCGGACTGCTGCTGGGTCTGGTCCAGGCGTTGTACGATGTGGAGACGCGGGGCAAGGACTTGTCATGGCAGGACCGCCAGACGCTGCGGCAGCGCGAGTCCACGGTGATTCTGGCTGCTATCCGGCAGTGGCTGGACACAACGCCGCTGGACGCGGTGCTGCCCAAGAGTGACTTCGCCGAAGCGCTGCGTTATCTGCGAAACCACTGGACTGCGCTGAACGTCTACGTCCAGGATGGTCGGCTACCGATCGACAACAACTCGGTCGAGCAGTTGATGAAGCAGGTCGCCATGGGACGCAAGGCGTGGCTGTTCGTGTGCAGCGTGGCCGGGGGCGAGCAAAGCGCGCAGATGATGACGCTGGTGAGCAGCGCCCGGCGGCACGACCTGGACGTGGGACTGTACATCAAGGACGTGCTGTACCAGTTGTTGGCGGGTTCGACGGACTACCAGCGTCTGTTGCCGGACGTCTGGAAGCAGAGCCATCCGGAGGCCGTCCGTGAGTACCGGGTGGAAGAGCGTCGTGACAAGGCTGAGCGGAAGCAACTCGAAGCGGCTCGTCGGCGCTTGGCCGCCCGCAACCGCTGATAGCCCGACTCATCGGCTGTCAATCCCGTCTGCGCACTGGTGCTGGTGTGCGCTCACGAACCAAACGACATCGAACTCCTCCGGCGCGCGGAACTTCCCGTCCGTCGCGAGCCAGC
>CAYOBW010000522.1:0-3105 GCA_964402115.1 uncultured Victivallales bacterium
GGCGCTGTCGCCCTGCACTACGCTGGCCACGCCGGTCTTGACGCGAAGCGCGAAATCCTTCTCGGCCGGCGCGATCTTCAAGCGGTAGGCATATTCCCGGCCGCCCTGGTCGGTCACGTCGCCGATCCGCACAACGTACTTTCCGGCCGATTCGAACGTGTGGACCAGCCGCGCGTCGGCGCGGTGGATCAGCAGCGCGTCGCGGGGATCGATCGACGCGCCCGAGTCGTTCTCGACGCCGGTGCCCAGGGCGTTGGGCACGGCCTGCGGCGCGGGATCGTCGTGTTCGGCGAGCTTGCGGCCCGTCGAGTCGCAAAGCGTCAGAATCGAGTCCAGCGGGGAGCCGAGCCGCCGGGCGTCGACCTCCAGGGCGAGCGTCTGGCCGGCTTCGGCCTGGAAGGCGAAGTGGTCGGTGTCGCCCGGCGCCTGGATCCGCCCGTTGATCACCACTGGCACGGCGATGGCCTGGGCCGCGGCCGGCGTGTCGTTCGGTTCGGTCTCGATGGCCTCCGGCAGGTCGTCGACGGCCAGCGGAAGGGCGTTCGAACGGAGCCCGTCGCGCTGGACGATGACCCAATGCACGTCGGAGGCATCGGCGGGGATCTGCACCGCAAGCCGCTCGCCGGACAGGTTCACGCCGTGCAGTTCGAGTTGGATCTCCGTGTTCCGGCGGCCGCCCAGCGGGAAGGCGTGCGTGAGCCAGGGCAGCGCGCCGAGCCGCATCCGGTAGACGAAGTCGTGGTGGCTTCGGTAGATGACGTCGCGGACCTCCAGCAGATACTCGCCGTCCTGCTCGACCTTGTGAACCAAAACGGGATCGGGGGAAAAGCGGAAGTCGTCGGCATAGCCGAGCCGCCGGCCGGCCGGGTCCCGGAGCGTCACGCACGCGTCGAGAAAGCCCGGCACCGCCTGGTCGATGAAGGGGATCAGCTCGCGGGCCTGCACCTGGCAGACGAGCGTCTGTCCGGCCTTCGCGGCGACGCGGTAGTAGCCCCGGTCGGGCGTGCCGCGGATGGCAATCGAGCCGATCCAGCCCGAGTAGATCTGGCCGTTGGCCACCACGGGCAGCGACGCCAGCGGCGCGGCCGTCGCCGGGCTGTCGTTGGGCTGTGTGATGACGACCTCGGGCAGTTCGTCGACGAGGAACCGCACCCGGGACGTCAGCCCGGTCGGCGTCACCAGGCGGATGGCGCGGGGCCCCGGCGCTGCGTCGGGGGCAATCGCGATGGAAAGGCGGACGCGGTGGGTGGCGACCTGCGCGTTGTTCCAGGGTTTCGGCGGTTGCTCGGCCTTCCCGCCGCCAGGGGGCCGCGGGGCCGCGGTCGTCTTCTCCTCGCCGGTGATCTTCGCCGTCACGCCGTTGCCGGCGACATAGACGTCCGTTGCGCCGAGAAGCCCCTCGCCGATGACGGTGGCCTCGACCGTCATGCCCCGCTGACCGCCTGCAGGGAAGATGCACGCAATGGCCGGCCCGGTGGTCTGCGCCCGGCAAGGCCGCGCGCCGGAGGTGAATTCAGTGGCGAAAGCGGCCAGCGCCCCCAGAAAGACGGCTCGAAATCCAACAAGATGTCTCATCATGTTTCGCCTTTGTATTGCATCGTTCCCCTATCGTTCACTTAATCTTTCACCTAATCTCCCTCCGGCACCAAGTTAATAGGGAAGAGATTAAGTGAAAGATCAGGGTTTCAGCTCCCCGGCGCAGCCGGCTAAGTTCACACCTCCACCGCCTTTCACGGCAGCGTCGGCGCGGCGGGCGGCTCGCCCGCTAACGCCTGCCGGACCGCCTCCGGGTTCTGCAAGGCCGCGAGCTTCTCAGGCGTCGCGCTGACGTTGGCCATCTTCCAACGCACCGTCTCGGGGGCCGAGGCCGCGAACCAGCCGTCGCGGGCCACGATCAGCCAGCGGTCGGTCTTTGGCTCGAGGTGGACGATCGTCGCCAGCAGCTTCTCGTCGGCCGTGCTCCAGAGCTTCACCGTGCCGTCGGCGCTGGCCGAGGCGAGCCGCGTGCCGTCGCGGCTGAGGGCCAGATCGTAGACCCAGTCGCTGTGGCCGCGGAGCGTCGCCGTGTGTGTGAACCGGCGATCGCCCTCGACGAAGACCTTGATCGTCGCGTCGGTGCATGCGACGTAGGCCTTGGGGCCGCCCTTGGCGAGCCACGCACAGTCCAACGGCACGCCTGGTTGAACCACCACGTGGTAGTCGCTTTTCCGTTGCCAGATCTGGGCCTTCCCGTCAACCATGACCCGCAGGGACCGGTCCTCGCGTCCGCCGACGATCATGGCGAACGTGTGCAGGGCGGCGCCCTCCTTGGGGATCTGTGAGCGCCGAATCTCCGCGTGGCGGACCTCGCCGCCGACCGTGGTGGGGATGGCGTCGGGCTTCCATTCCACGGTGTCCCAGGTCTGGAGCTTGGCGTCGGCGCCGCCGGTGACCAGGAACTTGCCGTCGAAGCTGAAGGACGCCGACAGAACCGGCAGCGCGTGATCCTTGAGCGTGGCGACGAGCTTCTTCTCATCGAGCGCATAGACATACGCGGCACCATCGCCGCAGCCGGCCACGAGTCGCCTGCCATCGATGCTCAGCGCGAGGCAGTTCACCGGCCCCTTGGGCTCACGGAACTCGACAAGCGCCTTGCCGGTTTGCAAGTCCAGCAGGGTGACGGCACCCCAGGCAAAGGGTGAACCTTGGCCAGCGACTAGGGTTCTGCCGTCCCTGGCAAACGCGACGGCTTGAACGATCGTGCCGGGCTGGCCGAACTCGATTCGCCGCGCGAGCTTCCCCTCGGCGAGGTCCCAGAGCACGACCTCGCCCAGCCCGCCGACGGCGAGCGTCTTGCCGTCCGGGCTGAAGGCCACCGCCGCCAACGGAAGCGGCATGCCGCCAGCCGGTTCGCACCGGAGGCTCGGCGCATCGGCCCGGGGGGCGACCGGGCCGGCCTCCGACGACGCCACAGGCAAGACGGCGACCGTCCACGGCGCCTGGGCAGCCGCCGACATCCCGGAGGCCACGATCAACACGGCGGCCAGCGCGAGTCGGCGAGCACAGGCAGGTGCGCTCGGCGCGGGTCTCCCGACCCCGCCGTCAGCGACGACCGCAGGTCTCCCG
>CAYOBW010000523.1:0-3103 GCA_964402115.1 uncultured Victivallales bacterium
TCGTCCGCCTGCTCGGTGTGTTGACGGTAACCGAACGGACACTGGCTCAATCGGTCTCGCCCGAGAAAGGCAGGGCTCTCGTCAAGCTAGTACGAAACCACCTGCTGGAGCTCGCACGCCCGATGTTGGAATCGATCGTTTACGAGGTCACGGGCGTGAACCAGAAACGCCAGCGAGTGGAGGACGGCCCTCTCGCTGGCGCTTCGGGTTACAGTGCGCAGCACTTCGATCAACGCCGGACAGGTGATAGGGACCAATGCCTCGCGCTCGTCGCTACCACCTTTCACCTGCTTCCATGCTGACTCCTAGTCCCGGATGGATTTGCTTGGTCTTGGGCAGCGGCGGATGCGTCGCTGGCCGGCCAGTCACTTGCGATCCACCATTACGGACCTCAGGATCGGCGCCCTCTCGACCATTTCCACGAGGATGCGGGCATGGTCGCCGATCTTGATGTCTTCAACCTTGCTATCCTTCATGTTGATTCGCACCCTGGCGTCGCCCATCGAGAACGTCGTCGTCTTGTCGCCCTCGTCGGTGAAGGCCAGTTCCTTCTTGCCGGCGTCATAGTTCTTGATAGCGCCAACCATCAGCGAGCAGTCCTTGGTCTTGCCCTCTTGGACCAGGACGTAGTGGACCGTCCACGTCACCAGACCTTTGTCGTAACAGACGTTGATCTCATCGCCCGCTTTTAGGTCAGTTTTGCTCTCCTTGCCATCGCGGTTGATGACGAGGTTGTCGCCAATTTTGAACGTAAAGTCCTTATTGGCGGAATCGGTCAAGACAAACGTCTTGCTGGCGGCGTCAAGCGACTTGATCCTGCCGGCAGAAACGGTGTCGGCCGCTGCCACGGTACCCGCTAACAAAGCGATCGCCAACGTTGCACTAGTCCATTTCAAAACACGCATCATCATGAAACTCCTTTGTCGAGAAAACATCTTGCCCGCGTTCCTTTCGCCAAGAAAGGATGGGCGAACTGCCGATTCTTCGATCCACCGTGGGTCGAAGTCTTCTTCTGAAAGAATGGCACCACCAAGAAAAACGAAAAAAGCCGACGTGATCAAATACCGAAAGGCATTCGATCACGTCGGCTTACTCGTCAACCGGCCCTCCAGTCATCCTGGCGTGCCGTTCATCTAGTCATCCGACCACTTCACGGGAAAGCGGAGATCAATTACTCCGGGACCCTTTGCTCCCCGTCATTCTACGCCACTGAGCGGAAAAGACAATGGGATGGCAGCAGGCTTTTGCCGCCGTGAAGCCGTACGCCAACAATTCCCCTTCGCCGACAACTGTTCTCGATTCCTACTGGAAGCGAGGCGATTCGGACAAGGCAAAGAGGACCACTTCTTCGCCGGTCATGGTGCTGATGTCATGGTGCATGGCTAACACCTTACTGTCGCCACTGCTACCAGAATCTTGTGAGCGAGCAAGGCGAATCGCAAATATCTCGCCCCCTTCCAGTTTGCTGGCAGGAGCGCAAGTCTTGTCGCGGCGGCCCGGAGACTTATTCACCGGTCACACAAGGCGGCAGAAGCTTGAGCCTGAGCTTCCTCCTGAAGCCTTGACGCGCGGAAGCACCTCGTCAGTCTGCTAGGTCAGTGTCGATCGCGAGGTTAGCCATCCGTAGATCAACTGAACCAGGGCCTCCCGAGGGAATACACTAAACGCTTGCTGACGGGTTCCGTCGTCTTCGCTCGACAATCACTGGACGATTGTCGCCCTCCACGGCAACTCGGCGCGGCCTCGGCCTGATGGTCGAGAAACTCGCTGCCGGTTGCCACTTTCCAGTGGGTCCATCGTCAAAATTACTCTATCAGCGCACCGACGAGGCGTACTTCGAGGATTCTTCCTCTTCATCAATGTCCGTATCGGATGTGCCGCAGCAGCCCCCTGCGTTACAGGCACGGGTGTTACCCGCCTCGATCCGATTCCACGCGTCGCGGGAAGCGGGCTTGGCGTCCGCCCACGGCAATCGGGATGCGCCCTTTTTCTGCTCCCAATCGCGTTCGAGGTCCACTTCCACGTCGTCGAAGCTCTTGTCCGGATACCGGTCGTGCGATTCCCACCCGTAGCGATACGCGGGTGCAAAGTCTTCGCGTGACGCGTCTTTGGTGACGTAGGGTCGGCTCGCATAATTCTCCCGCCAGTAGTTTTCCTCGACGGTGGGATTGACCTCCTCGGCCACTCCCTTGCCGGCCAGGCCACCCGCGACAGCGCCCACGGCGATCCCAATCGCGGTGCCAATAGGACCGACCGCACTCCCAACCACCGCGCCGGTGGCCATGGCTGCTCCAATTCCGACAGCACCGCCTGCTGCCGCGCCGACTCCAGTTCCGATCGGGTGCGAGCCCGGTGCTTTCGTAATCGGATCAGGATTCCGTTCGGGTGTGTCGATGCGTTGTTTCGATTTCATCTGTGTCTCCTCAAAAACGATCATGCAACTTACCTTAGAACACTTTCCGCTACTGACTTACTTGGACCGCGACAGAAACAACTGTCAGATCCCCCTTGCAGCCATCACGCTCTGGGTGATTGTCGATCGTCACGGCGGAGCGTGACGATTACCTAGCTCGTTTCTTCGGCGGTCCTTACCTTCCGATCATCTTCATGATGATGAAGATGACGATCGCCCCAAAGAAGCCTCCTCCGGCCAGCAGGTACACCAGGGAATACCCGGCCGCTGCCAGCGGGAGAATAGTTTGTGCAAAAATCTCCATTGTGTTGCTCCTCCAAGAATTGCCAGGCGCGCAAAAAAAACCGACGTGGCCGAACACCCGAGGGTATTCGATCACGCCGGTTTACTCGTCAACGAGCCCCCCGGCACAACCGGGTTGCTCTTTAGCTAGTCATCCGACGATTCTTACTTCACTTCTTGGCCGTGCCGCCGTCCAATTTATAACGGCGACTCTTCACTGCTCTCATTGTACGGCTCGAAACGGGGAAGACAAGGGACGGAGCGGAATTCACGACGGACGTCGCAGAAATCGGTTGAGAACAGGTCGGCGGCCCCGTCGCGGTGCTTTCCGGCAAGGCTGCGTCCGGCTTCTCGTTCATGGATTTGTCAAGTCGTCGGGACTTGGCCGATTCGGCCTGGTGGTGGTGT
>CAYOBW010000524.1:0-3094 GCA_964402115.1 uncultured Victivallales bacterium
GTTTCGCCGGCAAGCAGCGGCACATTTTTCGGATTGAGATTTAAATCTTTCATCAGGCTGTCGTAAACTCCTTTAACTTTTCGTGTCCACAAACTGTCGTTCGGATTCGATTCGCCCTGGTGCAGTAAAATTCCTTTGATTACGCCGTCTTTCTGTGCCAGTTTTGCCATTTCAACCAACCGTCCGTAAGGATTTCCATCGTATTCCTTTATCATTCCCTTCATCCAGCCGGGTGCAGTTTCAACATACGACTGGTAATTTTCCTTATCGAAAAGTTCGATTTTGCAACCACCAATGGCCACCACAATCACACCCACTTTTACATTTTCGGGGAGGTTTTCAACCATTGTTCTGCCGAAATAATCTGCCGGACCAAGATTTGTTCTGCAACGGCACAACGGCGGCACAGCCGGGTACCAGTTGCCTTTTGTACGGCCAAGATTTGCGCAATCAACCGCAGCCATCACCTGAAAACGCGGATTGACGGTTGAATCCTGTAGTTCAGCCCGTGCAGCACCTTCCATGTTCGATTGTCCGATACAGAGATAAATGTGGTAATTGGGGTCTTGCGAAAAAGAATTCAGATTTGAAAGCAAAAGTCCAATGACTATTATTAATCGTATTCTGATTTTCATTTAAATACTGATTTTTTGAGTGTCCATTATTTGAAAATTCTATGTGCAAATTCGTTGAGCGCCCTGCGCCAGGTGAGCCATTCGTGGGCAGTTCCCTGCGATTCGTGAAATACAATGTTTTTGATACCGTGTGCTTTTAACTGTTCAACCTGTTCTTTCGGATTACGTTCTTCGGTACCGGTGCTGATAAACAGCAGTTTGATTTGTTTGTCGAAAGCGGCCGGGTCTTTAAAAACGCCATTGAAAGCATTTACTACACCATCGTTGCCACGTACAAAAAATCCGCTGAAAGTGCCCATCCAGGCAAATTTGTCCATGTTGGCAAAAACTGTCATGGTGGTTTGCATACCACCTCTCGACAAACCGGCCATCGCGCGGTGCTGTTTGTCGGTGTAGGTGCGGAAAGTTTTGTCGATATACGGAACCAGGTTTTCAGCATAAATTTTGGTGACATCGCCCGAAGCCTGACGAACATCGGAGTTGGTTTTGATATCACCGCTGGGCATCACCACAATCATGGGAACCGCTTTTCTGGCAGCAATCAAACCATCCATTATATTGGCCATGTGTCCCTGGTTCGACCAGCCATTTTCATCTTCGCCCCAACCATGAACAAGGTACAGCACCGGGTATTTTTTATCGGGATTCTGCTCGTATTCAGCCGGAACATACACATTGATGTGACGTTCGAGCCCGTTAATTTCCGACCAGTAATAAATGGAACGCACCTGTCCATGAGGTATGTTTTTGTTGAAACGATAATAGTCGCCTTCAGGGCCTTCGGGAATTTCGATACCCGACGATTCCCAGTTGCTTCCGAAGAAAGCTTCTGTATTTCTGTCCATCACTGCAACACCGTCAATCAGCACGGCATAATAATGAAAACCAACTACCTGCGGGTCTGATGTGCAAGTCCAGACTCCGGCAGTATCTTTTGTCATGTCGTATTTTTTTCCGCTTAAATCAATCTGAACATTCTGAGCAGTTCGTGCAACAACCCGAAACATGGCCTGACGGGTTTGTGCATTCACCGCCGGGTATGGCGATAAAAAAGTGTTGGTTGAGGCAGGTTTAAATCCTTCAGGAGGAGGTTCAATTTGAGGTCCCCGACCAAATTGTGCTGATGTGAACCCGCAAATCAGCGTAGCAATCAGAATAAAAGTAATTCGTTTCATAATTAGTTCTTATTTAAAAATTAGTTGTGCAAAATTGTACAGGTTATTCCTCCAAACCGGCCAGGTGTGACCGCCGGGATATTCGCTGTATTTGTAGTTGATTTTCATTTCGTCGAATTTGGCCATCATCACTTTACAATTGCCGTAAGCAATATCTTCCTTGCCGCCCATTGCAATCCAGAACTGTTTGAGATTGGTATTTATTTTTTCTGAATTGCTTTTCATGAAATCATATTGCAAATTGGCAAGATAATCGAGTACTGGTTGAATCCAACCCGAACTGAAAACGCCCAAATAAGAAAACATGTCAGTATTGTTCAACCCTGCATAAAGCGTTTGAATTCCACCCAACGATAAACCGGCAAGCGCTCTGTATTGTGTTTCTGTTTTTACCCTGTAATTTTTCTCAACAAAGGGGATGAGGACTTGTTTCATTTCCCGTTCAAATACTTTCAGTACATCTTCGCTATATCCTTGTATAGGAATATTTCCATCGGGCATTACCACAATCATTGACACAGCTTTCTTTTGCGAAATCAGGTTATCGATAATCAGGTCGGTTTTGCCTTGTGTTGCCCAGCCGCGCTGGTCTTCGCCGCCACCATGCAAAATGTAAAGCACCGGATATTTTTCGGCTGAATTTTCATCGTAACCGGGCGGTGTGTACATGTAAAAAGTGCGCCAGGTATTCAAAACATCGGAATAATATCGTTTGATGCGGGTGTCGCCATGCGGAACATTTTTAATTGTGTAGTAATCATCACCTTTGAATGGAACCTCGAACCCGCTGGCCATCCGGCCCATTCCGTAGAAAGTTTCGCTGGCCGGGTCGCAAACTGCAAGGCCGTCGATAATCAGCGAATAGTAGTGAAAACCTTCGCTCAGTGAATCGGTTGTGGCTTCCCAAATACCTTCTGCATTTTTCACCATGTCGTATTTTTTGCCCAAATCGAGTTGCATTTTCTGCACATCGGGCGCTTTTATGCGAAAAATGGCACGTCCATCGGGCAACATCTGCGGGTATTTTGCCGAACGGATATTTGTTTCGGCTGGCGTTCCGACCATGCTAATTTTATCAAAAGAAGCAACGTCAACCGGTTTAAAAAGCAGTTGTGAAAACATGAAAAGCCCGTTTTTCCAGACTTTAAAATCGTGGTAACCGTGTTCGATGTAATAAATGTGCGGAATGTTGTTGGTTTTTAAATAGTCGTTGGTTTGCTTGCTAATCCTAATCAGCCCGTCTTTATCGCCGCACGAAAGCCAGAGGAGTTTGAGCTGTTCTTT
>CAYOBW010000525.1:0-1686 GCA_964402115.1 uncultured Victivallales bacterium
TTACCCGAGATGCGTTCTTGCGCTGGCGCGCCCGGGCTGGTTAACTGGACGACAAATCTAAGGAGACATCTGCCATGAAACTGCCTGCCATGCTCTGGTTGCTTCCGCTTGTGTGTGCGTCCTGTGCCACGTTCGATGACGACGACCGGCGCGGGGCGGTTGAGCTCTTCAACGGCCGCGACCTGGAGGGGTGGACGGCTTTCTCGGTCAAGGATGGTACGCGCAAGGAGGACGTCTGGTCCGTGCAGGACGGCGTGATCGTGTGCAAGGGCGAACCCATGGGCTGGCTCGCCACCACGCGCGCGTTCACGAATGCCTGCCTCGCGCTGGAGTATCGCTGGGCGCCGGGCAAGGCGCCGGGCAACAGCGGCGTTTTCGTCCGCCTGAACGGCGCGCCCAAGGCGCTGCCGCGCTGCGTCGAAGTGCAGCTCAAGCACGGTAACGCCGGCGATCTCTTCGGCTTCCACGGCATGCCCGTGAGCTGCAGCGACACCAACCGTGCGATCGTGAAGAAGGGCGGCGAGCTCACCGGCGACCTGGCCGGCGCCAAGCGGCTGGTCGGGGCGGAGAACCCGCCCGGCGAGTGGAACCGGCTGGAAATCGAGTTCGAAGACGACGAGATCGAGGTGGAGCTCAACGGCAAGGATGTGAACGAGGTCAAATGCGCCGAGCGCGCCCCCGGCCCCATCGCCCTCCAGTCCGAAGGCGGCGAAGTCCAGTTCCGTAACATCCGGATCCGGGAAGAGTAGTCGCGTCACCGTCCCGCGGGCTGGTAGACGCGCACGTAGTCCACGAGGAAGCGCTGCGGGAAGGCCGCCTCGTCCACGCCTTTCTGCCCGCCCCACGCGCCGCCGATGGCGAGGTTCAGGAGCAGGTAGAACGGCTGGTCGAACGGCCACTCGGCCTCGCCGTGCCCGGCGTCCTTCCGCACGGTGAGATACTTGCGGTCGTCCACGAACATCTCGATGCGGTCGGGATGCCACTCCAGCGCATAGACGTGGAAGGCCTGCGTGGCGTCGCCGATGACGATGCTGCTGCCGCGGCCGGTGCCTTTCGTGTGGTTGAAGGCGGCGGTGTGCAGCGTGGCGTGAATCCGGTTCGTCGCGAAGCCGACGTGCTCCATGATGTCGATCTCCCCGCAGCGTGGCCACCCGCGCGCGCGGTGGCTCGTGCCGAGCATCCAGATGGCGGGCCACGTGCCGCGCGCGGCGGGGATCTGCGCCCGCACCTCGAACCGGCCGTACGTCCACGTCGCCTTGCCCTCCGTCGTGAGGCTGGCCGAGGTGATGTCCGCCTTCTCGAACGCCTCCTTGCGCGCCTCGATCACCAGCATACCCTTTTCGACGCGGGCGTTTTCCGCGCGGGCGGTCGTGTAGTACTGCCGCTCCTGATTCCGGACAAAGCCGCGCTCGTACCCCCACTTCGCGGGATCCGGGGCGCCGTTCGTGTTGAACTCGTCCGCCCAAACCAGCTTCCAGCCGGGGCGCTGGGGCGCGGGGTCCACGGTAGCCGCCTGCGCGCACAGGGCGGCGGCGGGCACGAGCAACATGCAGAGCCAGCGAGTCATGACGCATCCTCCTTCGTTGCCGTCCCGGTCCGTGCAGCGGCCGCGGCGGCATGTCCGGGGACATTGCCCGACCGCGGGGGTGCGATCAAGCCTTATCGCGCGGTCGAAAACCCCTTGCG
>CAYOBW010000525.1:1786-3091 GCA_964402115.1 uncultured Victivallales bacterium
TTCGGCTCCATGCCCCTCGGCAACGTGTGGTCCTTCCCGTCCCGGGAGATGCCCTACGCCGTGACGCTGGGCGCCATGCAGGCGCTGGCCGCGCGCCTCGCTCAGCTCACCGGCGCGTGCCAGGCCTGCGCGCACCCCATCGAGTTGAATTTTCAACTGGAGCCGCAGTATCTCCAGGCGGCGGCCGAGGTCTCGCGCGAGCTGCAGCTGCTTGCGCCCATCCCCAAGCTGTGTACGCAGGTCACCGCCAGCGCCTTCGACGCCGCGCTGCACGACGCCTATGGCAAGGCCCTCGGGCAGAGCTGCTACCGGGTTCTCGGGCGCGAGCACCTCGGCCACGATCTGTCCCGCTACCTCAACGCCGATTTCCAGGGCTTGGAGCTGCAGGCGTCACTCCTCGCGAAGCCCCGCAAACGCGTGGCGTTGTTCCACTCGGTCGGCGGGGCGGACCCCCTCACCGACGCCGACGTGACGAAGCGTATCGGCGACGGGCTGCCGGAGACGCTGCCGGAGTGGATCCGCCGCGACGGGCTCACGCACATCAAGATCAAGCTGCAGGGCGAGGCGCTGGACTGGGACATCGAGCGCACCGTCACCATTGACCGCATCGCCCGCGAGACGCGGCCGGACACGGACTGGAAGTACTGCGCGGACTTCAACGAGCGCTGTCCGAACGTGGGCTACGTGCTGGAGTACCTGCGCAAGGTCAAGGAGCGGGCGCCGCGCGGCTTCGACAGCATCCTGTATTTAGAGCAGCCGACCGCGCGCGACCTCGCGGCCAACCGGCAGAACGTCATGCACGAAGCCAACCGGCTTCGCCCGGTGGTGATCGACGAGTCGCTGACCGACCTGGACAGCCTGCTGCTGGCCCGCGAGATGGGCTACACGGGCATCGCGCTCAAGGCGTGCAAGGGCCAGTCGCACGCCCTGCTCATGGCCGCGGCGGCGCAGCGGTATCGGATGTTTCTCACCGTGCAGGACCTGACCTGTCCGGGCGCCGCGCTGATCCACTCCGCCGGCCTTGCGGCGCACGTGCCGGGCGTTTCCGGCATCGAGGCCAACGCGCGGCAATACGTCCCCGCCGCCAACCGACCGTGGGAGGCGCGCTTCCCCGGCCTCTTCAAGATCACGGACGGCGCCCTGCGCACCGCGGCCCTGGACCGTCCGGGGCTTGGTGCGGTGGAGGCGTGATCGAGGGGCGAGGGGCGCGTCCCGGAGCGGCTTGCTTTGGCAAGCCGGGGGAGAGAAGCGGGACGGTGGTGTGGAAGCCGGAACGCCAAAGCTCCGGGAGAGGCATAACGGCGG
>CAYOBW010000526.1:0-1694 GCA_964402115.1 uncultured Victivallales bacterium
CTTTCCCCCTGGGCCTTCATTGTGCTAATCCCCCCCGATGCAAACGCGTTTGCTTGCCATCTGCTGTGCCGGTTGCCTAATCGTGCTTGCCCAAGTCCGGAGCCCTGCCGCGCTCGCCCCCGATCCCGTGCGGGTCCAGACGATTGCCGGCTGGCTCACCGTGCCGCTCACCGTTCCCGGGGAACCGGCCACGAACCGCGCTTTCTGGGCGGCGTTGGCGACCCAGCCGGGCGCACGCGACTGCCTGGCCCGGGCCGAGCACGCGCTCCGCACCCCGCTGCCCGAGACGACGGACGATCTCTATCTCGACTTTTCGCGGACCGGCAACCGCACAAACTGGGAGCGCGTTTCATCCGGCCGGCGCAGCCGCCTGGGGCCGCTGGCCCTGGCCGAATGCCTCGAAAGCCGGGGCCGGTTTGTTCCGCCGCTGGAGGCGACCATCCGCGCAATCTGCGCGGAGCCCACCTGGGTCATGCCCGCGCATGACGGGCAGCTCGTCAACTTCAAGCAGCAAGCCGTCACCATCGACCTCGGCGCCTCGCACGTTGCGGCGGACCTGGCCGTCGCCACGCAGCTCCTGGGCGACCGCTTGTCGCCCGCCATCCGGCAGCTTGTGGGCGAGCAGCTCGCCCGCCGCATTCGCCGGCCTTTGCGCGCCACGCTGGAGGGCCGCGAGCGGGCGGCCTGGTGGTTGACAGCCCCGCACAACTGGAACGCCGTGTGCCTGGCCAACACGACGATCGCCTGCGTGCTGACGGCCAGCAACAGGCAGGAGCAAGCCTATTTCGTCGCGGCGGCCGAAACCAACATCCTGCACTTCCTCGGGGGCTTCACCCCGGACGGCTACTGCAGCGAGGGGCTCGGTTACTGGAACTACGGCTTCGGTCACTTCGTCCTGCTCACCGAGTGGCTCCGACAGCTCACGGGGGGCCGGCTTGACCTCGCCACACACCCGCGCGCTTTGGCCCCCGCGTTGTTCGCCCAGCGCGCCGAGATCGTCAACGGCGTGTATCCGGCCTTCGCCGACTGCGGCGTCGGCACGACCCCCTCGCCTCCCATTCTCCGTTACATCGCGGCCCGCTACGGGCGCGCGATCACATCTGGCATCCCGGTCTCAGCCGTTACGTTTCACGGCGCCCTCGCCGAATCCCTGCTTTACGCCTTTCCGACCGCTTGGTCACAGGCGGTCGTGCCGCCTGCCGCCCGGCAAACCGCGAGTGCGTCCGACAGTGCGCTCCGCACGGGGTTCCCGGATGCGGGGGTCTACGTCTGCCGGCCGGCCAACGGCCGCGAAGGGGCATTCGGGGTCGCGTTCAAGGGCGGTCACAATGCCGAATTCCACAACCACAATGACGTCGGAACCTACGTGGTCGTGCTGGGCCGGACGATGGTCCTCGCCGATCCCGGGGCCGAGGTCTACACCGCGCGCACGTTCAGCGCGCGCCGCTACGAAAGCCGCTTGCTCAGCTCGTACGGCCACCCGGTCCCGCGCGTCGCCGGCCGCCTCCAGGAGCCGGGCGCGCAGGCCAGGGCAACGGTCCTGGCGAACGTGACAACCCCGGAGCAGGATCGCTTCACGCTCGACCTGAAGGCCGCCTACGCCGTGCCGACCCTTCGCAACCTGGAACGCCAGCTCACGTACCAGCGCCAGCCTTCCGCTGCGCTCCGCGTCGTGGACCATGTCGCGTTCGCGC
>CAYOBW010000526.1:1794-3068 GCA_964402115.1 uncultured Victivallales bacterium
CGGTCGTCATCGCCCCCGAGCCGTGACGGTCAAGGCTTACGCGCCCGGATGCGATAGGCCGCCGCGGGCAGGTTGTTCGTATCGACGACGGACATGGCCGGTGCGCCCGCTCCCGGCCGGAACGCTTCCAGTCTCAGCCAGTTGTCGCTCAGCATGTCGGGCGTCGACTCGATCAGGAACTCACGGTGCTGCGAGCCGTGGAACTCCACGGCTACGCCCGCCGGCTGGCGCAGGAGGCGCTCGACACGCAGATACGAGGCGGCATTCTTCGGGTCTGTATCCGCCACGAACTCCTTGAAGTTCGAGAAACGGTCATTGTCGGGATCGGCATCGGCCCCATCGCTTCTGCCCGCCGTCAGAGGATCCAGCATCTTCTCGGCCTCCCAGGGGTCATCCATGCCGTCGCCGTCCGTATCCACCCGGCCGGGATGCGTACCCAGGGCATGCTCCCACACGTTGCGCAGCGTGTCGCCATCCAGGTCCAGGTCGCGGTCGGCGATGGACAGGGGATTCAGCCCGCCGTTCGCCTCGAATCCGTCGCCCATGTCGTCTCCGTCCGTGTCGAACGTGAGCGCGTCGGTGTCGCGCAGGTATTCGTCCCAAGTGGTCAAGCCATCGTTGTCGGTGTCGTCGGTTTCGAGCACCGCGTGCCCCGCCCGCGCGCTGTACGATGCCAGTACGTCAGCCGGAACCCCGGCGCCTGCTTCGCCGCCGAGAGCAGCCCGCGCTTCAGCCGCCGCACCGAGCGGACCAAGATTCCCGGCCTCGTCGCGCGCCCGCAACGCGAAGTCGTACAGCACGTCGGACTCCGGCGCCTGCACCACGGTCTGCTGTACGGTCCCTCCCGCGGTCGGCGCGACGGGCAGCGGCAACACCGTCGCGCGCTCCCACGCGTCCTCGTCCGCGATCGGGGTCTCTGCGAAACGCAGCTCGTAGGCAGCCGCCGTACCCGTGGCGCCATCGTCGCCTGGCGCCGTCCATGTCAGGGCCACCGCTCGGAAATCGTCCCCCGGCGCGGCCTGCAGGTCCGCCACGGCAGCTGGAGCTGTGCGGTCGATCGACGACTGCGCCGCCAGGGCGTACAGCCCGTTGGCCGTGACCCGGCAGTGGGCATCTCCCCTCAAGGACACGCTGACGGGCGAAGTCACGGCCAGCCACTGCTGCCCGCCTGGGGCATCGTTCCAGCGCAGCAGCGTGAGCGAACCCGCGTCGAGGCCGCCGAGCGCGTGGGGCCCCAGCGGGAGATCGACGAAGACGAAGTTCGCCGCGTCGAG
>CAYOBW010000527.1:0-3056 GCA_964402115.1 uncultured Victivallales bacterium
CGTTCAACGACAAACTCGAACAGCGCGTCGTCCCCTTCAAGGCCGACGGCACGTTCTGCGCGCCGCTCTATGCGCTGCAGGCCGGCGGCGTCCACCTCAAGTACAAGGCAATCTCGCCCGCCGGCGCCGACGGGCGTTGCTGGGTGACGATGACCGACACGAAGCTGCTCGACACCGCCCGCGACACGGGCCTCCTGCGCGTCGGGGACGGCCTCTCGTGCATCTACACCGTCACCTCCTCGCTGGAGCTCGTCCGCTGCGGCAAGCTCACGATGGACGGCATCCGCGTGTACGCCGCGAAAGCGTGGGGCGCGGAGTGGGGCGGCCACGGGGAGCACGTCTGGAGGAGCTGCTATTTCGGCCCGCGTCCCGGCACCAGCCAGTGGCAGGGCGGCGAGGGGTTCATGTTCAATGCCACCCGCCACGGCACGACGCTTGACGGCGTCGTGATCCGCCACACGACCGACGACATTGCCAACTTCCACGGCTACTGGGGCCACATCGAGGGCCTGGAGGGCGACCGCGTGACGTTCGCGCGCAGCGGCGAGTTCGACCGCACCGTGCTGCGCGACGCCGCAACCGGCGACCGGCTGCTGTTCCGCGACCGCAACACCGGCCAGCCCCTCGGCGAAGCCCGCGTGGCCGGCACCGAGGGACGGGTCGTAGTCGCGGACCGGCCGGTCGCGGGCTTCACGAACGCGATCGTCGAATGGCCGGACCACGCGTGCGCCGGCTGGCGGGTGTTGCGGTGCGACTTCCAGGACAACTACCAGCGGCTGCTGATCCAGTCCGGCCCCGGCGCCGTCAGCAACTGCCTGTTCGCGCGCCAGGGCAGCGCCATCGAGATCAACAGCGTCTTCCCGTATGTCGAGGGCGGCGTGGCGCACGACATCCGGATCACGGACAACACGTTCGTGGACGTGAATCCCCGGCCGGGCGGCGCCGCGATCGCGATGCACACGCACACCCACGACGGCGGCTCGCCGCCGTTCAGCAACATCGTCATCACGGGCAACACCTTCATCCGGCCCGGTTCCGCCGCCATCCGGCTCCAAAGCTTCCACGGCGGGGTTATTGCGGGCAACCGCTTCGAGCAAACGGCCCGGCCGCCCATCGAGCTGAAGCGCTGTTCCGGAATCCGGGAAGAGAACAACCGCATAGCGGAGTAACCCCAGCATGAAACCGAACGCCCTGTTGATCGGCGCCGTCCTGCTGCCGGCATCGCTCGCCACCCTGCACGCCGCGGTCGGCGCAACAACCACCATCGAGGGCAAAGTGGGTGTAGGCACCTGGAGCACGCAGGCGCAGTTTGACGATGTCCGTGTTGCCGCGGGCACGACCACGCTCTTCGCGGACGCGTTCACGAACAGCGCCGGTTGGACCCCGGCGGGCGGAACTTGGAGCATGGAGAACGGCGTCTATGTGCAAAGCGGCGCGGGGGAACCGGCTTACTCGACAGGACCCTGCATCGTCACCGGCCAAAGCAGTTATGCGTACACGGTCCGGGCGATGAAAACCGGTGGTCCGGAGGGTTTTCTCATCGTGTTCGGCTCCAAGGACAGCGGCAACTACTACTGGTGGAATCTGGGCGGGTGGGGCAATCGCTCGCATGCCGTCGCCAGATGCTCGCAGGGCAACCTGGCCTACATCAGCCCGAAAGCGGACGGCGGCATCGAAAGCAATGCCTGGCAGGCCATCAGGGTGCAGATCGACAACCGGCGCATCCGCTGCTACCTGAACGACGCGCTGGTGCACGACATCGTGGACGCGCCTGAAGGGACGGGCAATTCCCCGCCGCTCGACAAGAACAAACTCCTGCCGGACGCGAACGGCCTCTTCTTTCCCAGGGCGCCGTACCTTTACGATCCGATCTCCCGGGACGTGGGCGACCCGACCATCCTCTTCCATCACGTGAGCGGCGAGGCGTGGGTCTTCTACACGCAAAGAGACACGATGAAGGCGGAAGGCCCCGGCTGGTACCACGGCTGCGACATCGGCATTCAATCCTCCCAGTTCAACGGCTTCAGTTGGCTTTACCGTGGAACGGCCGAGGGCTTGAATGCCGTCATGCCGGGGCGGAATACGTTCTGGGCGCCCGAGGTCGTGTACCACCAAGGTGCGTATCACATGTTCGTCACCTTTCATATCGGGGTGCCGCTCTACGCCGGGCCGATGGAAGGGAGATACATCTTCGACGAGACCAACCTGAAAAGCGGGGGCATCGTCCACTACACCAGCACCAACCTGATCCAGTGGCAATACGTGTCGCGCCTGAAACTGGAACCCGACAACGGCCATGTGATCGACCCGGCGGTGCATCCGATCCCCGACGGAACGTGGCGAATGTGGTACCGCGCGATCAGCTCCGCGGGAAAGCCGATACTCGGCTATGCCGACAGCCGGGATCTCTTCCTGTGGGAAAGCAAGGGCCCCGCGGTCGACTACGACGGATACGCCGAAGGCCCGTGCGTCTTCTTCTGGAAAGGGCGCTTCTGGATGCTCCTGGACGGCATGACCGACAAGTACCGCCCCGCAGCCGGGGGCCTCGCCGTTCTCAAGTCCAGCGATGCGACCCGGTGGGAGTTCCAGCCGGGAGGGCTTGCCCATGACGAGACCACGCGAAACAAGGACGGGAGAATCGGGCATTGCTCCGTGGTCCTGCAAGGCGACCGGGCCTTCATCCTCTACCACTGTTTCACGCCCGGGGCGCGAGGCGCGAACGGGCAGCTTGCCGAGTTGCTGGTCGCCGGCGGCAAACTCTCCTGCGTGCGTGAGTTCGGCAGAATGAAACTGGAGTCAAGCAAGGCGCCTCGCTTCAGAGGCGGTGGAACTCCTGAATTCCAGGCGCCCAAGGACGGGGGCTGACGATGAAACGAGAACGAGCGGGGCGCCCATGAACCTAGAAACGGGAGTAGCCCTCCACCCTTTCTCTGCACATTCACATCACCGTACCGGTGAGGACGCGGGCCTTGCGCCAGTCTCCCTCTCCCCGGCGGGGAGGGGGCCGGGGTGAGGGGCCGCAGGCCCATGCCGCGTAGGACCTGTCCGGCGGGAGC
>CAYOBW010000528.1:0-3034 GCA_964402115.1 uncultured Victivallales bacterium
AAGGTGGAGCGGGTGACGGGAATCGAACCCGTGTGACCAGCTTGGAAGGCTGGAGCTTTACCACTAAGCAACACCCGCCAGAGCAGGCCGTGCCGGGGCGAGAGGGCCACCCGACGCGGTCGTGCCGTGCGACGAGGCAGGACTATGCCATGGGGCCGGCCAACTTGTCAACGCACGGCCCTCATTTCGTCTGCCACGCGTACAATTCCTTCATCGTGGCCACGTAGAGCGTGCCGTTGGCGGCGACGGGCGTTCCGCTGATGGGACTGTCCAACCGCGCCGCGCAAAGCAAGCGCTTTTCACGACCGGCAGCCATGGCGTACAGGGTGCCCTTGCGCGTGCCGATGTAGACTTTGCCGTCGGCCACGAGGGGCGAGCCCCAGACATCGCCGTCCAAATCCTGCACCCACACCGCCTGCCCCGTCGCGGCGTCCACGGCGTGCAGGGCGCGCCCCGTGTCGGCCAGGTAAACGAGCCCGCCGTGCACGGCGGGGGTGCCGAGCACATGCTGCTTGAGCGGATACCGCCACCGCTGCGCCCCGGCCGTCACGTCGCCCTGCCCCCCCGCGTCCAGGCACAGCAACCAAGCTTCGCGCTTGCCCCACCACAAGTCGCCGCCGCCGGCGACGTAGACCCGGCCGTCCACGAGCACGGGCATGCCGTGAAACGTACTCGGCCCGCCGGGAGCGCGATCGCCGTTGCGCGCCGCGGCCTGGAGCTTGGGCGCGGTCGGATCCGCGTCGAACCACCACGCCTTGCGCAGGGTCACGGGGGCGGCGTCCGCCGGCACACCGGCCAGCGCCTCGAACGCGTAGACGATGCCGTTCGCGCCAGCGAGCACGGCGAGACGCCGCCCGCCGATTGTCGCAAGCGCAGGCGAAGACCATTGCGCATGGACCGTCGCCGGCGCAATGGGCTCGCGATCACGCGCAACGATACGGCCGGTAGCCGCCTCCAGCACGACCAAACCGGGCGCCTCGGGCCGCCGGATGGTCTTGTGCGTGTTGTCCACGCCGTTGCCGGTGTTCAGGTACAGCAGCGGCCCGTCCACCAGGATCGAGCTGTGAGCGCCATCATGCGTGTAAATGCCAGCCTCGCGCACGAGGTCCGTGATCCACACGATGTCCGCGTCCCCCGGGCCCTGCGGTTCCGGGGCGCCGCCCGGCGGCGTCAGCAACGCCGCCTCGTCTCGAAACGGGCCGTCATTCCCGTTGGCCAGGCCCTCGGCGTCGAGCGCCATGACTTCGCCGCGGTTGCTGACCATGTACACGTAACGGCCCGCAACGGTGGGCGGTGAGGACAGGCCGGTCCGGGGCCAGTCCAGGTAGATGTCGCCGGCGAGTTTGGGCACAACTAGTTGCCAGAGCAGCTGCCCGTCCGCTTCCGCCAGGCATAGCAGGATCCCGCGATCGCCGGCGTGGGCCGGATCGCGCGGCACATCGTTGTTGGTGCCGATGAAGACCCGTCCGCCGGCCACCACCGGCGTCGCGTAGGTCTGGGTGCCCAGCGGCACGCTCCACCGGATACTCGTATTCGTGCCAAAGGCAGCCGGCAGCCCGGTCTCGACCGAAACCATGTTGCGCGTCAGCGCCTCGCCCCACTGCGGCCGGTCGGCGGCCTGCGCGCCCGCGGCGAAACACCCGCAGACAACCAGAACCGCCGCCGCCATGCGCCGGTTGACCCGGCGTTCGCTCCGTCCCGGCATGTCACCCTCCTAGTTCGCAGGCTCCGGAAACTCAATCCGGTTGGTCTGCGGGTTAACCGTCTTGGCGAGGTAGTCCGCCAGGTCCCGCGCGTATTCACTGTCCAGCCCCGCGCGCACGAGCTGCTTGTCGATAATGCGCAAGCCGTCCTCGCCCACCTCCGCGTCGCGGGCACTGCGGTACCGGTTGTCGGGCACCGGGTCCACGCACTTGCGCAAAATGTTCACCAGGTTCACGTTGGCCAGGACGTGGGGAGGCAGCAGTTCGGGCAGCCGGCCCGGCAGGGCTTGTTTCAACTGCAGCAGGGTGCTTTCCGCCGGCTGCTCCGCGGCCCCGACGAAGGGGCCTCCGCACAGCAGTTCCAGCGCCACAAGCCCGACGCTGTAGAGGTCGGCCTGCTTGCGTCCGGGTTGGCGCTGGTGGATCTCCGGCGCCATGTAGTAGGGCGACCCGAACAGATGCGTGACCTGCTCGTCCTCGATGACCCCCCGGCCGAAGTCCACGAGTTTGACGTAGCCCAGGCGGTCGATCATGATGTTGGCGGGCTTGATGTCGCAATGCAGGAAACTCGCCGCATGCAGGCTCTCCAACCCCTGCAGCACGCCCCGCAGGATGTAGACGGCCACGCCCGGCTGGAGCGAGAGCCGGTCGCCCTCGAGGCGGAAGATGGCGCGCGTGAACTTGGCCCACTCCTTGGCAGTGCTGCGCTGCCGGACGACCTCCAGGTGGGCGCGACTCAGGAGCCGCCGCAGATCCACGCCGTCGATCACCTCCATTTCCAGGTACCCAATGCCGTGCGTCTCCTCGTACGAATGGCGCGAGACGAGGTGGGGACTCTGCACATGTTGCAGGCGGGTGATCTGGGCCGCGATGCGTCCCATGTCCGTCCAGTACTCCTCGGGGGAGGCATAGATCGAGGGGTCGAACACCTTGATGGCGTGCTCGGTGATGCAGCCGCGCGCGCCCTGCCGCAACCCCAGCATGACGACGCCCTGGCGACCGCGACCCAGTTCGCCAAGAAACTGGTAGGCGACCGGGTAGAAGATCGCCCGGTGCCGGAGGATCGACCGATAGCTGCGGAGCAGGTGCTCCAAAGGCATGCCTTTGACGCTCGCCACCCGCAGTTCAACGCTCGTGTCCACCTGCTGCACCGTGCTCATGCCGCGAACCCCATACCCTTTCTGCCCTGAAGTGCGAAAGCGAGAAGGTTACCATAACGCCCGGCCGGAACGCCATCGTGTTGCGCGGCCTCCTGTAACGCCATGACGCAGGGTGGGGCAGATGGAGCGTAACGGCCGGGGACGGCCGTCTCCATGCCTCGCCTGCCCGCC
>CAYOBW010000529.1:0-3027 GCA_964402115.1 uncultured Victivallales bacterium
GTCAGTCGCTGCTTGTGCCTCGTGATGACATCCAGGCCGGTTTCGGTGATGAACCCCAGCGAGGCACCAAGCGAGGCAATGGCAGGCATTGGGAGGGTTCCGCTCTCGAACTTGTTCGGCAGGCATGTGGGCTGTTCCTCATCCCCAAGCAGCCATGACTTTCTGGACGTGAACCCCGCGCTCGCCGGCGAGGGCCGTCAGGGTGCGGAGGACCGCATTGTGCTCATTGCCAGTGACCAGCACGCGATCACCCCCGCGTAAGAGCCCGCGCAAGAAGAGGTTGATCGCTTCGGTTGCGTTGCGCGTAAAGACGACCTGTGCGGGATCGTCCGCACCGAAGAACCGTGCGACCTTTGCGCGAACGTCGGCAAGCAGGCGTCGCGCCTCGACTGCCTCATGGTACACACCCCGCCCGGGATTCGCCGAAACCCGCCGGATGAAATCTACGGCTGCGGCTACCGATTCCTCGGGCCGCTGGTGGGTCGTGGCGCTGTTGTCAAGGTAGATGGACATGGCTGTCCCCGTTCAGAGGCCGAAGCAAAACCGCGCACTGCTCGAAGCGCAGCCAACGCCCTCGCCATCCGTCACCATTGCGCAGCGCATTGAAGGTCATTGTCATCCGGCTTTCCCCCCCGGCATTGCCGAACACTCCGCGCGGCGTCGCGGCCGTCCGTGTGGTGTTTTTCCGCGTCATGTTCTGGCTCTCCGTCCCTCGCTTCTGCGCAGGGTATGCAGGCGCTATCCGCGCCTGCGTTTCGCATCATTGGACTGACTTCATGCGCCGTGGACCTCGATTCCTTGCCTGATCTCATCCCTGTTTGAGGTGGCGAGAGGCTGCGCAGCGGCACGGGCTTAACCTCCGCCATTCTGTCCAGATCCGTTCCCATGTCCTCCCTGACGGGCGATCCCGGCGCACGAGGCCAAGTCACGAGGCGGAAATCTAGCGCGACCGTTAACGGTGAGACATCTCCATCCCACGACTAATGCGGGGCTCTCACTTGACGACGAGCTTCTTCCAGAAGTTCGGTGCGAACTAATTGGACCGGTTCAGGCATCGGGGCATACCCTTCGTCCCTCATGATGACTAATCGTTGGCACAAGGGGCGATGTGCGGCGATGCCAAGGAGGGGGACGAAGATGCGCAGATCCATGGGCATGGTCGAGTTCGCTGTCGGCCGATAGCACTCGAGTGACTGACCCTTGACCCGCCAGTGGAAACTGAACGTTTCCGTTCGCTCCTGTATCGTTCCCAAATCGAAGGGCGGCGCCCAATACTTGGACACTACCCCACGCCCATTTGCGTACAATGACAGGCGGAAGTAGTCGACCTGAATGTCGTCCCACCCTTCGTATGTGCCAACTAGCGCAGAGATCGCCGGCAAGGCTGTGAATTCCGGTTTCGGCGATACTGGAGACGACGGGATGGATGGCGACTCAGAACACGGATAGCGACACCCTTGCGCGAACATGATTCCTATTGCAGCCGTTGTCGTTCTGATGATGGTGCGATATCTTGCGACAGGCGCAAACGACTGCCGGAACACCAGGAGACAGGCGGATTGCGGCCGCATGCGGCCAGTTACCCCCGCGGCCTGCACGTCTATCGGCGTGTGACGCCGGCTCCAAGGCGTGCCAGCAGCCAACGCCGTTGGCAATCGGTTGTTACCGCTCACGATACATACCGTCACATTTCACCTGTCCTCAGACGGTCTATGGCTAGGCCTCTCGCGAAAAACCTCCGCCGCCTTCTCGTCGCCTTCTATGAACAGCAAGCACCCGGTTTGGATCCGCCAAGTCAAGCCGACTCGCTGGCATTCGTTCGACAGAACATCGGACAGAGGAACCTTCGCATAGTCCAGTGTAGTCTCTCCTGCAAGGGCGTTTGTTGCGCTGGCTGACAGCACACAGCTGACACCCGCCTTCTGGCACACGAAACGAATGGCCTGATGTCCGATGATATTGGTCACGGCCAAAGTGTGGACGGTTCGAAGCGCTTCTTGAACACCTCGATCTAAAGCGGGAGTCGTCGCAATGTAATGGGGCGACGGGTCTTCGCGCGAACTGGCCCGGCGCACAACACCATCAGCAACGGCCAATTCGCCGATCCATGCCCCAGCGGTGCGTTTGGGCAGAAGGTGAAAGTCCGCCGTGAAGGAGCACTTCTTCTGCTCTGCCTCAACGGCCATGATCTGATCGTCCTCAAGAAGATCGCCTACGCCCCACCTTTCCAGGGCCGCAAACAGCTGCTGGTACGTCCAGCGGTGGTTCACGTTGATCGACACGAGGGCACCGTCATTGGTGGGAGCAGGCGATTCAGACAAGGAGACACACGAGGTGCACGCAAGAAACGCCAGCATCCCGGCCGCAATGTGCATGTTCATTCGCTGCCTCCCCAATATGCGGGATTCACTCTCCGACCTGTACATTCCCCTCGAAGCCGAAGATGTCGTAGATGCTCGGGGACATCGGGGGGACAGTCATGCTCTTGACCCAAGCATGCAGCGCACGATTTGAAAGGCTGTGTGTGTACGTTGTGTTCATCAGATCACCGTAGCGCTCACGGCAAAGCACTTGCTCGTTAAGAGGGCCGAGCAACGCGAATGCATCAAGAAGCGCTAGATCATCATCGTTGAGTGCAGTAACACCCGACCGCCACGGCACGTCTTCGCTAATCATGACTACACCCTCGCAGCCCTTTTACAGGGCGCAGAGTAATGAACTGCGCAGTTTATGAGGCACCAATGCTTGACATCCGTTTGGCCGTCACCGTTACCGTGGTCTTGCAGGCCCATTGGGGTCAGGTCTTTGATATATTAATAAGGTCATGCTCTGCTGTTTCCAGCCTTCTGCACAGCGCCCGCTCGGCTAGGCGGTGGTCGCAACCATTGCCGTCCGCATCGTAGCGATACGCCGCCACCGCGCCAAGCGCATTCGTGACTGCTGTGGCGGGATCAAGAGGAAGGGGGGAAGCTGGGGGGAAACCAGCCCCCGCAGGCATGCGTTCCCGCCAAGCTGTCGGTCATGGCG
>CAYOBW010000530.1:0-3011 GCA_964402115.1 uncultured Victivallales bacterium
GTTCCCTTGTGCTCCACAAATCTGTGGGTAAAGATCAGCCCCGGCGGGGAGAGGGCCAGGGTGAGGGGCTCACGCCGCCGTTCCTGATTCAGGGCTTCTCGTTTGGCAGCCGCCCGGGTTCACGGCGGCCGGCGCCGGGGCGCTTGGTGAAGTCGTCGCCCAGGTCGGTGCGGGCCTGCTCGGCGTAGGCCTGCAGTCGCTTCAGCACCTCCGGGTTGGCTGCGGCGAGATCGTGCTGCTGCCCCGGGTCGGCCTCGAGATCGTACAGCTCGGGCGCTGCGATCCGGCGCATCTCGTAGGCCGCCGGTTTGCCGTCGCGCCCGCCCGGCTTGCCGTTGAGCGTGCGGTAGGCGCGGGGCAGCTCCAGCTTCCACTTCCCGCTGCGCAAGGCTTCCAGGTCGTTGCGGCCATAGTAGAAGTAGAGCACCTCGTGGGGCGACTGCCCGGTCTGGCCGAACATGACCGCGGAGATGTCGAGCCCGTCTATCTTGTGCGCGGGGAGCTGCCCGCCGATGAGGGTGGCGATCGTCGGGAGCAGGTCGATGGTCATCAGCGGCGCCGCGCACGTGCGGCCGGCGGGAATCCGCCCCGGCCAGCGCATGATCGTCGGCTCGCGCACGCCCCCGTCCCAGCTCGTGCCTTTGCCCTTGCGGAACGGCGCCGCCGATCCGGCGTGGTTGCCGTAGCTGAGCCACGGGCCGTTGTCGGAGGTGAACACCACCAGCGTGCGCGCGTCGAGGCCGTTGCGCTTGAGCGCTTCGAGAATCTGCCCGACGGACCAGTCCACTTCCATGACGACGTCGCCGAACAGCCCGGCGCCGCTCTTGCCGCGGAATTTGTCGGACACGTGCAGGGGCACATGGACCATGGAGTGGGGGACGTACAGGAAGAAGGGGCGCTCCTTGTTGCGGTCGATGAAGCGCACGGCGCGCTCGGTGTACTGCGTGGTGAGCTGCTCCTGGGCGGCCGCGTCCACCGCGGGGTTGATCACGCGGTCCTGCTCGATCAGCGGCAGCGGCGGGAACTTGGCCGTGGGGTGGTAGGGCCACATGTCGTTGGAGTAGGGCAGGCCGAAGTACTCGTCAAAGCCGTGGCGGGTGGGCAGGAACGGCGGCGCGTCGCCCAGGTGCCACTTGCCGAAGATGGCGGTGGCGTACTGCTTCTGCTTGCACAGCTCCGCGATGGTCAGCTCACCGTCCGCGATGCCGGTCCTGGACTTCGGCCCGAGCGCCCCCGCGAAGCCCACGCGGTTGGCGTAGCAGCCGGTCAGCAGCGCGGCGCGGCTGGCGGAGCAGACCGCCTGCGCGGCGTAGAAGCTGGTGAACCGCGTGCCCTCCGCGGCCATCCGGTCGAGGTGCGGGGTGGCATAGGCCTTCGCGCCGAACGGGCCGATGTCGGCATAACCCATGTCGTCCATGAAGATGATGACGATGTTCGGCAGGGCGGACGCAGCCGGCGGCGCGACCGGCGCATCGGCGGCGGGCGCATGGCCGCCCGCGAGCAGGGCCAGCGCCAGCGTGAACGTGAACCAGACGGTTGACTGCATAACTGCCTCCATGGCCGCGGCTGATCCGCGCGGCTCCTCGTTTCCTACCCGTTTGCGGGGCCGCTGTCCATCGCGTTGTCTGGGCGCATGTAACGCCTCATGCGCATGGGGGCGATAACGGCGGGGACCGCCGTCTCCACGCCTCGTCGCCTGCCCACGCGATGGAGACGGCCGTCCCCGGCCGTTATGTGCCATGCAAGCCCCCTGCCCGCGTCACTGAGGCGTTACGATCGCTTGCCATGGGACACGGCGTGGGGGTAGTGTGCTTGACAACGCGGAGGCGAACGCCCTGTAGTCACGGTCGAAGCGCATGGATTGGGAGAGAATATGACACACTCACGACGCACATTCATGGCCGCGGCGGCGCAGGGGACGGTTGGAGCGGGGCTCATCGCGGGCGCCGAGACCGCCGCGGACACGACGGCTGCCGCCGGCAAGAGCTTCACGCTCCGGCCCATAGGTGTGGTGGAGAAGCCGGCGGAGGGGCGCCCCCGCATCCGCATCGCCGCGCCGTTTACGGACGGCTTGCTGGGGCTGGAGAACTGGTCGCACGTCGTGGTGCTGTACTGGTTCGATCGCAACGACGTGACGCAGAAGCGGGCCATCCTGCAGGTTCATCCGCAGGGCAATGCCGCGAACCCGCTGACCGGCGTGTTCGCCTGCCGCTCGCCCGTGCGGCCGAACCTGATTGCGTTCAGCGTGTGCAAGATCGTGAGCGTGGCGGGGGGCGTGGTGACGGTGGAGGCCCTCGACGCCTTCGACGGGACGCCGGTCGTCGATCTGAAACCCTACACGCCCGCCGACGCGCCCAAAGAGGACGTCAAGGTGCCGGACTGGGCCAGGCGCGGAAAACCCGCCGGCGAGCCGGCGCCGTAGCTGGCCGGCGAGAACGGGGAGAGGTTGGGCTACGGGCTGGAGGTCGTTGACGCAGGGTATGGCGATTTCGGGGGACCAATTGAGTGAAACCTGTTCGCTGGCAACTGCGAGTGGCAATCGGCATTGGCGTGGCAGGCTTGGCTCTGTACGTGGCTTGGGTGCGCATTAGGCCGCATGTCGATACCTGTGCGCAAACGCACAGGTGGGGGGTTGAGGATTCACTTAGGAAACTGCGTGAGGTCATGCGCTTGACCAAAGACGCAGGCCGCAGCGAATGGCTGCGCGATTATGGCTTCACCGTGTGGGTGTCCAACTCCGTTAGCTGCATGTATGTCCAGACCAATGCCTGCGACATTCCGCTGTTCGTGTTGGTCACGCGTTCGGACGCACAGCATGCCAAACCAGGTGATGCCGGTGAGTTTGTGACGTGCCTGGCATGGGAGAGATACGGGCGCACGCTGTTGGAACTTCCCGTGCGGGCCGGAGCGACCGTAACGACCAACCTGATTGCGCGGATGTTCGACGAGCGGTTGATCGGCAAGTAGATGACAGGCCCGGGGCGAACCGCTCATGCACGCTGATGGTCGCT
>CAYOBW010000531.1:0-3000 GCA_964402115.1 uncultured Victivallales bacterium
ATCCGGTGACCACGGTGGCCGCGGACGAGAGCGGCCTGTACTTCGCCTCGGGAAGTAACGAAGGCCCGCCCATGTTGGTGAAGCAGTCCCATGAGGAGAAGCTCCTGTGGACCGGGGCTCACTTTTCGGCGTTCGGCGGTGCGCAGAGCTTGTGTGCCGATGGCGGGAAGGTCTTTCTGATCGAAACCGGAAGCAAGCGGCCGCACCGCCTGGATGCGGCGACCGGCAAGCGTGAGTCGACCCTCGACTCCATCCCGGCAGGGAACTTCCCTCTGGGGCACATGGACATGGCGGCCCGGAAAGGACGCTTGCTGGTGAGCTACCATGACCAGAACACGATCCGCTGGTTCGATTTTGATGGCAAGTCGCTGGGCGAGTGCAAGATTCCGGCGCCCACAGGCGTGGCTTTGCTCGAGAACGGCGATGCGTTGGTCATTTCGCAAGGGACGGTGTTCCGCGCGGCGCCGGGCGGCAATAAGCCCGAGCCGCTGATCGATGCCGGGCTGATGACGGCACCGTGGCGCCTGGACGTGGCGGCCAATGGCGATATCCTGGTGGCCGAGTCGGACGGCATGTGGCGCTGGGCCCAACGCGAACTGAAGCAGCCGGAATCCACATTTCCACCCAACCAGGGCCGGCAGGTCAAACGGTTCGGCGCCGATGGCAAGCTCAAGGCCGCCTATGGCCGTCCAGCGGGGCGGGCATGGTATGGCCCGTACAAACCCGAAGACGGCTTCGGCAACCTGCTGGATATCGCCGCGCATGGCGACGGTTTCCTGGCCGTGGACCTCCAGAATCCGAACCGTACCGTTGCCTACGACGCCAAGGGCACGATCCAGAGGGAATGGTATGGCGGACAAACCTATGCACCGGCGGCCAATCCCGACCCGGAGGATCCGTCCTCGGTCTACCTGGCCTATGGCTGGGGCGGCATCACCCGTTACAAGGTCGATTTCCAGAAGAGAACCTGGAAGGTCGATGCCGTTTTTGACACCGAGACGCCGATGTGGACGGCCGGCGATTCTGCTTTCCATCTCTTTGTGCGGCGTCGGGAAGGCAAGCGGTTGCTGTGCACCAGCACCACGCCGGCGGTGTTCGAACTCGACGAAAAGAACGGCAAACTCAAGCCGCTGAGCGTGCTCAGCTTCCCGGCCGGCGGCGGGCCCAATCCGCCGGAAACGATCCTGAAGCAGATGAAACCCGCCGGGAACTGGAAGCATTTCGTCTACTCCTGGGTCGATACGAACGGCAACGGCCAGCCGGAAGACGACGAGTTTACCTTCCCCGGCGGCAATTTCCGCGCCGGCGGCATGTATGTGGACCAGGACCTCACCTGCTACCTGGCGCTGTCGCAAAATATTCGCCAATACGGCAAACAGAACATCGGCTATGTCCGGCTGGCGCCCCAGGGATTCACGGAACACGGCGCGCCGATCTACGATAACACGAAACAGGAGCGACTGGGCGAGCCGCCCATGGACGAGTACGGCTTCGGCCAGTTCGGCGATGTCGCCATCTGGCGGGACACCGACGGCAGCGTCTACAGCATCTACAATACGAACGACGAAAAGAAATTCGGCCAGGGATTCTGGTCGCCCCGCACCGGCGGCAACCGCGTGGCCCGGTGGAGTGCGGATGGCACGCTGCAGTGGGTCGTCGGACGACACAGCGCCACGGGCGGTGCCGCGCCCGGAGAAGGCCGATACTTCTGGCGCATCATGGGAACAACCCATAACTGTATCGTCGTCGGCGACATGGAAAACAGCCTGCAACACGTCTGGGATCGAGACGGGCTCTGGGTCGGCAGGCTGCTGGACTCACCATTGTATGATAAGGGAGTACCGCCCGAGGCTTACGGGGTGTGCGGGGAGCAATTTGGTGGTTCGCTCCACACCAATCCCAAGACCGGTGAAGTCTTCTTCTTTGGATCCGGCATGAACAACGTCCCAATCTTCCGGATCACGGGTTGGGATGGCTGGACCCGACAGACCGGAACCGTGCAGATCATATATGAATAGGCCCTCCCCGAAGGATTGGTTGCAGGGTACGGCGACGGCGCTAACCCTGCTCGTAGTACTGGGCCTTTTCGGCGTGGTACTGGCCAGGTACTACGTCCCGGCCTACTTCTATGGCATTGATGAAAGCGGCTACCTTGTGCCAGCCCGTCTGCTGGCCGTGCATGGAAGCCCTGCCAAACACGCGACCGACCCCTATGAGTTCGCGGGCGAGAACATGGTCGAACCCCGCGAGAACGTCTATTATCCGAAATACCCCATCGGCTATCCGCTGCTTGGTGCCGCCGCCTACAAGATCGGGGGACCCGCGGCGCCCTTTCTCGTCAACCCGGTCCTGGCGCTCCTCGGCATTGTCGGAATCTTCCTGCTCGGCCGGACGTTGATTGGCCGATGCGGCGGCCTGCTGGCCGCGGCCATCCTGGCCTCGAACCCCCTGTACGTCTACTATGCGCTTCGCCCGATGAGCCATGCCGGGGCAGTCTGCTTCGCCACGTGGGGGCTCTACCTGCTCTGGACGTGGTGGACAGGCGGCCGGCCGTGGCGCGCCGCCCTGGCAGGAGCACTCACCGCTTATACGCTGTCCGTGCGGTCGGCCGAGGGCATCCTGCTTCTGGTCCCGCTCGCGCTGATCACCTGGCGTGGCATCGATGTCTGGCGCGCGCAGAACGAGACGCCGCCCTGGGCGCGCTGGCGCGCGGCGCTGCGCCCCGCCTGGCCGTTGCTCGCCGGCGTTGCAGTCGGACTACTGCCGCAACTGGTCTATCAATGGCATGCCTTCGGCGCACCGTGGATAACCGGCTACTCGCTCTGCGGAGAGGACAGCGGCTTCTCCCTGGCCATGTTCAAGGTCCACCTGCCGCTCATGCTCCGCGCCCTCAGCCTGCCCGCCTACGGCCTGGGCCTCGTGTTTCCGCTCGGCCTGATCGGCTTGGCCGCACTGCTCGTCCGCAACCGCCCGAAAGCCCTGCTCCTTGGGCTCTGGTCG
>CAYOBW010000532.1:0-2998 GCA_964402115.1 uncultured Victivallales bacterium
GTCAGTGAACTTGATCGCATTGCCCACTAGGTTCACGAGCACCTGGCGAAGACGCAACGGGTCGGTGAGTATGGTCTCAGGCATTGGACTGGCTAGGTCGGTCTCAAGCCTTAAGTGCTTGGCGGCGGCGCGGACTCGCATCAACGAGGCAACATCAGCCACTAACTCGAAGGGTGAGCAGCGTGTGGGTTCGATCTGCATCTTCCCGGCTTCTACCTTCGATAGATCGAGGATGCCATTGATCAACCCGAGGAGGTGCTCGCCGTTGCGTTTGATCGTACTGACCGCTTCGCTGCCGCTGCGTCGCTTTTGACAGTGCGTACCGTCTGAGCACACAGGGCAACACATGACATCTTCCTGGAGTACATCTGCATAACCCAGGATAGCCGTCATGGGCGTGCGGATCTCATGGCTCATGTTGGCCAGGAACTCGCTCTTGGCGCAGGTCGCCGCCAGGGCGATGTGATTGAGCTCTTCTAGGGCCTGGTTGGATGACTCCAGAGTGGCGGCATACTTCTGTAGTTCGGCTTTCGACTGCAATAATTCCTCTTCCGCCCGCTTCTTAGCGGTGATGTCGCGGAGGATGCCCACGGCGTGCCACGTACCATTGAGCGAGACCGCAGACAGCGACAAGGCAATGCTTATCTCTTGGCCGTCCTTTCGCCGGGCCTCCAGTTCGACCATCTTGCCGATAGCATTGCCGCGACCTGTGCGAACAAATTCGGGGAATGCCGCGTGATGGGCTTCGAGATAACGCTCGGGCGTAAGCAGATTGTGGAGGTTTTGCCCGATCGCCTCTTCGCTTCGGTAGCCAAGGATCGTCTCGGCCGCGGGATTCCAATAGGAGATGAGCCCTCGGGGGTCCATCATGAGGATGGCATCCTGAGCCGAATCGGTAATGGCGTGCGTGCGGGTTTCGCTTTCCAGCAGTTGTTGTTCGACCCGCTTACGCATCAGCGCCGCGCCGATACTTGCACTGAGCCCCTCGAAGAAGTGGATCATTTCAGGTGTGAAACGAGCCTTTTTCCGGTCATTGAGTTGCAACAAGCCAACGATCTCATGACTGGCACGGATGGGAATCAGCGCGAAGCTGCGGTATCCCTCATGGATGCAGCGGTTCCGCGGATGAAGTCTTGGATCGTCTTCGGCCGGAAGGTCTAACAGCGGCAAGGAGTCGTTCGTCCAGAAACTTCCTGCTGGCGTAAATAAGGGATGTGCCGGATCGGTCTTTCCAGAAAGTACCAGACCGCAGGTGCATGCCAGGCAGATGCTACCGGCTTTATCCCTGCACGGCCCGCCATCGGCGCCGCAAACGATCAGTGAATTTTCGGCAAGCAGAAAATCACTGGAAAAACCACTTTGAGAAAAATACGGGAAGTCGTCACCCTCTCGCAGGCGAATTCCGACTGCATCGAAGCCCGTTGCCCGCTGAATTGCGGTGAGCGTATGATTGATCGCCTCCAGCAAGGTGGGCGAATCATAGAGAATCTCCACGACTTCTCCGGAAAGAGCTTGGCGACGTTCCCTTTCTTTCTGCTCGGTGATGTCCCTGACTGTTACCTGGACGAGCACCTTTCCGGCTTGCTCGATCCTGGTCAGCATTACGCTGGCGGGGAACTCCTCGCCGTCGAATCGCTTATGCGTCCATTCAAAGGAGACGAAGCCATCACGCATGGCCGTTTCGATCATTTCCTTAGCCTTCTCGCCAGAATCGCGTCCATCCGGTTGCCGCTCGGGTGACAGTTCCCAAGGCCCATAAGCTGCAAATTCCCTTGCGTTCTTCAACCGGAACATCTCCACCGTTGCCTGATTGCAGAGGGCACACTTCCAGGAAGGAGGAGTCAGGGTCATCAGCGAGTCGCGAGAGCTCTCAAAGAGCTTTCGGTATTTGTTTTCGGCTTCGTACTTCTGCCGGTAGAGGGCGGCGTGCTTCTGTCGCCAGAGGAATCCCGCCACCGCTGCCAATGCCAAAAGCAAGACGCCCACGAAAAGAACAGTCAGCCACAACCGCTCCCACATCGGCGCGTACACCTCGGCGAGATCCATCTTGGCCACCAGAAACCACGGCGAGTCGGGCACGGCGCGGATGGCCGCCAGCACGGGTACACCCCGGTAGTCGGTTCCTTCCACAACCCCTTCGTCGCCTAGGGTTGCCTTCACGGCCACACGGTCCGTGCTCGTCAGCGGCATACGCATGGCAAGGGCCGTGTCTTTTCGGAACCTTAACTCATTGAGGAAGATGGCCTCGTTGCCTTCGCGGCGGATAAGCAGCGTTTCGGCCGTCTCGCTGGGCGTCGGCCAGCGTTGGATGGAGGGGTAGAGATAGGCCTCAGGGTCGATTCTCAACATCAGAACGCCGAGCGGTCGCCCGCCTGACGGTTCATCGAGAATCGGCACGAATAGGCGGAGGTAAACTTTCTTGGTTAATTCATCCGGGTAGAAGTCGGCGAAGGTCATTTGGCCCGTGTGCATAGCTTCATGTGCCTTCTGAAGCGTAATCGTCGAGTGCGGAGTCTTCACATTCGGAACCGACATCCAGTCCTTGCACGCGACGTCGAGCAAAGCCAGCCGATCATAGCGATAACTCGCCTGGACGTGACCGATCCAGCTTCGAAGTTGCTCTTGCTGAGGCGAGTCTTGTGGTTGCCCGACCGCGCTGCGCACCAGTGCCGAGAAGACCGGATTCTTGTAGAAGACGCGGGCGTCTGCCAAGCGTTCATTCCGCCACATTGAAAGCTCGCTCACCTTCAGGTCAACGACTGAGCCAAGTTCCTCAGATTCCTCCTGCCTGCAATTGTCGCGCTGGCTGCGGTAAAGAAGGCAGCCTGCCGCGACAATACTAGTGGCCAGAATGAAAAAGACCAAGAGCAGAACCGGCAATGTATATCTACGCTTCATGGTGCAAGTGACTCTTTCGCGTTCCGGATCTGACTTGAATATGCCTTAGGGCCTATCCCAGAACTGAACAAATGCCCACCACCTATCGTAGAACAAGAGA
>CAYOBW010000533.1:0-2992 GCA_964402115.1 uncultured Victivallales bacterium
CACTCCCCGATTCCGCCGCCTCCGGCGGCGGAATCGGGGAGTGGGGACGGGTGGGTTTTGGCCTGGCCGGGTTAGCTCGACAATCTTCTTCACCCACGAGGCAAGCTCGTGGGGGTCCTGCCGATGCACGTTCTTCGCTGCTTCCTTCGCTGCACATAGTGGAACAAATATGGGATCGCATCCGTTGGTATTGACAGGCACAAACTGAACACGCCACTCCCGACCCCTTTCCGGCCCGCTCATCACCCGCTCGCATTTCGCCGGGCCTCCTCAAGAGTTGACCCCATTCGCGAGCTTTTTTGAGGGGGGGGGGCGAAACCGAGCCCGCGTCAAGAGAAACGACTCCCGGCCCCTTTTCCGGCCTCGGGTGGTGCCAGCGCGGCAACTTTCTCCAAGACCTCCTGGAGCTGGTGCTCGGTGTAGGGTTTGGCGAGCACGCCTTGGAACCCGTAAAAGGCGAAATTTGCCATGACCGGACCATCGGCGTAGCCGCTGGAAACAATCGCCGTGGCATTGGGATCAAACGCCAGAATCGCCTGGAGCGCTTCCTGGCCACCCATTCTGCCCGGGACGGTTAAGTCCAGAATCAAAACATCAAACGGGGCGCCTGCCTTCAGGGCTTGTTGGTACCTCTCGACGACCTGTTGTCCGTCTGCAGAAGTTTCCACTAAACAGCCCTTCTTTTTCAGCCAACGCGGAATGATCATGCGAATATATTCCTCGTCATCCAGAACCAATACTTTAGTGGCGGGTTTCAAGGCCGGGGCGGCCTCCGCCGAATGCCCGGGCGGTGGCAGGATTGGTGCTTCAGAAGCCGGCAGATAGACCGTGAAGGTTGCGCCTTTGCCCAGTTCCGAAGCCACGTCGATATGGCCGCCGTGTTTGAGGATGATGGAATAAGTTGTCGACAGTCCCAGTCCGGTGCCGGCTTGTTTGGTGGTGAAATAAGGCTCGAAAATCCGGTCAAGGGATTTGGGATCGATACCGATTCCCTCATCCCGGACGGTTACTTTGACATATTTCCCATGTTGGAGATTGGGGATGGCCCCTTTTGGGATGTCCGAATTTTCCAGGTTGATATACAGGTGCCCGCCATTGGGCATCGCCTGGCGGGCATTGATGGTGAGATTGGAGATGACCTGTTGGATTTGGCCTCGATCCACCTTGGCCGGCCACAGGTCCGCCGACTCCTGATGGATGAGCATGATGTTGCTGCCGGAAAGGTCGAACTGAGCGACTTCCTTGACAAGCGTTCCCAGGCGGACGTTTTCTTTCACGGGGTCGCCGCCTTTAGAAAAAGTCAGCAACTGGGTGGTGAGTCGAATCGCACGAGCCATGGATTTTTCTGCATTTTCAAGCGGTTCGTAGCCCGGATGATCTTTGGGAAGCTCGTTCTTCGCCAAGGCGATATTTCCGAACAGTCCCATCATGATATTGTTGAAATCATGCGCAATGCCGCCCGCGAGGGTCCCGATACTTTTGAGCTTTTGCATGTTCTGCAGCTCGATTTCAGCCTTCTTACGTTCGGTGATGTCGCGGCAAATGCTGATCGTCGCCGACTGCCCGCCCCAAGTGATCCGCCGCGCGCTCACCTCGATCGAGACGGGGGAACCGTCCTTGCGCTGATGCACGGTTTCAAACGTGAGCTGGCCCTGCTCCCTCAGCCGGACGCTCCGCTCCAGCGCGTGCGAGGCCTCCGCCGGTGAGTCCACCTGATCGATCGTCATGGCCAGCAGTTCGGCGTGCGTGTAACCGAGCCGCTCGCAGCCCAACGGGTTGACGGCCAAGATCCGCGCGGCCTCGTCGTGGATGAAGATCGCGTCCCCGGCACTCGCGAATAGGAGTCGGTGTTTTTCCTCGCTCTCCCGCAGCGCCGCCTCCGCTTGCTTGCGCGCGGTGATGTCGGTGATGAAGCCGTGCCAGAGCGTGCCACCGTCGGCTTCGCGCTGCGGTAGCGCGTTGCCCAACAGCCAACGCACCGTGCCATCGTCGAACTTCACCCGATACTCATGGTGCCACGGCGTCAAGTTGCGTGCCGATTCCCGGATGGAAGCGAAGATGCCGTCGTAGTCGTCCGGGTGCAAAGTGGCAAATAATTTGGAGGCATCCTCGCGGACTTCCTCCGGGCTGATCCGGAATAGCTCGCGGATGGCTTCACTGGCGAAAGGCAAGCAGAAACTGCCATCGGGGCGCAACCGATATTGGTAGACCAATCCGGGCACCCGACTGGCGATTTTCTGGAGGCGACTCAGCGCCTCATCCCGGACCTCCTCCGCCCGTTTACGTTCGGTGATGTCACGCGCGATGCCAAACATCGCCGGCTGACCGCCCCAGGTCCCCGGGGTCACGCGCGTCTCCACGGGAATCAAGGTGCCATCCTTGGCGAGTAGCGGCACCGAACAGAAATCTCGCTGGCCCGCGAGCATGCCGGCAATGACCGCCGCCGCTTCCGCCCGTCGGTCAGGCGGATGGGTCATGAGAACGTCCTGACCAACCAGTTCAGCGGTCGCATAACCGAGACGGTTCGACGTGACCGCATTGACCCGCAAGATGTGTCCCGCGCCATCCAGCACGAACAAGAAGTCCTCGATCGTGTCGAACAGCGTTTGCAGATTTTGCTGGCTCTCGCACAGGCTGGCGTGGTCGCGCAGACGGATCAAGATGCTGCCGATTTGCTGGGCGAGTGTCTCCATCGCTTGGCGGGTGTTGACGGGAAGGTCACCGTCCGTGTGCGATGCGAGGTTGAGCACCGCCAACAATTGACCCTGATGCACCACCGGGATGACGGCCAGGGCGTGCAAGTCTTCCTTTGCGATTGCCGCGTTCAGTTCGGGTGAGAGACTCTGATAAGAGCCAAAGCGGGCCCGACCTTCCTGCGCCAAACGGGCTTGCAACGCATCCGCCAGATAGTGCGTAGCCTGCTCGACAAATTGTGGAGTTAGACCGCGGTGAACGACCAACTCGATCCCGCCGCTCGGATCGGTCAAGTAAA
>CAYOBW010000534.1:0-2986 GCA_964402115.1 uncultured Victivallales bacterium
GTGCGGCGGATCCAAACCCTCCCTCCCGCGGGGAATGGCCGGAAGGCATGCACCCGGACTCGTCTTCTGACTTCCGGCTTTCCTACTCTCCCGCCTTCCCGCCCGGACCGCCCGCGGGTGTTCCGCGAATGGCCTCCGGCAGTGGCCCAGGGATTTCGTATCCGGTTACAGCGGCGCGACCGCGTCCGATTTTCACGGACTTCCGTGCGCCCGGGTGTCTGTCCTCTTTCTCGAAAGAACCGGGCGGAGGATAGGTCCGCCGCCCGCCCCGTGTCAACGGGCCTTCGGGACGAAGCGGAACGGAATGGTGTGCGGGCCGCCGGCGGGGGGATCGGTGCGGATGACCACCGGTTTGCCGTCCAGTGCGGGCCCGGCGGGAATTCCGCGCAGTGAGACCTGGAGCGAGCCGTCGTCGAGCGTGCGCACTTCGGACCGGATGGCGGGATCCGGCGCCTCGACGGAGGCCACGCGCAGGCGGCCGGCGCCGCCGGGGCGGATCAGGACGTAGCGGGTGACGGGGCCGGGCTCGCCTTCGATAAGGACCAGTTCCGCCGGGGCGACCATGGCCTCGCGCAGCACCGTGGCGGTGGCGGCGAGAACGATCGAGCGTGCGCGCGGGTCGGTGGTTTCCACGTGGACGCGCGTCGCGAGCCACGAGGCGTCGGCGGGATAGGGCGGAACCGTGCGCACGGTCACGTGCCACGTACGGCCCGTCTGCGCGTCCGCCGCCGAGACGGCGAGCCAGGGGGCGTCCGCCGTCACGGCCGTCACGCGCGCGTCGGCCGCCCCGTGGAACGTGAGGGCGACGGTCTGCGTGGCGGCGGCGCCCGGCGCGACCGTGCCGAACATCGCGGCGGTGGGCGCGAGGGAGAAGGCGGACTCGACCTCGCCCAGGATGCCGAGGCGGAGCATGGGCGTCCGCGGATCGTTCGACCGCACGGTGATGTCCTTTTCCAGCCGTCCCGAGCGCCCCCGCAGGTTGAGCCGGATCTCGAGCGTCGTTGCGCCGCCGGGAAGAATGAGACGGTGCCGGAGGCGCGAGACGGCGCAGCCGCAGCCGGAGATGATCTCGCCCAGTTCCAGCGGCTGATCGCCGTCGTTGCGAAGGGTGAAGACGTGGGTCGTCTCGGGACCGTCCGCGGGCAGGCGGCCGAACTTGTAGACCGGTTCGTCGCACGCGATGCGCGGCGCCGCGCACGCTGCGGCCGCCGCCAGATATGCGGCGAGCAGGGCCGCCGGCAGGCGCGTGTGCCGGGAACCCCGGCGCCGGAGATGCTCCGGATCGGCGTCACGGCCGGCGGGGCCGCCGACCCTCCCCTGTCCCGGCATCGGAAACCTCCATCCTAGCCGCGCGGCGAGCACAGGCGGCGGAAGCGTTCGTAGGCTTCGTTCCACTCATCGGTGTGCTGCGGCTTGAACGTCTTGACCGGGAACGAGCGGCGGACGATGCCGCGGCCCTCCGGCAGCGAACCGATCTCGCCGTCCGCCAGCATCTGCATGAGGATGTTGCCCGCGGCGGTGGCCTCCACGGGGCCGGCGCAGACCGGCACGCCGGTGGCGTTGGCGGCGAACTGGTTGAGCAGCGCGTTCTGCGAGCCGCCGCCCACGACATGGAGCGCCGCCGGGCGCTGGCCGGTGACGGAGGTGAGCTGGTCGATCACGCGCCGGTACGCGAGGGCGAGGCTTTCGAGCGCCACGCGCACGAACTGGCCCGGCTCGCGCGGTACCTTCTGCCGGGTGCGGGTGCAATACTGGCGGATGCGCGCGGGCATGTCGCCCGGCGGGAAGAACATCGGATCGTCCGGGTTGATCGCCGCGAGGAAGGCCGGGGCGTCCTCGGCCAGCTTCGTCAGCACGTCGTAGCCCAGATCCTGGCCCGCCGCCTTCCACGTCTGGCGGCACTGCTGCACGAGCCACAGCCCCATGATGTTCTTGAGCAGCCGGATCGTGTGGCAGACGCCGCCCTCGTTCGTCAGGTTGTACTCCAGCGTCTGCGGCGTGATCATCGGGCGGCCGGTCTCGACGCCCAGCAGGGACCAGGTGCCCGAGCTGAGGAACGCGAACGGTCCGCGCTCGGCCGGCACGGCGGCGACCGCCGAGGCGGTGTCGTGGCTGCCGACGGCAACGACCTGCAGCGGGGCGCCGATCGAGGTCTCCGCCTCGCCGCGGAGCGGGCCGACGACGGTGCCCGGCTCGATGATCGCGCGGAAGATCCGCATCGGGATGCCGAGCTTGCGCAGGACGTCCGCCGCCCATCGGCCGTTGACCGGGTTCAGGCACTGGCTCGTCGAGGCGATCGTGCGCTCGTTGCACACGCGGCCCGTCATCCAGAAGGTCAGCAGGTCCGGCGCGAAGAGAAGGGTGTCCGCAACGTCCATCAACGGCGACTTCGCGCGCACCATCGCGTAGAGCTGGAACAGCGTGTTGAGCTGCATCATCTGGATGCCGGTCTGCGCGTAGATGCGTTCGCGCGTGATGACGCGGAAGGCCTTCTCCATCATGCCGTCGGTCCGCGAATCGCGGTAGTGAAACGGATTCCCGATCAGCGCGCCGTGGGAGTCGATGAGGCCGAAGTCGACGCCCCAGGTGTCCACGCCGAGGCTGCGCGCCGCGCGGCCGTAGGTCGTCACCGCCTGGCGCAGGCCGAGCTTGATGTCGCCGTAGAGGCGGAGGAAGTCCCAGTGGAGCCCGTCGGGCATCGCCACCGGACCGTTCGGGAAGCGGTGCACTTCCTTGAGCGCGAGCTTCCGGCCGTTCCATTCGCCGGCCATCACCCGGCCGCTCTCGGCGCCGAGATCGACCGCCAGATAAACCTTTTTCGCCGCCATGGGAACATTCCTCCGGACGTTGCGCGATGCACATGCGCCGCGAGCGACACATTATGAACGCGCCCCCGCCGTTGTCCAGCCGCGCCCGGCCCGCGGGTGCGCGGGGGGCGCATCTCCGGTCCAGTGCAGGGATGACGAAGACGCTCGCACGGGCTTTC
>CAYOBW010000535.1:0-2979 GCA_964402115.1 uncultured Victivallales bacterium
CCGGCCAGGCGAAGTCGAGGCTCCAGGCGGCGTCCGGCGCGTCGCCGCGCGGGCGGCAGGCCAGCAGGGCGGCGCGCGCGCCCACCAGCCGCGCGGCGTACGCCAGGAACGCCGGCCAGAACTCGGCCGGCGCACCGCGGAAAGCGGTCAACTGCTCCAGCTCGTTGCGCCCGCTGTCCGCCGGCTCCCCGTTCACGGCTGCCCCCGGCGGGCGGCCGCTGTCCGCAGGCTCGCCCCCACGCCCGGCCGCACGGCGCCGTCGGGGTTGGCGAAGACGGCCTTCACTTCGCCGAGGCCGCTGCCGGCATCCACGACCGGCGCCAGGTAGGCCAGCGTGCCCCGGACCACCGCCGCCGTCCCGTCGATGACAATCTCGACCGTTTGGTTCGTCTGCAGCGTCAGCAGCAGCGCCGCCTCCACGTTCGCGACGAAGTAGCACCGCGAAACGTCCACCAGCTTCATGACGGGCTGGTGCATCTCGCACCCCTCGCCCTCCTCCACCTTGATGTCGGTGATCCGGCCCGCGAACGGGGCCTTCAGCGTGCGCCGCGCCAGGGCCTCCAGCGCCATCTCGTGCTCGATCTTCTCGCGCTGCTCCACCATCTCCACGCGCTGCTGCTCGGCGACGGCCACGTCGTACTCGAGCTGCTTCTTGTTCAGCTCGTCCTTGCTGACCGTCTTGGTGCTTTCGTAAACCCGGCGGGTGGATTCCAGGTCTGCCTTCAGCGTCGCCACGCGCGCGATGGCGGCCTGCAGCTCGGCGCGGTTCTCCCAGAGCAGCTTCCGGCGCGTCACCTCCAGCTCCTCCTGCAGGCGGTCCAGTTCGAGCAGCGGCTGCCCGGTCGTGACGGCGGCGCCCTCCTGGACGCAAAGTTTCATGACGGTGCCCGGCACGGAGAGGCTGAGCATGGCCTCGTGCATGGGCTTCGTGATACCCGAGATCGCGGCGGGCGCGGCGGCCTCCGGCGACACGGCCGCGGCTGCGGCCAGGCCAAAGGTCAGCAGACAGGTGCAGCACACAACTCTCATGGGTACTCCTCCCGCGGCGGGGGCTTGCTCGGTGTGGGCGGATGCCATGGGCCTACGGCCTGCGGCCGGTTGGCGGCGCCGGCTCGATGCCGCGCGCATCCAGCAGCGTGCCCTGTGCCACCTCCCAGTCCAGGTGGGCCTTGCAGTGCTCCACCAGGCTCAGGAAGTGGTTCAGCTTGGCTTCGACGAGATCCTGCTCGATCTCCAGCACGCGCCGGCTGTCGCTCTTGCCGGCCGCGAGTCGGCCCAGTTCACTGTCCAGCAGCCGCTGCTTGAAGTCCACCACGACGCGCGAGGCATCGGCTTGCGCCTGCGAGGCCCGGACCTGCTTCACCGCGGTGTCCACGGTGTTGGCGATCTCGATCTCGGCGGTCTTGAGGTCCAGCAGCGCCTGCTGCTGGCGCAGGCGCGCGGCGTGCAGATCGGCGCGCTCCTTGATGCCCCCGCCCAGCGGCAGGCGCAGTTCGATGCCGACCGTCCAGGCCTCGAAGTCCGCGTCGCCGACCTTCTCCGCCGAGTCGCGGAACGTTTCGCCCAGCCCGTTCAGGCCGTAGCTGCCCACGAGGTCCAGCTGGGGCCAGCGCTGGTTGCGCGCGTAGGACACCCGCACCTGCTCCTGGCGGATGACGACCTGCTGGGCGAGGTAGTCGGGGTGGTGTTCCAGGGCGCTGGCCATCGCCGCGTCGTAGGTCGTCGTCAGCGCCTTCAGCGCGGGCGCATCGGCCGCCTCGAACGGGGAGTCGCCCTCGCCGCCCGCCGCGGCGGAGAGGAAGGTGCGCATGAGGTTGTTGGCTGCGGTGACGGTCTGGGCGGCCTGGGTCTGCTGCAGGCGCCGCTGGGCCACGCCGGCCTCGGCCTCGTAAACTTCGATCTCGGACATCTTTCCCGCGGCCACGCGCTCGCGGTTGCCCGTCAGCACCTCGTCGGCGATCCGCACGGAGTCGTTGCGCAGGCGCAGCGTGTGCTGCGTGAGCGCGAGGTTCCAGTAGGCCAGCTCCGCCCGCGACATGACCATCATGAGATGACGCCGCAGCTCCTGGAAGCGCACGTCGATCTGGGCGTCGGCCAGGCGGATGCGGGCCATGACGGCGGAAAGACGGCCGTTCTTCAGCAGCGGCTGGGTAAGCCGTACGCCGGCGAAGCCGAGGTACTCGTCGGTGTAGGGAACCATCTGCCAGCGGTTGGTGAGGTTGTTGGACCGCTTGTCCACGCTCGTGCCGACCCAGTACTTGGTGCCCAGCGGGAGCAACCCTTCGACACCGGTCGAGGCATCGATGCTGTTCTCGCGAAACAGCGGCGAGTTCTGGTTCAGCTCCTGCTCGATCGCGTTCTGCCGCTCCGTGCGATCGAAGGCCGCATTGCCCGCGAAATTGGGTTCGAGGATGCCGCGCTCACCGCGCGCTTCGATGCGGCTGATCTCCAGCTCCAGGCGCTTGGAAGCCACCGTCTGATTCGCCGCCGCCACCTGCTGGCGGTACTCCGCCAGCGTCAGCTTGCGCGCCACGGGCGCCACGGCGTCGCCCTGCCCCAGCGCGAGGCTGCAGAAACAGAACCCCAACCCCGCCCACACGCCCGTCAGTCTGCGTTCGTTCATGGCCGACTTCCTCCTGCGTGGAGCGGCAACCCGCGCGAAGCGCCCTGCCCGTCGCAAGACGCCCGGATGTCCGCCCGCCCGTACCCCTTCCATAACCGGCAGTCCAGACCCCCTAGTCAGGGTGAAAGTACACAACCCGGCTGCCGAAAGCCAAGTGAAAAGATGAGCCCCCCGGGTGTGATCCACGGCTCAGCGGACCTTGCGCCGCAACTGCCACGCGACACCATCGGTGAGCGCCCCGGCGGTACTTGGCCCTTGGTCGGACCGGTGACTTCCGACCTCGACGTCTAGTGCGCCAGAGGTTGGGGGAGCAGAGGGAATGGATTACGATTAAGAGTAGGATTAAGATTAAGAGG
>CAYOBW010000536.1:0-2970 GCA_964402115.1 uncultured Victivallales bacterium
TCAAGCTGGCTCAGGATTTCGGTAACGCCCGGACGGTCGGCCACGTCTTCGAGCAGATCGTCGATCAACTGGACCAGCGAGTAGCCGGGTCGGATCAGCCGAGTGCGGAAGATTTGTTGTGCATCAAACGCGAAGACTTGGAGCGCGTGCTGGTGCGACGCGGTCTCGTGACGGAGCGAATGTGATCCTTGGGCCGCGGCTGCGTGTTTCGTTGCTCCCTACCCTGTAATCACGGGAATTGGTTATGCCGGATGTCCTTGCCTTGGAACAAGCCGTCGGTTCTCTCGCCAGAGTGCGGGAGGGGTGTGACGGTGGCGACGAATTGGCCCGCGCTTTGGCGGATTTGGCGCATGCGGGGACGGTGCGGTTGTTGCAGCACGTCCGGGCCTCAGCATCCCAGTCGGTGGCGCCCCCGCCCATGCTCCTATTCGGCGGGACGCTTCAGTGCTACCCTTTGCGCAATCCGTACCAGCCAGCGACGGACCCGCAACAGATCGTTCATGCCGCGGCGACCCTGTTCGCGAGGGCCTTGGGCGTCTGGAACGCGAGCGTCACGGGGACGCAGGAGCCCAGCGAACTCGCTCAGGCAGCAGCAAGTCTGGCCGGGCAATTGGCGGCCGACATCACCCAGGTGGCCGATCAAACACGGGCGAAGTGGAAAGCGGCGGAGGAAGCCCTGACTGAGTTGCAGCAGATCACGCTGCGCCAACGTGAACTCGAGTCCCGACGAGCGCAGGCAGAGCAAGCCGCTGAGGCACCACGAAAAAGAGTTGCGGCGCTCCGGGCGGACCTCGCAGCGTTGGAGAAGCAGTTCGCCGAGTCCACGGAGGAAGAGCAGCGTTTGAGCCTGCAACTGGCCGATTTCCGCAGTCGCGTGAAGCCCATCCGCAAGTTGCGGAGCGAATGCGCTGCCCTTGGCGAGGAGGTGGAGCGGGGAGAGCGGGAGTTGACCGAACTCCAGCAAAAGCGGAACGCCGCCTTGCGGCAACGGCACGAATTGGAGCGGAAACTGAACGACACGCGAGAACTGATGCAGCAGATCAAGACACAGCTTGACGCGAGCGCCGCCCAGAAAATCCAACGGACCTGGGAGCAGCTTCCCCCAGACGTGTTCGACGAGCGGATGCGACAAACCTGATTCGCCGCAAGTGATTTTGGGCGCCGAACGTGCCCCTCTTGCCATCGAGCGAGATACAGCGAAGCGGGCTTGCCGAACGTCAGCGCAAGGAAAAGGCCCGGCACAAAATCTATTTGTACTCGTTTTCGCATTTGTCAACCTTCGCCAGTTCCCCACTTCCACCACTAAGCTGCCTTACGACCACTGCGTCCTTTGAGGAACACGGACGTCCGCGTTCACCGCGTGCTTTCCAACGCGGCCCTGGCGGGCTCCTCCATCGCGAGTTGAACGACTGTCGAGGCGGCCTGTCGGCGTTAACCACTGATTGAATGGCGCTTCCAGATTCCGCTTCGCGGCTGAATCCAACGTGCACGACGCCACCTGAAGAGCAAACGGAGTCCACCGTCGTCGCAGCCCGCCTTGTACAACGCCGCTAAGAAGTTGACACCCTGTCGGCAATTTGCTGGAGGCGAGGGCGGTTCCGCACCGAGTCTTGAAATCCTATTCGCGGCCATAAGTACCGTTGAAAATGCAGATATGGCCACTTATAATCTCCCATAAGTGGCCATAACTTCGATCGCCTGCTTGTCAGTCGTCGGGCTGACGGAGAGGAGTAACGCACGGTGCAACGCCTCGTGGGAAGGTCGGAAGAGCAGGCGATTCTCGCCAAGATCCTGAAAGGGAACGAACCGGAGTTCCTGGCATTGTACGGACGGCGCCGCGTCGGTAAGACGTTCCTGATCCGCGAGTTCTTTCGGGACGCGATCCGCTTTGAACTGACGGGCATCCACGACGCTCCGCGGACTCTCCAATTGAGAAACTTCTCGGAACAGCTTGGCCGAGCCACGGGTTCGCGAATACGTCTGGAAACGCCCGCCGACTGGTACGCCGCGTTCGGACAACTCACCGTCTTCCTGGAATCGCTCGACACGTCACACCGACACGTCGTGTTCTTCGACGAGATCCCGTGGCTGTCGACGCGGCGTTCCGGGTTCCTGCAGGCTTTGGAGCATTTCTGGAATTCGTGGGCGTCACGCCAGTCACACATTGTGCTGGTGATTTGCGGGTCCGCGGCGGCCTGGATGATCGAAAAGGTCATTCATAATCGCGGCGGTCTGTACAACCGCGTCACCCGCCGCATCCGCCTGGATCCGTTTACGCTAACCGAAGTCCGCGAGTTCCTGACCAGCCGCAAGGTCCGCCTGGAACCCCGCGCCATCATCGAGTTATTCATGGCGTTGGGCGGGATCCCGCACTATCTCAAGGAAGTCGAGCCCGGGCGATCCGCGGCCCAGAACATCGATGCCATTTGCTTCTCGCCGAACGGGTTGCTGGCGGCGGAATTTCCCCACCTGTACGCCGCTCTGTTCGATCATCCCGAGCGTCATTTGGAGATCATTCGGGCGCTCGCGTCCCGGGCCGGGGGCCTCACGCGGACACAGCTTCTCGATGCCGCGGGACGGTCGTCGGGCGGCCGATCGACTGCCACGCTCGAAGAATTGGTCGAATCAGGATTCGTTCGCCGGATCGACCCGTGGGAAAGATCGTGCCGCGATGCCCAGTACCGACTGGCGGACGAATTCTCCCTGTTGTATTTGCGGTGGATGGAGTCGCAGCGACGAACTGGGGAGGGAACGTGGCGCAACTTGCACGGTACGCCAGCGTGGCGGGCCTGGAGCGGCTATGCCTTCGAAAACGTGGTTCACCGCCACGTGGCCAAAGTGAAGCAGGCATTGGGCATCGCCGGAGTGGAAACCACTCAGGGGTGCTGGCTCCATCGGCCGACCGAACAAGTTGACGAAGGAACTCAGATCGACCTGCTGATTGACCGCCGGGATGACGTGATCAACCTG
>CAYOBW010000537.1:0-2967 GCA_964402115.1 uncultured Victivallales bacterium
CGATGATTCCGCTCCTCGTCTCTCAAACGAACCCCTACGGAGGTGAAATGCGCCCCGCCGCACACTCCGCTGGACACGGCGCGCGGCATTCCCTATCTTTGACGGCAGTTGCGGCCATTCCGGCCGCGTTCCGCTCCGAACCGCGAAGGGAGGTGAGGTCATGGACCGAGTCCGTTACGCGTGCGTATGACGCGCGCCAGCGGTCGGGCACGCCGGGTGCGTGCTCCTCTCAAGGTCGCGGCGTCCGAGCCTGCGCCGAAGCTCCCTGGCCTCCCCGCGCGGTTGTCTCAACCGCGCCTGATGCGGTCCGGGCGAGCCCAGCCCCGGCGACCGCGTGCAACACGACAGACAACGCCCTTCCCTACCGCCCTGCCGCGCGCAGACGACGGGAACCGGCGACCACACTGACAACTAGTATTGGAGAGACGCATGCATACGCTTCCGAGTGTCGGGTTGAAAGATGTTCAGGCCGTCTACGGCGGACCCGAGGGGGATCTCTGGGAACTCATCATGGGCCAGCAGATTCACATCGGCGGATTTCAATCCTCCCTGGCCCTCGCCGACAGGGCCGGCATCCAGCCGGGCCTGCGCGGCGTGGACCTGTGCTGCTGCAACGGCGCCGGCATGCGCTTCCTCGTGCGCTTCCGCCAGGTCGCCGCCATGCAGGGCGTGGACGCCACGCCGAAGATGATCGAGCGCGGTCGCGCCCGCTGCCAGGCCGAGGGACTGGCGGACCGCATCGGCTTCACCTTGGCCGATGTGTGCGAGTCGAGTCTGCCCTCCGCCTCCGCCGATTTCGTCTGGGGCGAGGATGCCTGGTGCTACGTCGTGGACAAGACGCGGCTGATCGCCGAAGCCGCGCGCCTCGTCCGCCCGGGCGGCGTCATCGCGTTCACGGACTGGGTCGAAGGACCAGCCGGCCTGACGGACGACGAAGCGCGCCGCTTCCTGGCGTTCATGAAGTTCCAGAACGTCCAGACCATCCCCGGCTACGCGGAGCTGCTGCGCGCCAACGCCTGCGACGTCGTCGCGGCCGAAGACACCGGCCTGTTCGCGCCGTGCGTGGACCTCTACCTGGACATGGTCAATAAGCAACTGACCTACGACGCCCTCATGCACCTGGGCTTCAGCCTCGAGCTGCTCACCGCCGTCGGCGGCGAGATGGTATGCATGCAACAGCTCGCCCATGCCGGCAAGATCGCGCAGGGGCGCTTCGTCGGCCGCAAGCGTTAACGTTCACAACGGCCGGGGCGGCGGCACAGGCCGCGCGCCCGGGCCGGGAGCGCAAGTCATGGCACATTGCTGTCACGCCCCGTCGGGCACCCCGCCACCGGCCGCCGATCCCTGCCAGCCGCCGACGCCCGCCTGCGGCGCCCCGCGGTCCGCGCCCGCCGGCGCACCCCCGCACGCGGCGTGGTTCGACGACATGGTGGAGCACTGCCTGGTGTACGCCACCGAGGCCAAGGCACAGGGCCGCCCCATCGTGGGCATTCTCTGCGAGTACACCCCGCGCGAACTGATCATGGCCGCAGGCGGCGTGCCCGTCTGCCTGTGCGGCGGCTCCGCCGCCACGATCCCGGCCGCCGAGGAGCAGCTCCCCGCCAACCTCTGCCCGCTGATCAAATCCACCTACGGCTACAGCGTGAAGGGCGCCAACCCCTTCCTCGAGATGGCCGACCTCCTCGTGGCGGAGACCACCTGCGATGGCAAGAAGAAGATGTACGAGTTGCTCGCCCGCCGCCATCCGATGCACGTGCTCGAGCTGCCGCAGAAACCGGACGACCCGGAGGCGTTCGCCCATTGGGTGGCGGAGCTGCGCAAGCTCAAGGCGGCCCTCGAGACGCGGTTCGGCACTACGATCACCGACGACCGCCTGCGCGCCGCCATCGCGGACATGAACCGCGAGCGGCGCCTGCGGCGCGAGCTGGCCGCCCTGATGCAGGCCGAGCGTCCCCCGCTCTCCGGCCGGGACTTGCTGGACCTGAAGGCCCTGATTGCCTGCATGCCCGCGAGCATGGACCAGTACGAGGCCGCGCTGCGCTTCTTCGCACAGGCCGCGGCCCGCCCGCCCGCGCTCGGCGCCCCGCGGCCCGTCCGCGTGCTGCTGACCGGCGTCCCGTTGCCGCATGGCGCGGAGCGCGTGCTGGACCTCGTCGAACAGCACGGCGGCCTCGTGGTCTGCCAGGAGAACTGCACCGGCGTCAAACCGATCCTGGAGGACGTGGACCCCTCGGTCGGCGATCCGCTAACGGCCATCGCCGCGAAATACTTCCACCTGCCGTGCTCGGTGATGACGCCCAACACGCGGCGGCTGGAGTCGCTGACCGAGCTCGCCCGCACCTACCGGGCGGAGTGCGTGATTGAGGTGATCTGGCAGGCTTGCCTGACCTACGACGTGGAGTCGCAGGCGGTACGGGAACTCGTGCGCGACCGCCTGAAGCTGCCGTACCTGCGGATCGAGACCGACTACGGGCCGTCCGACTCCGCCCGCATCGCGGTCCGCATCCAGGCCACGTTCGAAACCGTGCGCGGGGCGGGAGGGCCGGCGTGCCGCTGACCGTGTGCTATCGCTCGCCGTTCGTGCCCGCGGAGTGGATCGCCGCCCACGGGCTGCTGCCGCTGCGCTTCATTCCGGAGGGCCACGCGCAGCCGCCGGGCGCGGACCGGCTTGGCGACACGGAGGGCGTCTGTCCCTTCCTGCGCGCGTTCGTGAACGAGGTCGCCGCCACCGACCCAACCGCCGCGATCGTCCTCACCACGTTCTGCGACCAGGAGCGGCGCGCCCTCTCCACCCTGCGCCAGGATCCGTGCCGGCGGCTCTTCCTCATGCACGTGCCGGCGACGTGCGAGACGCCGGAGTCACACGCCCTGTACCGGGCGGAAGTCCGGCGCCTCGGCCGCTTCCTCGTCACCCTCGGCGGCGCCCCGCCCGACGCGGCCGCCCTCGCCGCCGCCCTGACCGCGGCC
>CAYOBW010000538.1:0-2966 GCA_964402115.1 uncultured Victivallales bacterium
AACGGCGAGGGTCAGGTTCAGCGAGCTTGCGAGCCGTAACCTGAACCCTCTGGTTCTGCCACTCTCATGTGCCGCTTCGTTCGATTCACCAATCGAAGGCCACGGTCTTTCTGCGAACCCTTCAGTCGATCAAAGAGCCGGCGCAGGTCGTGATCACATTCGGCGGCCAGACCATCCTTGATCTCCCAGAGCTCCTTCAGTATGGGGTCAGCCTTCATCTTGGTCTCCCATCAATTCCTCAGGCGTGCAGATCTCTGGACAGGCGTAGCCGAGTCTGGCACAGACAGAACGCACGAGTGGCTTCGTCTCGGCGTTGTCAATGTGACGGCAGTTCCACGTGAGCAAGTAGTCCATGCCATGAACCGCGGCCAATGCAATGTGCGTGGCATCGTCTTGCGCGACGGCGGGCAGGGCACTCTCCGAGATGAGTGCGGCTGCAAGCTCGTACGCTTCCTCAACGATTTCGAGTGTTTGCATGTCGCCGAGCGCCTCGACGCGACGTCGAGCGGCATCCGGGTCGCCGCGCTTGACCTCCTGTTCGACTAGTGGCGAGACGAAGAGATCGAACCGCGCTCGGCGCGTGTCCCACCACTCACGCGTCGTCTGCTGACGGGCCGTGGCCAGAAGGTCGCGCGTGGGGCGCGCCGTCAGGTAGCTCAGGATCGATGTTTCCACGTACACCGTCTTCATGGGGATACCCTACCACGTCCTCGAACCGTTGTCATTCTCGGGCAGAACGTCCGGCGTCATGGTGCCGAGCTGGCGAGGCTACCGTGCGCGCCGTGTTGGCACACGATTCCCTCCTTTCGCAGTCCTCGTTCCGGAGAAGAGATCGAATCCGGTCCGAGCTTGCCCAATCGTCAACCGTTCTCGTCGCCGCTCTCGTCAACCGCCGCTTCCTCGGTCCGGTGAACGAGAACGGCGGCGAGAACGGAATACTATTTCTTTCGTTCATCCCTTTCTCGCACCTTTCGCCAACGCTACGCCTGAAACTGCGAGCCTTGCGAGCTAGTCTCCTGGCGGTGGTTGGGGCTCCCTGTTATTGGTTCTTGATCCCTTCAGAACATCACAAGAGAGAGTCCCGAATGAGGACTCCGGCACCCACTGGACTGACCCATCAACAAAGAGCACGTTGATGCCCTTTTTGTCGCGATGGTTGCCGGGTTTGCAGTAGGCAAGGACGAAGCCTTGCTTCGATTCCTCCGATAGATTGGTTACTATTACGTAGTCACTCCATGCGTCCACTGTGTCGATTGCCCCTGCTGTGTGCTTGGAATGTGGGCAGATGAACAGTTTGGCGTTGCAAGCGTAGTTGGTCAGAGCGAGGAATGACGGCGGAAACTTCTTGTCATGATCCATGGCGTACATATAGCACTCCTTCCCCATTTCGGACAGATTCGACATGCATCGGTTCCGCTGTGGTCGGGCTGTCGCCATCGTCGGCAGGATGGCGGCGGCCAGACCGAAAGGGGCGACCGCGATGCCGAAACGGATGCCCGCCTTTGCCCACTGCCGTTTGCATAGCGCAACGGCCGCTGCCACAAGGAGAGAGAGGCACGCAAGCGCCAAGCAGCACACGAGTCCAAAGATAATCCATTTGTCCGTCATGTCATCTCATGCCCCAACGTTCCGGTTCTGGCTGAGGCGCGGAGCAACGATAGCGTCGAGGCCGATGATAGGGTCCCATCCTCCCGCACGCAGGAGGAGTCACACTCCGATGCTCCTGTGTGCCCATTCGAAGTACGTTACGACACCGCCCACGATGACAAGCGCCAACCCCAGCATGACTCTCGCCCAATCTGTGAGCAGTGGGCGCCCCGCAATCCCGAGTTGGCGTTCGCGGGTCTCATGGGTGAGACCAAGGTGGACAAGCAGGCCCCCCAATAACATAAAGGCAATACCAGCGCTGCCATATCCCATCATTCTTCGTCCTCCCCAATGCTTCGGCTCACAGTCAATCTGAAGGCGCGCCTTTAGATTGTACTTCTGCAGCCGGTTGTTGGCTCTCTTTCTCTTGCTTCGACTTCCTGAACGCCCAAGGACCTCCGGATGCAACCAGCAGGATGCCGTCCAGAATGAACAGGGGGAACAGAAGCAGAAGATCAACTCTGATTCCTCCCGTCACGTTGCCGTACTCAAACAACAGCCACAGGGCAAGCGATGATACGAACAGGACGCCTCCGAGACGCAGTCTGCGAGAGTGAGTGGCGAGTTCCTTTTCAAAGGAACTTGCAAGTCGTCCAGCAGCACCGGCGGCGAGGACGAAGACGGCGAGCCAAAGCGGCCCCATGACAAAGGGGGGCCAGTCGGTTCTTCCCATGTGTTGCCGCAATGCGGCAACATTCGCCGCGGTGTATTTGAAGACACCGCGGACTCTGAGCAATGTCAGGTCACGTCCCGCTGATAGAGCGAAGTGCGCAGCACTGCGCTCATCGCTTGGCGCAACCTGCGCGAAGACAATGATCTTCTGTCCTATCTCTGGTGCGGGAACGGGTACTGTATTCCACTCTGGGGTGCCGGGACGCAGCCAATGAAACCTCCTCCACATGTCCGGCATTCTTGCTGACCAAGGGACAACATCCTCCTCCCGCGGCATTCTCCACCATCTGGCCGCTACGCGGTCCTCTCTCACGTATCCTCGGATTCGTTCGTGAACAGTGAAGCTGCCGGTGGGTGGGTTCTCATTTGTGTGCGGAGGGGGATTGAGGTGCTCGGCTGAGACGACGAGAATCAGATAGAATGACGGGATCTCGTCGGCCGGAACAGTCGCTTCGATCCCACGGGTCAAGTCCCACGCGAGCGCGGGTAAGGTCGCCACAAGTCCGGCTACGACCAACGAGATGAGTCTGTTCTTCGTGTTCATCGTATCAGGTGCCGAACGCCCGCCGTCACGGTGCCGAGCTGGCGAGGCACTCTGCGCGGCGATGTTGGCGCCCCGTCGATCCTTCCGTTTCCCATGCGCACTT
>CAYOBW010000539.1:0-2966 GCA_964402115.1 uncultured Victivallales bacterium
GAGGGCACGGGCCAGTACTCCATCTCGAAGTCGACCTTGTTCGGCTCGATATCGCCGCCGATCCAGCAGCCCATCATCCAGGTCGCGCCCTTGCCGCCGTAGAAGTCGGCCTGCTCCTCGTTGTAGCCGTCGCTCAACGCCCCCTTCTCGACGAAGCTGTCGAGTAGCTCGATCATGCGTTCCAGGATCTGCCGGGCCTGCGGCTCGGTGGCGAAACTCACCTTCCCCTCGTCTTTGCGCCGCGTCCAGGACCCCTGCCCTGCTCCTGGCTTGTCCTCGTAGAGGGTGGTCGCGATGGCGTAGAACAGCGGCATCGATGCCGACCACTCCCGCCCGCCGTAGACCAGGGGCCTGATCCCCTTGGCTTTGATCTGGCGCAGGGCGGCGATGAACTCCTCCCACGTGCGCGGCGGCGCCGTGATTCCCGCCTCGTTCCAGAGCCGCTTGTTGACCACCATGCCCTGGATCTGCACCCCCGCCTGGCTGGTGTAGCGCTTGCCCTTGTAGGCCGGCGGCAACGGGATGCCGAAGCGCTGGTAGTACTCGTCGGCCAGGGGCACGAGGTGCCCCCCGTCGGCCAGAAAATTGGGCTCTTCTGGGATTCCTGTGGGTGGAAATCGTGCCTGAAAGTGCTGATTGGGTGATGGCCGAGGGGCCTGTGAACGCCCCTAAGTCGGACGGTTTTCCCGCACGCAGTTCTGTAAGTATCGGTGTTGCAGTGTGATATTACTGCGTCCCAGGGGCTGCTGGAACGCCACGCCAACCGCACCCCTGCTGCGACGAGCATTTTCACTGCCTCACCGAGTACAGTTCGGCGCCCATTCTCGCAGGGGTGCGGTCGGCGCAGCGTAGGAGGTCCGCCGGGGCGGCCACATGGATATCGTACCGTTCTACCAGAGTATGATCGCTCCCCCGACCCCCTGGCGGGTATGCCGGGTGGAGGTAGGTCACGCCAGCCGACGGGTCGACGTGTGGTTGGAGCACGCTTCCGGGGCGCTGTTCGCCTGTCCGAGATGCGACACGCGCCTGCCGGTATACGACCATACCCCCGAGCGTGCCTGGCGGCATCTGGACACTTGCGAGTACCAGACCTGGCTGCATGCCGCGCTGCCGCGCGTGGCGTGTCCGCGGGACGGTACGCTGCAGATCAGGCCGCCTCTGTCCGACGCTCACTCACGGCTGACCATGCCGATGGAGAAGCGCTGCATCGAGACCTTGCAGGAGTGCAGCCGGGACGGTGCGGCCAGCCTCACCGGACTGTCCTGGGATGAGGTTCAGCGGGTGATGGACCGGGCGGTTGAACGCGGGATGGCGCGGCGCGGTCCGGAACTGCCAAAGCGCCTCGGCATCGACGAGAAGGCAATGTTCAAGCGTCACAGGTACTCCACGATCATCACTGACCTGGACCAGGGATGTGTCGTCGACGTGGTGGACCAGCGCAGCGTCGAGGCGATCACGCCGTGGTTCAGCGAACGCAAGGACGCACTGGCGGCGGTGGAGGCCGTAGCCATGGACATGAGTGCGGGCTACGCGAAGGTGGTGTCCGAGTTCATGCCCCGGGCCGACATCTGCTTCGACCACTTCCACGTGACCATGATCGTGAACAAGGCGGTCGACGAAGTCAGGAAGGCCGAGCAGAAACACATCGAGGGTGAGGGCGAACGCAGTTCGTTCTTCCGCTCCCGTTTCCTCTTCCTCTACAACCTTGAGAACATCCCGGCGCACCGGGTGGAACGCTTCGAGCAGCTCCGCCGTCAGGCGCTCAAGACCGGGAGAGCCTGGGCCATCAAAGAGAACTTCCGCGAGGTGTGGCGCCACGAGACCGTCGAGGCTGCCGGGACGTTCTTCAAGAAGTGGTTCTGGTGGGCAACCCACTCACGGCTGGAGCCTATGCGGAAGGCGGCGCACACCGTCAGGAACCACTGGCAGGGAGTCGTCAACGCCATCACCCGCGGGGTCACCAACGCCTGCACTGAGGGGCTGAACAGCAAGATCGAGAAGATCAAGCGCGACGCCTTCGGGTTCCGCAGCAGGACCCACCTGCGCACCGCAATACTCTTCCACTGCGGCGGCCTGGAACTTCACCCCAGCCCCCCATGAACCTGCCCACAAGAAACCCGGAAGCGCCGTTTTCTTTGGGTTGGGGTCTCATACCAACGGCGCGTCCGTCGTCGAGTGTCGCCGTTCCGCTGGAGGGCAGGATCTCCGCATCCTGCCGTCCGCCGCGGCGGATTACGGAGAACCGCGCCTCCACGAATGACGCGCAACGGGTCTCAGTCCCCGCCCCCTCGCCGACGGCTGTCGCGCGCTGCCGGTACGGCAGGACACTCTGCCGCCGTCTCATCCCCGTACCTTGCGGCGCAGGATGTTGATCTCGCGCTGGAACTCCGGGTTCACGCTGAGGCGTTCCTTGATTGACTGCTCGGCGTGCAGGATGGTGGCGTGGTTGCGGTGGAAATGCTCGCCGATGACCGGCGAGGAGTAGCCGGTCAACTCGCGGCACAGGTACATGGCTACCTGCCGCGGCATGGCGATGTTCTGCGGCCGCCGGTTGCCCATCATGTCTGCCAGTCGGATGTCGTAGAACTCGGACACGGTCCGCTGGATATGCTCCACCGTGATCAGCGACGCGGGCTCCTCGTCCAGCAGCGGCCCCAGCACTTCCTCAGCTTTGGCGAGGTCCAACGGCGCCCCGGTGACGGAAGCGTAGGACACCAGGCGGATGAGGGCACCTTCCAGGCGCCGGATGTTGCTGCGGATGCGACTGGCCACCATGAACAGCACGCCGTCGGGCAGTTTCAGGGCGTGGTCGTCCTGCTTGCTCCGGAGGATGGCGACCCGGGTCTCGAGGTCAGGGATGGCGATGTCGGTGGCCAAGCCCCACTCGAAGCGCGATACCAGGCGCTTCTCCACCCCGCCGATCTCGTGCGGCGGCCGATCCGAGGTCAGCACGATCTGCTTGTGCG
>CAYOBW010000540.1:0-2954 GCA_964402115.1 uncultured Victivallales bacterium
ATCCACATCGTTTTTATGTAAATGGAAAAACTATTCTCAAACCAACAGAAATAATCTGCCCTCCTGCACTTCGCCCTGCCGCCATAATACTTATAGGTATGCTTGGAGCTAAAGGTAAATCTACACTTAGAAATGTTTATAGTATAAACAGAGGTTATGAAGAGATAGCAAAGAGATTGAATTCTATAGGAGCGAAAATCAAAGTCTTTAAGGACTGATAAAAATCTTATCCTTTTAGTATTGTCATTCGCATGAAGACGGGAATGACATAAAGGGAGTTTTGCTTCGCAAAACTCCCTTTATTTCATTGCAAGAAGATACTCCAATACTGTGCCACGTGAATGTAATCTTTTTTACGTGGTCGCAATCCAGGTTTGTTTTATTTTTTAAGACCTTTTTTAATTTTAAAAAAAAATTCAGAATAATTGACTTTTATATAGTAATATGTTATCATTATTTTAGATAAAAGAAAGGAGTAATTCATGAATGGAAAATGGTTTCTTGAATACACCGATTATGATGAGATGGAATCGATGGGAAATGAAGTCCACCAAACTGAAGTTTCCCTTGTTGCTACTAATGAAGTTGCAGCAATCGAGGAAGCAAAACTTATTTGGAAAGAAAAGCTCCAAGAAGCTACGTCTTACTGGGAGAAACAGAAGAAAACGTGGGCACTTCCACCAACCGGACCTTTCCATGGACTAACCCCAAATCCGCGAGTTGTATATCGAGTTTCACTCTAGGGGTTCGTGTATCGGCCCCACCTTTTTTTTAAAAAAGGTGGGGTTATTTTTATTTACTTTATAAACCTTATGAACTTTTTACTTTAAACTATCTTAATATCTCCTTGAAAAAAAGCCTTATTTCTGTCATTATTAGACCACAATGCGAGTTTTAGAAGTAATACCTATATCCAGAGGAATAACAAGCGAAACTCTTTCCTATTTTACCGGAAGTGATATTTCTGTTGGATCAATAATAAAAGTCCCTCTAAGAAAAAGGGTTATTCCTGCACTTGTGATTTCCGCAAAGGAAGTTGAGGATATGAAGTCAGAAATTAAAAACTCCCCTTTTGCACTCAAAAAAGTTGAGAAATTAAAATCTTTTAATTTATTAAATAAAGAATTTGTAGAAACCTGTAATAAAATATCAGAATATTATGTTGGATCCTGTGGTGCAGTACTCAGCTCTATTGTTCCAAAAATACTTTTTGAAAATGCTGAAAATTTAAAAATTCCTGAAATAGATGATTCTGAAAATCAAAACCCAATAAATGCAGAAAAGTTTGCAATACAATCTAATGATGAAGATAGATACACTCACTACAAAAGTATAATTAGAGAAGAATTTGCAAAAGGAAAATCAATATTTTTCTGTTTACCAACAATTCAAGACATTAAAAAAGCTTCTGAAAAACTTCAAAAAGGTATCGAGCCTTATACTTTTATATTACATAGTTCTATGGGTAAAAAAGAAATCATAGAAAATGTAAATAAAATTTTAGAAGAAAAACATCCATTACTTATAATAGCTACTGGAGGTTTCCTTTCTATACCTAAACAACAAATAAGTACAATAATTTTAGATAAGGAAAATTCAAGATCTTATAAAACACAAATAAGACCATATATTGATATAAGGAATTTTGCAGAAACTTTTGCCAAAGAAATAAAAGCTAAAATAATTTTTGGTGATTTACTCCTGCGAGCAGAAACCATATGGAGATATAAAAATGGGGAAATCATAGAAATAGCTCCGCTCAAATTTCGTTCTCTTACCACATCTTCACAACAGATTGTAGATATGAAAATAAGAAAAGAAGAAATAGAAAATACTACACAAGAAAAAAAAGAGACAAAAAGAGAATTTAAAATTTTTAGCGATAATTTAGAAAATAAAATAAAAGAAAGTATTGAGAATAATGAACATTTATTTATTTTTACTGCAAGAAGAGGTCTTTCCCCCTCTACTGTCTGTGCAGACTGTGGTAATATAGTTAAATGTAACACTTGTAATGCACATACTGTTTTACACAAATCACCTGCAGAAAACTTTTTCCTATGCCATAGATGTGGTGAAAGAAGAAGTGCACTTGAAAAATGTTCGAACTGTAACGGATGGAGACTTACTACCCTTGGTATAGGTTCTGAAATGGTAGAAGAAAAAGTTAGAGAATTAAACCCAAATTGCAAAGTTTATAGGATCGATGCTGATATAACCCCAACACACAAAAAAGCTCTTCAAACAGCAGAGAAATTTTATAATTCCCCTCAAGGAATACTTATAGGTACAGAAATGGCGCTTTTATATCTTACAGAAAAAGTTGAGAACTCAGCTGTAGTCTCTATGGATTCTTTCTTCTCTATTCCAGATTTTAGAATAAATGAAAGAGTTTTAAACATTCTACTTAAAATGAGAGCGATAACCGACAGAAATTTAATAATACAAACACGAGATGTAGCACAAAAAGTTTTTGATTATGCTATAAGAGGAAACTTGATAGATTTCTTTAAAGAAGAAATAGATGATAGAAAAATGCTCAACTACCCACCTTTCTCAACACTAATCAAAATATCCATCTCAGGAACAAAAAAGGAAACAATGGAGCTTGTAGAAAGTTTACAGAAAAATATAGAGCCATACGAGATAGATATCTTCCCTGCCTTTATACCTCAAGAAAAAGGTAAATTTGGTGTAAATGGAATAATAAAAATAAAAACAGGAGAATGGCCAAACAAAAATCTTTCAAATAAATTAAAAACTCTAGGTCCAAACTTTTCAATAAATATAGACCCAGATGGGTTAATTTAAATTATTTTATTTCTACTTTTTCTATTTAAAATCATAGTGGACTTTACTACCATATCTAAGATCTATATGATTAATTTTTAATAAAAAATCATCATCAATTTTAATGTAATTATTTTGTATTAATGTATTTAATTTAGAGATAT
>CAYOBW010000541.1:0-2954 GCA_964402115.1 uncultured Victivallales bacterium
TCCGAGACGGTTGGTGAGGACTCGTCAAAGGGGTGCGGTTTCCGGTGTCACTTGCTGGAGCATCCGTTCTGGATGCTGATTCCTGAATTCTGGTTTGATAGACAAGCTCACCGGCCGCATGCCATAATCGGCGTGTCGTACAGGTTGCTGGTCCGCCGCGGGACCGCGTGCAGGGCGTGTTTGCGATCCTGGCGCCGGTGGGGGGAACCATGACAGGCTTTGTGAGCCGCTGCTTTCTATGTTCTGCGGGCGTGGGTGCCGCCGCGCTGTGTGCTGCCGTGGGACCTGCGGGCGCGACTCCTCCCGCTGCCCCGACTTCCGGCGCACGCGCCCCGGACGCGCTTGTCGCGGCCCTGGCCCGCGAGGATCCCGTCGCGGTGCGGGCTGCGGTGGCGGACTTGCGGGCTGCGCTGGGGGCGCGCGCGGGCGTACCGGAGGAGCCGGACATGTTTCAGTCGATTCCGCGGGAGGGCACGCTGCTCACGCCCGCTGAAGCCAGGCGCGGCTTCACACCCTATTTCAACCGGCTTGAGCGCCTGCGGTGGTGGAAGGTGGGCATGGACCCTGCGACGATGCCGGGGCCGCTGCGCGAACCGGCGTCGGTGGTGGCCGGTTGTGTCGCCGTGGCACGGGCGGGGCTCGACGGCGCGACGCAAGGCCTGACCGTCGCCCGCGAGACGGCGGAATTCCTCCTGTGGGCGCAGAGGCAGGCCGGCAGCGGCGGGTTTCCTTTCCCGGCGGCGCGCGGCACAGCCGACACGCGGGCCATGCAGGCGGCGGCGCGCTTCCTGTCACGGGCGGAGGCGGAGGGCACGCTCGACCGCGTTGTGCGCAACGGCTGGGTCTGGGATCTCCTCGGCGACGGTGGGCTGCAGTTCGACAACGGCGAGTGTGGCGTGGCGTTGTTCGACCTGCACGAGCTCACGCACGACCCGCGTCACCTCGCCTCTGCCCGGCAAGCCGCCGACTGGGCCCTCGCCCAACGATTGTGCCCGAACTGGAACTACAACAGCTTCAGCGTCAGCCTGCTCGCGCGGGCGTACGCCGCGACACGCGACGCACGCTACCTCGATGGCGCGGTCCGCAAGGCGTGCATCGGCGTGATTCCCGGCCAACTCACGGATGGCCCACACGCCGGCCGCTGGGTAGATCCGCACAATGCCCGGGCCGTCTATCACTACATCATGTTGCGCGCACTGGCACGGCTGGCCGCAGCCCTGCCGCGCGAGCATGCCGCCCGGGGTGGGGTCATTGACGCGCTCAGGCTCGGGCTGCGCGCACGCAACGCCGAGGTCATCGAGAGGGGCGTCATGAACAAGGATAAGGCCCTGGAGGCGTTACTGCTCGTGAACCGGCTGTTCAAGGACGACAGCGCGTTTCTGCGCGACACGCTATCCGACGAAGCGCTGCGCGCCATGGGCCTGCTGGTTTCCGAAGAATCGCGCCACGGCAAGCTGCCCGTCGGCCTGTCCGAGTGGGGGCTGTTCCTGGAGTCCAGGGCGGGGCAGGAGGCTTTTCACCCGAAACCCGCCGACCTCACTCCGGCCCTCGGCCTCGGAGAGGCCGGGGCTACGGGGGGGCGGTAGCGCGGGCTTTTCCGAAGCCCAGCGCCAGGTGTGTGAGCAGACGACAGGGGTAGCAGAAAGGCGGACGAGAAGATGAGTACACGTTTTGACAACGGCATGAGTCGCAGGCATTTCCTGATGGCGGGGAGTGCCGTTGCCCTCGCGGCGAACCTGGCGCCCGTGCGGCTTTCGGCGGCCGAACGTCGCCGCAGCCTTGGCGCGAACGACCGGATCCGCATCGGCCTCATCGGCTGCGGCAACCGCGGCATCGATACGCACATGGCCAGCGTGCATACGCACGCCCAGGCGGAGAACCTGGAGGTTGTCGCGGTGTGCGACCCGTGGCGTCTCGCCCGCGAGGCGGCGGCGGCGAAGGCGAAGGCCTGGTTCGGCGTCGACGCAAAGCTCTGCCGCACGCACGAGGAGCTGCTCGCGCTGCCGGGCGTCGACGCGGTCTTTATCGCCTCGCCCGATCATCACCACGCCAGCCAGCTCGAGGCCGCGGCGCGCGCCGGGAAGCACGTGTATGTCGAGAAGCCGATGGCCATCGAGATGGACGAACTGAACCGGGCGGTCGCGGCCGTGAAGGAGGCCGGCGTGGTGGTGCAGGTGGGGACGCAGCTGCGCAGCACCCCCGTTGCCGCGGGCTGCCGCGAATTGCTCCGCGCCGGGACGCTCGGCAAGCTCTCGCGCATCGAGCAGGTGCGCAACGGCGACAAGCCCTACTGGTACAGCTACCTCAAGACGGACGTGCAGGCCGCCGATCTCGACTGGAGGACGTTCGCCGGGAATCGCACGAAGCGGCCGTTCGATGCGATCCTGTACTCGGGCTGGTACGGTTACTGGGCGTTCTCGCAGGGGCCCGTGCCGCAGTGGGGCGTCCACTTCCTGGACCTCATCCACTTCATCACTGGCATCGGCCTGCCCGAGACGTGCGTCTGCCTTGGCGGCAGCTACACCTGGAAGGACGAGCACCGCTTCACCGTGCCTGACCAGGTGCAGGCGCTCTGGCACTATCCGGACGGCGTGCTGGTCAGTTACACGACGAACTTCGGCAACAGCAGCGGCAACCTGACCCGCCTGGGCGGCGACAAGGGGCTGCTCAAACTCGACTGGTCGTCGGCGGTCTACACCGCCGAGGGCGGCATTCACCGAGACGGCTCGATCCGCGGCGAGAACCCGGTGCCGCCGATCGAGCAGGCCGATCACTGGGTGAACTGGTACCGCTGCATGCGCGACGGCAAGACGCCCAACGCCTCGATCGAGGCGGGCTTCCAGCACGCCGTGCCGTCCATCATGGCGACGCTCGCGTACGAAACCGGCCGCCGGGTGACCTTCGACGCCCGCAAGCGGTCCATTCAGAGCGCGTGACTGAGCCGTAGCCCCGGC
>CAYOBW010000542.1:0-2932 GCA_964402115.1 uncultured Victivallales bacterium
CCCCTCCGCCGGAGGGGTGGCCGCAGGCCGGGGTGGGTTGTGCCTTGAAAGGGCTGGGGCCAGTTCTCTCAGGTGCCACAGCTTCTGAAACACCAGCCCCTCCAGAAAATGCTACCTGCTCAGGCAACGGACTAGGTAGACTGTTTTTTGTAAGTTGTTTCCGGATGTCGCCGGCCGTGTTCTCGGGACGGGGGCGGGCGGCTAGGGTGTGGTGTGTTCATCGGAGCGGTTTGTTGGCACACATGACCGCCGCGGGTGCGGCCGGAGGCGCGTATCAGCAAAATGCTGATGCGAGCGCATGTGTGCGAGTCGTCGGGGAGTCGTTTCGCGGGAGTGGCAGCAATATGAGCGGTGGACGAGTGGCAGTCGCGATGCTCCGGATTGGTTGGTTCGGCGTGTTGACAGTGGCGGCGTCCGCTGTGCGCGGGGCGGTGGTAGGTGTGGAGGGGTTTGGCTACCCTGACGGGGCCGTCGCCAACCAAGCGGGCGGCACGGGGTGGGCCTACGAGCGGACCGACGAGGCCGGCGCGCCCGCTGCGGCCCCGTCCGACTGGGACAACGTGACGGGCGTCCCGGCGGTGGGCGGCGGGCAGCTGACGACGCTGGCCACGGCGGTCAAGCGCGAGTACTGCGGTCCCAGCGAAGGTAGCGCGTTTCCCTCCAACGAGCGCGAGGGGGCTTTCCGGGGGACCGGCACGTTCTTCTTCAAGGTGCTGATGAACCGGGCCGCGGGCGCGGACTGGAGCGGCGTCAGCTCCTATGACTTCGGCGCCGAACGCATCTTCTTCGGCGTGCCAGGCGGACAGGGCGCGTCCAAGTACTTCGGCATTAACGATAGCGGCTCCAGCCTCAGCTCCCACATCCAGCAGGACGGCCGCACGTACACGCTGGTCGGCCAGGTGGACTTCGACGCGGACGTGCTGCGGCTGTGGGTCGATCCGTCGCGCCATCACCGCGCGCTCGACCGGCACCGTCGCGCCTACACGGACGGCAGTTGGGCCACGGCATTGCGCCTGGCCTCGGGCGGGACGGCGGCCACGACGTGGGACGACCTGCTCGTGGCCACGACGTGGGACGACCTGGGTCTGCCGGAGCAGACGGACGATCTCTACGGGCGCGACGGCTTCACCTATGCCGACGGCTCCGTCGCCAACCAGGCCGGTGGCACCGGGTGGCGGTGGAACAACTGGGCGCTGGTCAACGCCGCGGGTCAGTCGGACTGGGAAGTCGTCTTCGGTAGCGCCACGGTCGAGCGCGGCCTGTTGCGCACCAGCAACGGCGGGGCCACGCGCGAGTACAACGGGCCGGGCGAGGGGGGAGGGGACGACACGACGCCGACCGACGAGCGCCTGGGCGCCGTGCGGGGGCGCGGGCGCGTCTACTACTCCGTCTTGTTCAATCGCGATGGCAATCCGGACTGGGCCGGGATGAGTTCGTACGACTTCGGCACCGAAAAGGTCTTCTTCGGCGTGCCGGGTGGGCAGGTTGGACAGAAGTACTTCGGTGTCATGCAAAGCGGCGTGGGAACCACGTTCAGCGCGGTGCCCGTCGTGGACAACCGCACCTACCGACTCGTGACCCTGCTCGACTATGAGAACGACACGCTCCGCCTGTGGGTGAACCCGGTGGCCGGCAGCGAGGGGACGCCCGATGTGCAGCGGGCATACACCGACAACCCGTGGTCATCCGAGTTGCGGCTGGCCTCGGGCGGGGGCGGCTCCGTGGAGTGGGACGACCTGCGCGTGGCGGCGGTTTGGAACGACCTCGGGCTTCCGGTCGGCACGTCGGCCTCGGACCTGCTGGCCTACGAGCCGTTCGACGGCTACGCGGCTGGGAGCCTGCCTGGCCAGGAGCACCGCGGTAGGAACTTCCTGGCCGGCGGGAGCTGGTGGGGCGACGAAGCCGACGAAAGCTCGGTCACAGCCTCGGGCGGCCTGAGCTACGGGCGGCTCTTCCGCAAAGGTGGCAAGCTGACGACCAAGGGCAACGGCGGCGTCGGGACGCGGGGCGAGCTCGACCTGCTGCCCGGCGGCGTGTTCAACGATGCGGGCTACGTGGATCCGGTTTCGGGCGACTTGGGCGGGGGTAATGTCGCGAAGACGCTCTACTTCAGCTTCCTGGCCCGGTCCACGACCGCGGCGGGAGCGGACAACTACGCGGCTGCCGAGCTGTACCGGGACGATGCGGAGGTGCTGGGCGTCGGCGACGAGTACACGCCCTCGCGCTACAGCGTGTTCGGCGCACCCGGCGCCGTGGCCCTGAACTCGGCAAACCACGAAGTGGGGCAGACCTGGGAGAGCATCGACACAGACGTGCATCTGTTCGTCGTGCGCATTGACTTCACGGCCGGGGGCAACGACGCCTGCACGGTGTGGCTCGATCCGGGCATCGGGTTTGGCGAGACGGGGCAGAACCCGGCCTGCAAGACGATCCTGCCGGCGGCTAACTACGCCTTCGACCGGCTGCATTTCCGCGGAGGCAATACCGCGTACGCATGGGACTTCGACGAAATCCGCTTTGCGCGCACGTGGGCGGATGCCGTGCCGAACGATCTGGAAGGCACGCTGTTCATGATTCGCTGATCGTCGGGGCGCCTGGCCGGACTGGCGGCAGATTCCCCCGCGTACCGGCAGGCGCTCGCCATCATCCAGACCGGACAAGGCGAATGGCACGTAGATAGCGACTTCCCATGCCGCACCCACCCCCCGCTACGCGTACCCCTCCAAGGAGGGGAGCTTGTTGATTCGGAATGCTTTACATACACTCCCCTCCTCCGGAGGGGTGGCCGCAGGCCGGGGTGGGTCGTGCCTTGAAAGGGCTTGTCTACGTGCCATTCGCCTTCAGGCGGTCTCCGGCCATCATGAGAACGGCTGCCAAGCCCGTGAAAGCCCTTGCCACTGCGCCGGACGGCGTTCTACATTCCGTTCGCAGC
>CAYOBW010000543.1:0-2924 GCA_964402115.1 uncultured Victivallales bacterium
CGCCCGGCGGTAATCAGCACGCAACCGCCGCGGTACACGTCGGCTTTCCATTTTCGGCCTGCGTCGGTCAGCGTGGTGCCGGTCGCGGCGCTGGCGGTGCCGACGGTTTTGGGGCACCAGTCGGCGCCGTCGTTCGCACCGCCGTGTTGCAGGTAGGTTTCTTCGGCGTTGGCCCACGAGCCCCGCCACATGTCCTTGACCTCGTTGTAGCGAATGATGGAGCGCCAGTGGCTGGTGACCATGAACCGGCCGGGAGCGTCGACCAGCCGGTTGGCATCGACCAGCGATTCTTCGACGAGGATGCTCAACGAGACCATGTCGGCCGAGCCGCCGCCGTGGATCACGTTGCCCGTCCACTCGTTTCGCCGCAGCGGCTCGAACACGCTGCCGCCACTGACGGGCCCGATGATCTCGTTATCGAGCACGCGGTGGTGATGGCCTTCGGCCAGCGCCAGGGCCATGCGGTAAGCCCCTCGGGCGTGCGGGACTTCCGGCCAGAACCCGCGGCGGTCGCTGATTTGGGCCTCCTGCCCGACGATGCGGCATTGGCGCACGGTCACGTGGTGCAATCCGCCCTGGACCGGTGCGCCGACGATCGTGCCCTCCCAATACGCTCCCGGGCCGCGATAGACCACCCCCTCGAACGTGAGCCGCTCCAAAGTCACGCCACTGCCGGGATGGACCAGGGCCGTGGTTTGAGCGCCGGGCTGGGGCGGCTCGCCTACGCCCTCGAGGATCGACAGATCGCGGCTCGAACCGCGCAGCGTGACGCCCTCGGGCACCACGAGTGTTTGCTCGGTGCGCCAGCGGCCGGGAGGAAAGAACACGATCGCTCGTTCCTTGCCGGCCGCTTCGAGCGCCTTGGCGATGGCTTCCGTGTCGGGCTCCTCGTCGTCGCCTTTCGCGCCGAACTCGCGCACGTCGAACCGCCGCGACGGCTTGTTTTCCTTTGCCACCACCGTGAGCCAACCGCCGTCGCGCCAGCCGAACCGCCCGCCGTTGCCGTTGTGAACGAGAATCTGATACCGTTCGGGAGGAAGGTCGGGCGGCAGCGGCAAGAACATCACGTTCTCGTCCATCGTGCGGTAATCCCGCCGCGGCTGGATGGGTGTCAGCCGCGTGGCCTTGCCGTGTACCAGCAGCGCGATCGCATCCTGCCGATACAGGGCCCGCAAGGCTCGCCCGCCAAGTACGACGATGTCGCCGGGCTGAGCGTCTTCCTCCAACAGCCACCAGGGCCTGGCCACATCGAAGGCATAGGGCCGCGAAACGCCCGCCGAGGTTCTCGCCCATGTCACGACGCCGCTAAGCGCCGCCACGGCGATCTGCGGTTCGCGGTCGAGCAGCGACGCGCGAGCGGCATCCGGGGGCGGCTCCGCGGGCCACGCGGGCGGCTGGCCCTGGGCCCACGCCTGCAAACCGGCTTCCACTTCCTCCTTGCTGTCCGGCGGACTCCAGCACAGCAACTCCAGCCCGGAGAGGTCCGCCGGGACGAACCCTTCGCCGGTGACCACACGCGGACCGGCCGTGGGATAGTCGGGATGAACGTAGGAGATCTCCGGCGGTCCTGCCCAGGCCGTCACCACAACGGTTAGCCCAAGCCACCCCACCACCAACCGAACGGTTTGAAACATGATTGCCTTTCTCTTCACTGCTTTGTGTAGGCGGGACACTCCGTCCCCGCTTGGGCCGGCCACGGAATGGCCGGGCTACATTTTGTTTGCAGACTCCACGCGAATTCGGGTTACAGGCGGGGTCTGCATCGATTGAGGACTGGTGGCTGCCGTCTGCTGGGGCGGGAACGGGATGAAATGCAGCCAGAAACGCAATTGCTTCGCACGCATGGGCGACGCCGGAGCAGTCGTCGGGAATTCCCGGTTCAGCCGCACGGTCCCGACCGCGGATACTGAAATCCGGTCCGCTGCATCCTGTGCAAAACCATCGACGGCCAACGCCAGGCACCGCTGGCGATCCATCACGTGTACCCAACCTTCCGGACGCGTGTCGGCCTGCAATTGCCTCGGTCCGAACACAAACGGCTCCATCCGATCCGACGGCCCGCGCAAGATCTCCCAGGCCGGACGCGTGCCATTGCTCGCTGGCTGGGGCGCGGCAGCAGGCGGTTCACTTTGCAGCACGGCGTTCTGCCCGGGAGGCAAGAAAGCATACACGAGATTCGTCGCCCCAAAATCGACCAGCGTGGGCAAACTACGCGTCGGTTCGTTCAGGTTCATGTCCAGTTGTGCTCCGAGGCCGGCCAGTTTTCCTTGCGGATCATCGGCTCGCCAGTCCACCTCGACCCAACTCTTGAAGACCGGAAATACGAGGTCCACGGTCGACCGGACGCCTGCGAGTTCCGGATTTCCTTCCGCCAGTTCGAACCGAATCCCCACGGCCAGCGGGCCATTGCGAATCACACGCGCCGCTACGTTGCAGCCGTCCCGGTGGCCGCCCACGGCATACTCGTTCCCGTTGCGGTCGGTCAGCAGTAAACCCAGCGAATCCGACCGCAGGTATTCGAGTTCCCCGGAACGGACCGATCGGAGCAACCCGGCTAGTTTGCGATCGACACTCCACGCAATCGCCGATTCGTTGACGACTTGAAACAGGGCGTCCGATTCCATCAGCTGATGCCCGCGTTTCGCCGTAGGGCCGGCGGGCAACGCAGCCCCGTATTCCACGCGATAGGCCAACGATTGATAGGGCAACAGATCCACGGGAAAATCGAGCCACCATCCGGCGACGGCCTCGCCCTGTTCGGCAGGGCGGAATTGCGCGAGCGCGGGTTGGTTGTCGAGCAGCAGCCGGAAGTTGGTCTCGCGCGCCACCGGCTCCGCCACCTGCAATCTGACCGCCAGCGGATACTGAAACCGCCGGATCCCGGCCGTCTCCTGCACTTCGACGACGATCGGCAGCGCCGCGGA
>CAYOBW010000544.1:0-2919 GCA_964402115.1 uncultured Victivallales bacterium
CATACACAAACAATAGCGGCATTAGCCGCTAGAGTAAAGGGGATACCCAGTTCGCGCGGATTAACCGTCGACTCGCCGCTCGGGTACAGCTCGGTGTACAGGTCCTGCACCACGACGCGAAAAGTGATGGTGCCGACGGTGCCGCCGAACGGCAACGGCGGGTTGTTGCGGTCCTGCGTCCAAGGGGAGGTCACGCCACCGCCGAGGAGCTTCCCGTCAACCCCGCGCGCAACGAGTTCGTTACTCACCCGGAAACTCAGCTCGCGGCCGCCTTCCAGCGCCGGATTGCCGTTGTTTGGGATACCGTCCGTCAGCGCGGTTTCGGACCAGTTGGCGGGGGCGAACGCGGCGTTCGCGACCGTTGCGCCGTGCTCGGTCACCGTCAGCCTGGGTAGGTAGCTCGGATCCAGCCGCTGGCCGTCCGAAAAGCGGTCCACCACTGCGATGTTCTCGAAGGCGAAGTAGTCGGAAATCTGGAAGTTCAGCGTGTACTGGACCACATCGCCGGGCGTGTACCCGCTGGCGTTGTTGTCTGTCAAAAGCGTCACGGTCTTCTGGATGGCAATGGACTGCGCCTCCAGCGTGTGCTCGGGAGCCGCATCCGGGGTGGGCCCCGGCATGGTGGCGCGCGCCACGGCCTGGGTTGACGCGTCGCGCGTGTCGATCGGCTTCCAGAGGCCGTAGGCGCAGGCCTGGTTGTTCAGCAGACGGTCGTCGCCCGTGGCCGCGTTGAGCACGGCGTTGCTCGTCGCGTCAAGACGCGGCACGAAGTAGGTAAAGAGCACGGAAGCGTTCGCGCCACCCGTTACGCTGTCGAGCGTCACGCTGAGCGTGCCGCCCGGCGTATTGGTGCTGGGCAATGACTGGTCCACCACCGTCCCACCGAACACCGCATTGCGGCTGACGAACTGCATCTGGTCCGGCAACACGTCGCGAATGACGACGTTGGTGAGCGTCTGCCCCGTCGCTACGGTCAAATCGAGACGGTACTGCCGGGAGAAATTCGGCCCAGTTGCCGTCTCGTCTTCGGGACCCGGGTACACCTTCGACAACTCCAGCAGGGTGGGCACGACGCCGGGGTTGGCGCTTGAAAGAGAGCCCGTGATGCTGGGGTCCACGGCGGGGTTCGCCAGGGGATCGTTGCCGAACTGGAGCCCACCGCGCGCCGTGATCGGCAGCGGCTTACCGATGTCAGCGAGGTTGCTCACGCTGCCGGCGATCGCCAGGGTCACGTTCGGCTGCTCGGGCGTGAAACTGCCGAAGGGCAACTGCGCGACCAGCAAACGGTCACCCTTCTGAAACCGTCCCGCGGCTCCATAGTTCGTCGTCTTGACGTACACCGGAGCACCGGCGGCATCCACGGCGTAGGGATGCGGAATGCCCAATCCGCCATTGGCCGTGTCGTCGAACGTCAGAATCTGGTAAACGACGGGCAGCGTGAGGTAGGTGACAGCGCCGGATGCAGGAATGCTGATGCCATCGTACTGAGTGACGGTGTTCGTTCCCGGAAACACGCCGTCGGCCCCGGTCGCATCGAACGCCACGTCAACGAACGGGCCATAGCCGCTCTGCGTCAGCGAAGCATTGTCGAAAGCGACGGTAAACTGAATACTGCCACCTATCGGCAGCGACCCAGGCACCTGCAGGGTTACGGACGGAATCGCGTCCGCCGCCCAAGTGGCCCCCCGCCCGCCCCAGAACCCCAGGTTCGCAGCCACGATCGATAAGACCGCCAACCGCTTGCTCAGCTTCGCTCTTCGCATCGACGCTGCTCCTTCACTAAACGCCAGCCACCCGTTACCTGTCATAATCGGCCGCTGTGCGCTTCAATTCGAATGCAATCCATGTTAACCTTTGCAGTTTCCTGCATTCGTTTCGGTTTGTCAAGAAGCGGGCTGAGACTAGCGCTGATGTGCTGATCTCTTCGACGGGGTGGCGGGGCCGACGGCGGCGGGCAGATGGTGCGATGATGGCGGTCGGCAGGCGCCGAGGCAGGTTCGCCAGCGCGGCAGGGGGGATGGCGATAACGGCGGAGGCCGCCGTCTCCACGCCTCGTCGCCTGCCCACTGGGAGCGGGGGCGTCCCGCCCCCGTAGCGAGATGGCCGGGGGCGAGACGCCCCCGCTCCCAGTTGCCGCGAAGACAGACGACAACGAGGCGGTCACCCTTGCTCCACAGTGCCAGGTGAACGGCGACGCGATTTCGTCTTTCACGGAAACGGCCTTCCCCGGCCGCTATGTGCCATGTAAGCCCCCCAGCGTCACTGAGGTATTGCCCTCCGCGTTTCTCACAACCGCCGCCACGGACACAGCCACAACGCCACGGGGCCCGCTCGCCCCAGCCTTCCCAGCAGCGCCCGTTCGGCCCCCAGGCCGCACCGCACCCGCCGGCCGGCCCGCTGCACCGCCGCCACGCGGGCGACAACGCTCGCCGCGCCGAACCACCCGTCCGCGTCCCGGCGGTTATCGCCCCTGAGCTGCAGGCGCAGCGCCTCCTTGCGAATGACTCGATGGATAAGTAACGCATTGTCTTTGCCCGTGTTGCACACCACCACATCACCCACGCGAACGGCCTCGAACGCGACGGGGACGAGCGTCAGCAGGTCGCCCGCCCGGATCAGGGGCCGCATGCTGAGGCCGGTCGCCTCGAGCCGGCAGGCGCGACCCTCCGCCAGCAGGGTGAGCAACGCCGCCGACGCCAGGGAGGGCGGCGCGCCAGGACCGCCAGGCTGGTACGTCGCCTCCGTCGCACCGGACCGGGCGCGGCCACACGTGTGTCGCCACACGTACAGAAAGGGCCTCAACGGCACATGGAGCCACGACCAGGACGCCGGGAGCGGCAGCGTGCGGCGGTCGGGATGCGTCGGCACAAAGACCAGCTTCAGCAGATACCGCAGCTTGTCCCTCCACCGCTCCTGGAG
>CAYOBW010000545.1:0-2918 GCA_964402115.1 uncultured Victivallales bacterium
GCACGCCGTTCTTCTGGCTCGGTGACACCTGGTGGAAGGGCTTGTGCCGGCGTTTGACCTGGGAAGGGTTCCAGGAGCTCACGGCTGACCGCCGGGCCAAGGGCTTTTCCGTCGTGCAGATCGTCTGCGGCGTGTATCCCGACGAAGGCTTGTTTGAGCCGGGCTGGGAGAATGAAGGCGGGAAACCCTACTTGACCAGGGATTTCAGCGTCGTCAACCCGAAGTACTTCGAGTATGCGGACCGCCGCATCAGGCACCTTGTGGCATCAGGCCTCGTGCCGGCCGTCGTCGGCGGCTGGAGCCGGGGCGACTGCAACGGCATGGCCATGGTCGGGGTAGCCGGCATGAAACGGCACTGGCGCCATCTGATAGCACGTTACGGCGCCTACCCGACGATCTGGATCATTGCGGGCGAAACAGGGGGACCCGAGTGGACCGAGGTGACGCGGTACGTGCGCGGCTTGGACCCGTACGCTCACCCAGTGACGATTCACAACCCCCACAACGCGCGCACGGCGCTGACCGACGAGCGACTCCTTGATTTCGATATGCTGGAGACCTCCCACGAGGACTGGAAGGGGGTTGACCTGACGCTTGCGCGGCTGAAGGACTCCTATGCCGCTCGGGGGCAAACCACCATGCCCGCGATGGTGGGCGAAGCGTGTTATGAAGGGCACATGCAGCTCAATTTGCCGGTCGTGCAGCGCCACTTGTTCTGGGCGACCATGCTCAACGGCTCGGCGGGCCTCACCTACGGCGCCGCCGGCGTGTGGCATGCCAGCGTGGAAGGCGACCCCGGCATCACGCCGGTATACGACCTGACGACGTGGCAGGAGGGCATGAACTACCCCGGCTCAACGCAACTGGGGCTGGGGAAGAAGCTGCTTGAACAGTACCCGTGGGCGCGTTTCGAGCCGCACCCGGAATGGGCCGAGCCGGACTGCTTTGCCGCCGGCATCCCCGGCGAAGTGCGCTGCATCTACCAGCCCCGCCGTGGCGTCTACAACTGGAACGGGATCGTCGTGAAAGGCATAGAGCACGGCGTGCCCTATCACGCTTTCTACTTCAACCCCTGCAATGCGAAGCGCTACGACGCAGGCACGTTTGTCAGCGCCGGCCCGCCGGCCAAACCGTTCGAGGGCCACACGCAGCCCCTGCTGTTTGCCGAGCGTTTCGACGGAGCCGCTGGCTCGGCCTGGAAGGACCATGGCACGCCGAGCCAGCGCCAGGATGGGCGCCTGGTCGGCGGCAAGGGCCTGGTGACGGTCCTGGAGAAGATCTCGGAAACCGACCTGATGGCCAGCGTCGAGGCCAACAGCGACGCCGAAGCCGGCATCATGCTGCGCTTCCACGGCGCGGACAACTACCTGGTCGCGCTTTACAGCCCGCTGCTGAAGTCCATCTTCCTGCATGACCGCCAGAACGGGCAGTGGGGCGAGCCGCTGGGGAAAGTGGACGTGCCGGAAATTGGCCCGAAGATCCATCTCGTTGCGGCGGCCTGCGGCGAGTATGCGGCCATGGTTCTGACGGACGGTACGAAGAGTTACCACACGCCCTCCATCCGGGTCGGCAACGTCACGAGCGGCAGAGTGGGTCTATGGCTCTACCAGATCGGCGAGCGCCAGGAATTCGGCGCGTTCGAAGTGTCCAAGGCCCGCTTCGTTCCGGAGGACAAAGTGGGCCTGCGGATATCGTCCGACGAATTCAGGGCGCCCCGGTTGCCTTCACCCCAGGACTGGGTGCTGGTGCTGGAGCGGCAGCCGGGCTGGAGCCCGTTTCGCGTCGCGGCGCTTGACGGCCACGCGCCGGAAGACCTGACGATCAACGGCAGGCCGTATGAAGCCTTTCAGCACGAGGCGAAGCCCGAATGGGGATACAAGGCGCCGCAGCAGGACGGGTTCATCCTGGTTCATCCCAGGAAGGAGCGCACAAACGCGCCCCTTTATGTCGTGCTCCACTCGGCGGGGCATGATGTACTCAAGTGTGTGAAGTGCACCCGCGACATCGGCAACCATGACGTCTATCGTTCGCCCGCTGATTTCTACGCGCTCTATCTCGACTGCCGTCGCAACCCGGGCGATTGGTGGTGGGGCGGCATGCACTTGAGCGATGCCAATCTGACCGCAAAGAACTCCGGCGGCGAGCCGACTCCCGTGGAACGGCGCGTGCTGGACACGGTCAAGTGGGTGATCAAGGCGTACGGCATCGATTCGAACCGCGTGTATCTGTGCGGCATCTCGATGGGCGGCAGCGGCACGCTCGGGATCGGCATGCGCAACGGGGACGTTTTCGCCGCGATCAGGGCCAGCGTCCCCGCGGGGATCGAACATGTTTCCAACCGGATGTACTTCCCGCCCCAGGTGCTGCCGCTGAACGTCGCGTTGCCCGATCCGCCGATTGTCGTCGATGAATCGGCCCAGAATGATGGCTGGTCCAGCGGCCACGAGCGGTTTGTGAAAGCCATGAACGATCGCAAGTACGGGTTGCTGTTCTATTGGGGGCCGTTCGGTCACGCCGATAATCACCTGCTGATTGAGAAAGTGAATGACCTGGTCAACGCGTTCGACTGGCTGAGCGTCAAAAGAAACGAGGCCTACCCGGTCTTCAGCAATGCTTCCAGCAACAGCAAACTGCCGTGGCCCGACGATCTGCAGCGTGCCTCCGCCGGACAGGTCAACGCGTTCTTCCGCTGGAAATGCGTCAGCGACACGAAAGGCAGGCTGGAAATGTCGCTCTTCCTGATCAGCTCGGCAGAGTTGAAGACCGCTTTTGAAATCCCGAAGGAAGCGACGGCGGATGTCTCCCTGCGCAGGATCCAGCACGGACCGGTCGTGCCCGGCGGAGCCTTCCAGTGGACCTTTGGAACCGCCAAAGGCGAAGGCAAGGCCGATGCCGGAGGCGTCATCACCATCCCCGGA
>CAYOBW010000546.1:0-2910 GCA_964402115.1 uncultured Victivallales bacterium
TGGAAGGCTTCATCGAAGACATCACCGAGCGCTGGCAGGCGACGGAGCGGCTCCAGGCCAGCGAGGAACGGCACCGGCTCTTGCTCCAATACCTTCCAGTCGGCGTGGTGGTCCATGCTCCGGACACCTCGATCTTGCTGAGCAACGAGGAAGCGACGCGGCTGCTGGGACTGTCGGTGGACCAGCAGCAGGGCAAGCTGGCTTCGGACCCGGCGTGGCACTTTGTCCGCGAGGACGGCAGCCTGCTGCCCGTGGCGGAGTATCCCGTGTCGCAAGTGCTGGCGACGGGCCGACCGCTACAAGATTTCGTCATCGGCATTGACTGGTCCGTCGGCCGCGACCGCGTTTGGGTATCGGTAAATGCCTTCCCGCAATTCGACGCCGCCGGGCAATTGCGGCAGGTCGAGGTGACGTTCATGGACATCACGGCGTCCCGGCGGGTGGAGGCGACGCTGCGCGAGAGTGAGAAGAAGTATCGCAGTCTCATCGAGACGACGAACACAGGTTTTCTTATTCTCGATGGGCAGGGGCGGGTTGTGGATGCAAATGCCGAGTATGTGCGTCTGAGCGGCCACCGCGAGCTTGCTGACATCTTGGGCCGTGATGTGATCGAGTGGACCGCTGCGCATTCTCGTGAGAAGAACGCCGTGGCGCTGGCCCGCTGTTATCGAGATGGGATGATCCAAGGCTTGGAGATCGATTATGCGGGAGTTGATGGGCGATTCACTCCGATTGAGGTTAATGCGACTGTGGAAGGGACAGGGGACGACTTGCGCATCATGTCGCTGTGCCGCGATATCACCGAGCGCAAGCGGGTGGAGGAAACGCTGCGTGACACCAATGCCTACCTTGAAAACCTGATCAACTATGCCAATGCGCCGATCATCGTCTGGGATCCGCAATTCCGCATCACGCGATTTAACCACGCCTTTGAATCCTTGACCGGGCGCACGGAGGCGGAGGTGCTTGGACAATCGCTTGAGATCCTCTTTCCGCCCGCTCTCCGCGAGCACTCGATGGTGCTGATTCGCCAGACCTTGAGCGGCCAGCGGTGGGAAGTCGTCGAGATCAAAATCCAGCATCGCGACGGGTCCGAGCGGATCGTGTTGTGGAATTCAGCCACGCTGTTTATGCCGGACGGTCAGACCCCACTGGCCACCATCGCCCAAGGCCAGGAGATCACCAAACGCAAGCGGGTGGAGGAGGAACTGGCCCGGGCCAAGGAGGCGGCCGAGGCGGCCAACCGGGCCAAGAGCGAATTCCTGGCCAACATGAGCCACGAGATCCGCACCCCCATGAACGCCGTCATCGGCTTCACCCACCTGGCCCTCAAGACGGACCTGACCACCAAACAGCAGGATTATCTGCACAAGATCCAGAGTTCGGGTCATGCGCTGTTGGGGGTCATCAACGACATCCTCGACTTTTCCAAGATCGAAATGGACCGGCTGGAACTGGAACGGATCCCCTTCAGCCTGGAGCAGGTGCTAGACAGCATCGCCACCATCGTGACCCTGAAGGCCGAGGAAAAGGGGCTGGAACTCCTCTTCCGCCTGGACCCGGTCACGCCGCGCAATCTGGTTGGGGACCCACTCCGGCTGGGGCAGATTCTGCTCAACCTGGTCAACAATGCCGTCAAGTTCACCGCCCAGGGGGAAGTGGTGGTGGACGTAGCGACGGAGGCCCGGGTAGGGGAGCAAGTGCGGCTCTGCTTCCAGGTGCGCGACACCGGCATCGGCTTCTTGTCGCAGCAGCAGGCCAGGCTCTTCGAAGCATTCACACAGGCCGACGGCTCCACCACGCGCCGTTATGGCGGCACCGGGCTGGGGCTGGCCATCAGCCGAAAGCTGGTGGCGCTCATGGGAGGCGAGATTCGGGTCGAGAGCGCTCCCGGCGTCGGCAGCACCTTCACCGTCACCGTGCCGTTTGCCGTGGACATGACCGCCACCGATGTCCGCTCCGATCTGCCTCCCGAGGTGCGTGGCCTCCGGGTCCTGGTGGTGGATGACAACCTTTCCTCGCGGGAGATTCTGCGGGAAGCGCTGGCGGCCATGGGTTTCGCCGTGACCACGGCGGAATCAGGCGCGTTGGCCCTGGAGGAGCTGGTTCGGGCGGACCGGAGCAACGAACGGTCCTACGACCTGGCGCTGCTTGACTGGAAGATGCCGGGGCTGGACGGACTGGAGACCGCCCGCCGGATCAAGGGGGAGCTGGTACTCTCCCGCCTGCCGATCCTCTTCATGGTCACGGCCTACGCCCGGGAAGAGATTATGCGTCAGGCGGAACAATTGGGTCTGGACGCCTTCCTGATCAAGCCGGTCACCCCCTCGCTGCTCTTCAATCAGATCCTGGCGGCCTTCACTCCTTCCAACCGTCCGGGGCAGCGCCGGCAGACCGGTCCGGCCTCGACTTCCCCGCTGGCGCTTCCCCCCGCAGGAACCCGGGTGCTGCTGGTGGAAGACAACGCCATCAACCAGCAGGTGGCGCAGGAGATTCTGGAGAGCTTCGGGCTGGCCGTGGAACTCGCGGATACCGGCCGGCAGGCGGTCGACCTGCTCCGTGCCGCCCCCTCGCGCTATGCCGCGGTGTTGATGGACCTCCAGATGCCGGAGCTGGACGGCTTCGAGGCCACCCGGATCATCCGGGAGACCTTGGGGCTCAGCGGCCTGCCGATCATCGCCATGACCGCCCACGCCCTGGAATCAGAACGGCAGCAGTGCCTGGCCGTGGGGATGAATGACCACCTGGCTAAGCCGATTGATCCGCCGGTCCTGCTGGCGGTCCTGACGCGCTGGCTGGCTCCCCACGGGAATGCACCGGACGCAGACCCGGCAGCGATCCCGCCGGCGCCAGGAGCGGACCCGGACCCGGGATTTCCCGCCACACTGCCCGGCATTGACTTGCCGGACG
>CAYOBW010000547.1:0-2897 GCA_964402115.1 uncultured Victivallales bacterium
GCCGGAGTGAGGGTCTGCCCATGCAACGACGCATCCTGGGGCTGGTGGTGGCGGGGTTGCTTGCGGCGTGTCCCTCCCGGGGTGTGCTGGACCCGGCCGCGGAGTTCTGGCCGGCCAATGTGCCCGAGTGGAACGACTTGAAGGCCCATATCGGCCAGTGCTACACGGCGCTCGTGGCGCGTTGCCAGTTTGTCTACACCCCGACGAACGACATCCGGCCGAGCTACATCTACCCGTTTGAGGACTACTGTCGTTTCGCCCGCAAACTCGATGCCATTTGCGGTGCGTTCGTCGACAGCGGCTTGACGAACCAGGTTGGCACGTTCGATGACTACTTCGCGAGCCATACGAACCGGACCTTCCCCGCGTGGACGCCGGCCCGCTTGCATGCAGCCGCCGGTTTTGCCGCCGGGTGGAAGACCAACAGCGCCTTGAGCGGCTGGATGTTCGTGGATCATGTGATCCAATCCAACGTGACGAGCGCGATCAACCTGCTGCGCTTGACCGCCGTCGAGCCCGTGTGGTGCGACCGGCGGTGCGCTTACTTCACCCTCGGCCGTGGCACCAATCAGCCCGGTGCAGTCGCCGCCATTGCCGCGGCCGAAACGCATGTCGAGTTTGGCTGCGAACGTACCGGCGAAGGTGGCGCGCCGCGGATGTGGACCTTGGTGTGGGCCGAATACGACCCCTCCTCCGCGGCGTGGGGCGCGGAGGCGTGTGCCGAGGCCGCACAAGCCCGCTTGCAGGTCGCGGAACGAATGAAGACGCCTTGGCCGCGCGCGGTCGATTTCTACTTCACGGCCACGCGGGAGGCGAACCTGGGGTGGTTCGAGTCGAACGATCGCCGCTGCGCGTGGTGGGCGCCGACTGGGTTCGTGGAATCCGCGGGTCTCCGTTGTGTGGACCGTGTGCCGCTGACGATGGAGGAGACCGTCTACAGTCGAGTTTTTGGCGCGACAGCCTTCGGGGCGTTTCTTCCATGGCCCACCGACTTCACGGACTTCGGGTTCGATGTCGTCTACTCCCGCGGTTTCCAGGTTCGCGATGCCTGCGCCCTGGTGCGGTGGGCATTGCCGGTGGCCCCGGCGCCCGTGTACTACGCGAATGCCGTCGAACAGCCCGACACGGACCGCGACGACCTGATCGACACGGCTGAGGACCTGGACGCGTTCGGTCCCGACACAGGCGTTATCGCGTTCGACGTTAACCGGCGCCTGCCGCAGGTCATCGTACCCATCGCCGCTGCGCCCACCTGGTCCATCGGTCTCCGCCCGCAGGCCTACTACGCGCAAGGCGGGACCACCAACCTGCCGTTTCAGTACGCCATGAACACGTTTCAGTACCGGCGGCCGCTGCCGTCCGCGCCCTACCAGGCTTTCAGTCTCGACACGCGCGTGCTGGGGGTGGGCGTCATCTCGAGCGCGGGACAGGAGGAGAAGAAGGTGGCCATTCTCCGGCCGCGCGGCAACGTGGTGGTGTTCGATTTCCCCTACGATGCCGCGGCTGGGACCTTCTCGGCGCTGGGGTATCCGACCGGCGTGAATGCCAACCGCACGTATGTCTTGCGCGCTGACTCGACGGAGACGTGGGATGGGCCGGTCTACTTCTACCAACTACAGTTCGCGTCAGGGGTCATGCACGAGTATCGTTACAGCGAATGCGACGACGATAACTTGCAGTGGCCCCGGCTGACCGTTTGCGGCGCAAACGGTGCCAGGCAGACGGTGTGGCATGAAGGGATGATGCCGGACAACTCGCTTTGGCAGGCTTGGGTGCTCTACGCATGGTACGAAACCCTTCGCGTGTTCAAGCGGTACTACGTGCGCGACGAGACGTGGCAGTGTGACTGGCCGGCGTCCTCCCTGTACGCGAAGTACACGAACCGCCTGGTGTGGGCCGGCGGCCGACTGGAGTCCGTCGAATACGGCTCGCGGCGCGGCGCGGCGCGGATCACGACCTGTTTGAGCTACGATGCGCGCGGGTTCATCGTGGGACTCAGCAAGACCGGTGTGGCGGGAATCGAGAACGGCAACGCGGCCATTGCCGAGAACGGCACGCGCTGTGTCTATGCCTGGGGCGCGGTCCAGCGCGAGGATGCACCGCAGGCGGATGGGAGCCGGCTGGTCACGCTGCGGACGAGCGTGGGGACGGCGCCTGTTCTTGAGGAATCCTGCCGCTTCGATAGCTTCGACCGTCTGAGCAGCACCTCCCGGCTGCTCAACGGGGATGTGGCCACGACCCGGTTCACCTATGGCGACGACGCCGGGCGCTATGCGAACGGGTCGCTCAAACGGTCCAAGGTGCGCACGCGGGTTGCCCCCGATGGCCAAACCTTAACGTATGACTACGACACCCAGACCGGTTGGCTGTGCGCGCAAGCGCAGACGGCCCCGTGGTCCGACGCCGGGTCAACGCTCTTTGCGGGCGTGGAGCTGTCGTATGACCCGCCGGGGCAGACAGCTCCGCCGGATCCCAGTCGCCTGAACGAACGGCCTCGCGCGGTCGCTCTGCGGCTGGCCCGGTCGCCGGATTTCCTGAATGCCACGGTGGCGCAACGGCGTCTGTACGGCTACATGCCGGAGCTCCGAAATGAGGACGGATTCTGGGAAACGCAGCAAACACGCGTGTGTCTGGATCCGCAGGCCACCTGGAGTAGCTCGGGGAACGTCTGCCGTGCCGAGGTGACAGCCGACGGGGTTTCTGATCCGCGGGGGCGGGAAGACGTCAAGCATACCATTATGGATGCGGATTGGGGTTCCGGTCAGGGCGGATATGAGGGACATTGGGGCAGCACCGGAGTGTGGGTCGCTGCCTATTCCAGTAGCGGACGACGGGACACGTCGCTCGTCAACGCCTTCGGCTTCACGGAATCGAACCACGTGCAGGAGGCGGGGCAG
>CAYOBW010000548.1:0-2894 GCA_964402115.1 uncultured Victivallales bacterium
CGCGTCGGGGAAAAGCGGCGACATGTCGCCGCACTCCAAAACTCCGCCGAGTTGCGCAAGTTGAACGAGGAAACCGAGAACCTGCTGCGGGAGATTGCCAAGGGATGAAGCAAACCGGCTATAAAGAGAGCGGCGTGCGGTGGCTCGGTCGTGTGCCCGCTGATTGGGGTGTCACGAAAATAAAGCGGCATTGCTTGGTGAAGCGCGGGGCTTCGCCTCGCCCGATTGATGACCAAAAGTATTTCAGCGACACCGGCGACTACGCATGGGTGCGAATCTCCGACGTAACGGCGAGCGACAAGTATCTACTGACTTCAGAGCAGCGATTGTCCGAGTTGGGCGCATCGCTCAGTGTGAAGCGCGAACCCGGCGACATTTTCGTCAGCATCTGCGCGAGTGTCGGCAAGCCAGTCATCACCAGAATCAAATGCTGTATTCATGACGGATTTGTTTGGTTCGACCGGCTGAAACTTGAGCCGGAATATCTGTTCTATCTTTTCGTGAGCGGGGAAATGTTCAAGGGACTCGGAAACTGGGGCACGCAGCTCAACTTGAACACCGACATCATCGCGGAAATGGACATTCCAATTCCACCTCCCACCGAACAACGCCGCATCGCGGCGTATCTGGACGAGGCGACGGGGAAGGTGGACCGGTTGGTGGCGTTGCGTCGGCGGCAGATGGAGTTGTTGCGGGAGCAGCGGGCGGCGCTCATCCAGGAGGCCGTCACCGGACATTTGGACTGCGGCGACACGTCGCCGCTTTCGAACGACGCGACATGTCGCGTCGGAAAGAAAAGCGCGGACATGTCCGCGCACTCCAAATTCAAAGACTCCGGCATCCCCTGGCTCGGACGGATTCCGAAGCATTGGGAAATGAAGCGGCTGAAACACATTGCTTGCTTCGTGCAAACCGGCGGTACGCCGCCATCCGCCAATCTGGACTACTACGACGACAACGGGATGAACTGGTATGGACCGGGCGACTTCACTGGCGAACTTCAACTTGGCGCATCCGCTCGACGAATTTCGGAAACTGCAATCCGCGACGGCTATGCCGATGCATACAAACCGCCGGTGATTCTCATTGTCGGCATCGGCGCTTCAGTCGGGAAAATAGGTTTCTCTGCGCAGAGATGTTTCACGAACCAACAGGTGAACGCGGTCGGAATTCGTGCCGAGCATTCCGCGTTGTTTTTTGCTAACTTCCTTGCCGCCTATTCTGACATCATTGCGGCCAACGCGAACCACGCAACGCTACCCATTTTCAACCAAACACAGTCGCGCAACTTTCGGGTGGTAGTTCCACCGCCGCCGGAGCAGCGCGCCATCCTCACCCACATCCAGCGAGAGACGGCGAAACTTGACGCATTGCACCGGAGTTACCAGCGGCAACTGGCGTTGCTGGCGGAATACCGGGCGTCGCTGATCCATGAGTGCGTGACGGGGCAGCGTGCCGTGCCCGCCAAGGAGAAATCCGCATGAAACCCAAACCCTCGCCGCAACCGGAAGTCATCCTCTACCAGACGGAGGACGGGCGAACGCGCCTGGAAGTCCAGTTCCAGGGGGAGACGGCCTGGCTGACGCAGGCACAGATGGGGGAGTTGTTCCAGACCAGCAAGCAGAATATCGGTCAGCACCTGAAGCACATCATTGAAGAGCGGGAACTCGCCGAGGATTCAGTTGTAAAGGATTTCTTTACTACTGCCGCCGACGGCAAGAAATACGCGACGAGATTCTACAACCTCGACGCCATTATCTCCGTCGGCTACCGCGTCAAATCCCATGTCGCCACCCGCTTCCGCATCTGGGCCACGCAGCGGTTGCGGGAATACATCGTGAAGGGTTTCGCGATGGACGATGAACGGCTCAAGCAGTCGGGGGGTGGGAATTACTTCGACGAGTTGCTCGCACGCATCCGGGACATCCGGTCGTCGGAGAAGGCCTTTTGGCGGAAGGTGCTGGAGATCTACGCGACGAGCATCGATTACGACCCCGGCGTGGAAGCCTCGCAGCGGTTCTTCGCCACGGTGCAGAACAAGATTCACTGGGGCGCACATGGCCATACGGCGGCGGAAATCATCCATGCCCGCGCGGACGCCGCCAAACCGCACATGGGGCTGACCGCGTGGACCGGCAGCCGGCCGCGCAAGACAGACGTGGTCGTGGCCAAGAACTATCTCGGCCTTGAGGAAATCGAGGATTTGAACCTGATTGTCTCCATGTATCTCGACTTCGGCGAACTGCAAGCCCGCAGCCGCAAACCGATGTATATGTGCGATTGGATCGCCAAACTGGATGATTTCCTGAAACTGTCGGGGCGCGAGCTGTTGGATCACGCCGGGAAGATTTCCCATGAGCAGGCGCTGCGAAAGGCGGAGGCGGAATACGAGAAGTTCCGCGTTCTGGAAGCAGACAAACCGTCGCGGGTGGAAAGAGACTTTGCGGAGGCGATCAAGAAGCTGCCCGTGCCGAAAAGCAAAACCAAGGGTTGTGATAAGCAATAGAACCCAGTGAAAAGCAATGCGGATTTGTGTGCGGCAGCCGCTTACATGTTGCGGTTAAACGGGTTGCCTTTGCTAACGGACGATTGGCTTTAGCAAAGAGAAGCAAAGGAATTGACAATGCAGGCAGACCGATTGAGAGAGAAGGCGTCCGAATCCGGCATCGTGGCGACGCTCAGCGCTGGCCCGATGTATCGCGAGCGCCTGGCCACGGCTTTTGATGCGGCCACGCTGCTCGATGCGGTGATGCTGGCGGAGTTTGTCCAGACTGCGCAGCCCAAGGAGTGGGCGAAGCTGGCGAAGCAATTCCCCGGCGCGGAGTCGGCTACGCTGGCGGCGCAGGTGTCGGCGCTCATCGCCAAGCGCGGGACGCTGGAGGTGTTGCGGAATG
>CAYOBW010000549.1:0-2886 GCA_964402115.1 uncultured Victivallales bacterium
GCAGGCTGCGGTTGAGGCTTTCGATTTCTCCCCGGAAGTGCGCTTTCATGTCGTGCTTCTTTCCGTTGAATGTTCAGCGTCAAGAATCGCCGACGCAGGTTTGCCGGGTGTGAGCGCACGGTTTGCTTCCTGTCAAGAGGGGTCCGTCAGGGTCCGCCGGGTCTGACCCTGACGGGCGCAGACCCGAGGCAATCCAGTTGCGCGCGCTGCGCGCCGCCGGCCGCGTCGGCGACCGTTTGGCCCTTCGCTCCGCTCACCCCCGCGTCTCCGCCTTCGCGCTCCGCGCTACGGCGTGACACGCCGCGGGGGACGGCCCGCACGGTCGCCACGCGCCAGCCTCCGGCTCGGAGAGGCTCTCCCTCTGGCTTGCTTTGGCTCACGGCTGACCTAGGGGGCGCAGCAGGCCCGGAAACCGTAGGCGTTGCCCCGGTAGTCCGGGCTGTAGCCGCCGCGGTACGCGGAGCGGCAGTAGCTCGCCCTGCCGTACCAACCGTCGCCACGAAGGGCGCGGATCGACCCCGAAGGCGCACCGTTCGGATCGGTCACGGGTCCAGCGTAGGTCCCGTACCAGTCGAGGCACCACTCCCACACATTGCCGTGCATGTCGTACAGACCCCACGCGTTCGCCAGGTAGCTGCCCGCCAGCGCCGTGCCCAGGCTGGGCGTACAGCCCTGGCTGTATCCCTGGCCACCGTTGAAGTCGTACCGCCCCACCTCATCCATCCGCGCATCCTGGGTCGTGCTCGTCAGGTTATGCCCCGAATTCAGCGCCGTACTCGTCCCCGCGCGGCAGGCGTACTCCCACTGCGATTCCGTCGGCAGGTCGAACCCCGAAAGTCCCGTCTTCGACCGAAGCTTGCTCATGAACGAGTCCCTGCCCGACCGGATGTCGTTGTAGCTCACCTGCTCGACCGGACGGGTCTGGTAGTAGGTCGCGTTGTTGAAGTAGCTGGGCTTGTTGCCCATCACCAACTCCCACTGCCGCTGCGTCACCTCGAACACCCCCATGTAGAAGTCCTTCGTCAGCGTCACCTCGTGCTGCGTCTCGTCGCCGGCGCGCCCCACCTCGCCCGCGGGGCTGCCCATCGTGAAGGTGCCCTTGGGGATCCGCCGCAGGAGCAGGTTGGTTGTCTTATAGGCGTCGCTGTTCGGGCCACCCGGCACGTCCGCCAGCGTCCGGTAGTAGGTCACCGGGTAGTAGCCGGGGAGCAAACCCCGGATGTCCACGGCCATGTAGTCTCCGCGATTCGCCACGACGCGGTAGCACATGGGGACGGTGCTCGTGACGACGCTGCCGCTGGCCTGCGGCCTGGCGTTGAGCCAGAAGGCGCCCGCGCCCCCAAACTCGCTCCATGGCCCGGCGGCCGTCGGGGCCCACTCCACCCGGTAGTTGTAGTCTTTGCCATCGTCGAGCGTACTGTAGCTCAGCCGCCCCGTTCCGTCGAAGGACTGGATCGGGAGATCCTCCGCCCGGCCCGCCGTCCCGCCCATCGCCAGCAGCAGCGCCGCTGCCACCCATCGCCACGTCTGCATCCGTTTCATGATGCGTGCTCCTTCCTTCATTTGTGCCTGTCTTCCTCTCCAGAGCCGTTCGCGTAAGGCTGCCCTTGCGGTGGGACCAGGCGAGCACAGGTTATAGCGCTCACGCCCGGCGATCCCGCCGCATGGAGCATCCCACACATGCAGGAGCAAGATAGCACAGGACAGGCGGGCGGTCAGCGGGTTTCTGCGTTGCGGGAGAAGCTGCCGGCGCAGCTGACGAAAAGGGGGCTGGCGGAGGCGCCGTGAGACGCGCATATGCGCAGTGTGTCGGGGTTGGTGCGGGATGGCGGGGTCCGGCACGGTCAGGCCTGGCAAGTAGCTTATAGTGCGTCAGGGTGGGGGCGCGGTGGCGCCCGAGCAACACGGACCAACACGCCGGCGCGGCGTAGCCTCGCAAACTCATCGCCCGTGGTCTTTTCTTTGCGGGGGCTGCGGGGGCGAGACGCCCCCGCCCCCAGTGCTGCCTGATACTCGCCACAAATCACCTGGCACTACTCCGACCAAGCGGTCCGCCACGGATCGCGAGTATCCAGCAGCGGTTGGTTCGCTGCAAATGTCAGGATGCCTTCTTGATCTCTTCGCGGACGACTCTGCGAAGCATGTCTTCGAGAGGCTGTTCCTGATGGCCGATGTGCGCCAGAAGAGCGTCATTGAGCATGGTCTGGTAGTTTCCGCCGCCTTGTTCTTCGACTTTGGTCTTGAACCAGTCGAGAATGGCACGATCCAAGCGGATCGTGATCCTCACCTTGTTCCCGGATGCCGGCAAGACGGCGCCTCGCCGAGCCCTGCTGAAATCATAGTTCGCTTTCATACTGTTGCACCTCTGACCGCGTTGCTTTTCGCGCCGAGATCATGCGGATGTTCTCATCTCGCCATGTGTACACGACCACGAGCAGGCGACCAAAGCCGTCCATGCCGATGGTCACGAGGCGCTCCTCCCCGCCGACCGTCTGGTCAAGCGTGAGCGCGTTCGGATCCTCAAACACGGCAAACGTGTCGGCAAAGGACACAGCGTGCTTTGCCTCGTTCTGTTTGGCCTTCGACCTGTCCCACTCAAACCTGATCATAATGTATGCACACGCGTATGTACACGTCAATCATTTGTTCCGTCCGGCGAACGGCAGCATGAGGCTGAGGCGGCCGGGAAGTCTCCTACCACACCTGCAACCGCGTCGCCGGCGATGTCCCCGATCCCCCCTGCGTCGCACGCGCCTTGCACCCTTATGCCGCGCGGCTCGTGAGGACACTCGCCCTCCCTCGCGGTGTCATGCAGACTGCCTGGACGCGCACCGGGAGGGCGACGCTCCGCGGAGCCGCGTGCGCGGCGGGCAGACATGCGGCGCC
>CAYOBW010000550.1:0-2846 GCA_964402115.1 uncultured Victivallales bacterium
GCCGGAGTGAGGGTCTGCCCATGCAACGACGCATCCTGGGGCTGGTGGTGGCGGGCGCCGTCGGCCTGACGCTCTCCGCGACGGCCGCCGGCGAGGTCTGGAGCAACTGGCCCGAGACGCCGGAGTGGCGCGACCTCCGGTTGCACATCGGACAGTGCTATGCGGCGCTGGTGGAGCGGTGCGTGCTGGCAGGGGTCGTCACGAATGACATCTGCCCGCGCTACGTCTTCCCCTACGAGGACTACTGCCGGTTTGCCCGCAAAATAGACGCGATCTGCAACCGTTTCGTGGACGATACGCACGTCAATGCGCTGGGGCGCTTCGACGACTACTTCGCGGCACATCCCGAGGTCACCGCCTTTCCGGCCTGGAGCCCGGCCACGCTGCACCAGGCGGTCGGGTTCGCCGACTGGCCGACAGACACGCCCCTGCGCGGCTGGATGTTCGTGGAGCACGCCATTCAACAACACGTCACGCGGGCTATCAACCGGCTCACACGGACCGCCGCCCAGCCGACCTGGGCCAACGCGACGGGCTGGACTTGGGAGCAGGTCTCCACCAATACGGTGGCAGAGGCGGAAGCGTTGCGCATGAGCCTGCCGCCCGCGGGCGTGGAGTCGCCGTCTGCGTCGCCCCAGATGTGGACTGCCGTCCATTTCGTGCACCCCCCCGCTCACTCGCCCGCCATCGCGGCTGCGTGCGCGGTGAAGGCCCAGATGGTCGTGGACAATCTCTGGAGTGCGCGGCGGCATGTCGTCGAGTTCTATGCGGCCACGGTCAGGACCGGGCCGGACAATGGCATGGATTGGTGGGGGACTTACGACGGCGTTGTCTTTCGTGAGTCCCAATGGTGGGTGACGGCGCGCACTCCCAGCGAATCCGCGACGCCCGTCTTTGTGGACTTCTCCCGGGCGATCACCACGCCTCGCGTGGCAAGCAGATTCTTCGGGCAGACTGACTTTGGTGCGACCTGGCCCTGGCCCGTCGACGTCGTCAGGGAGGGGGTGACGTACACGCGCGGTTTCTGGATCGAGCGGGAGATGGCCACGGTGCGCTGGTTGCTGACGACGGTGCCGGATCCCGTGAGCTACCCGCACGCGCGCGAGCTGCCGGACTCCGACCGCGACGATCTGGTGGACGTGGGCTGCGACCTGGACGCCTTCGGCCCGGATACGGGGGTGGTTGTCTTCCAGGACGATCGCCCGCAGCCGCAAGTCCTCGTGCCCATCTGCGCCGACCCGCTGTGGGACGGCGGCCTGCGTCCGCAAGCGTACTTCTGCCAGGGCGGCACAACCAATCTGCCCTTTCAGTATGCCGTCGATGTCTCGCATATCAGCGGCATGCCGCACCGTCTGGCGTACCAGGCGTTCAGTTTCAACACGTGTGTGCTCGAAATCGGCGTCAGCGGTTCCGGAGCGCAAGCCAGGAAGCAGGTGGCGATTCTGCGACCGCGAGGCAATGTCGTGGTCTTCGATTTTGCGTTTCAGCCGGCAACCGGCGACTTCTCAACGGTGGGATATCCTGTGGGCGTGAATGCGAATCGGACATACGTTTTGCACGATTGCGGGAGCAGGCAATACGGCCAAGTCCGTGTCTTCAAGTTGTATTTCACGTCCGGGATCATGCACCAATACGACGTCTCGGATGACTACATGTGCCCCTCTGGCGTTTGGGTCTGCGGGCCGGGTTTGGCCCCGCAGCGTGTCGGGTGGCCCGCCTGGTCGTACGTCCCTGACGTTGGCGTAAACGGAACCGAGGAGAGCTGTGCCTGGCTCTCGTCTACCTTCTACGCCAAGTACACAAACACGCTGACGTGGGTTGGCGGGCAACTCCGCGCGGTGCGGTACGGAGCGCGCAGCGGCGAAGCCGGCATCGTCACGGCACTGACGTACGATTCGCGCGGGTTCATCACGGGGCTGACGAAGACCGGACTGACGGGTATCGAAGCCGGTGACGCCACGATCGCGGATGGCGGCGCCTGTTGCGTCTATCCTTGGGGGTCCGTCTCGCGCGAGGAAACGGCGCTCGCGGCTGGAGGGCAGCGGGTAACCCTGTGCGCGGATGTTCCCGGATCGGGCAGCGTCGAGACCGTCACGGTTCGTGACGCACTCGACCGCATCCTCAGCGTGACGCGCACGCTGGACGGGGATTCCGCCACAACCAGCCTGGCCTATTCGGACGAGGCGGGACGCTATGCCAACGGCGGTCTCAAGAGGGCCCAACCACGCGCGATCACGCATCCGGATGGACAAACGACGGTCCTGGCCTACGAACCGGACACCGGCTGGCTGCGCGCCTGGGCCTCCACCGCGGAGTGGACGGCCAGCGGGGACGCGCAGCACCGTTATCTCGGTGGCGCTTGGGCCTACGCACCCGACCATGGTGGTCTTTTCGCGGACGCCAACTATCTCGCCGAACGGCCGCGCGTTGTGGAACTGCGCACGTTCAGCGGGCTCGACTTGCCTGTCACAGACGCTCCCCTCCGCAGGCGGTTGTCGCGTTACGAAGCGGACCGGCCCACTTGGTGCTGGTGCGGGGAACGCTTCTGTCCACATCTCTCCAATTTCCGCCTGATCGCTCAGGATTGCCTCAACCCCGCCGCGTGGTGGGACCACACGGCTGAGCCCGGCAATCCTATGCAAAGCGCCAGGCTGTGGGATCCGTTGATGGGTATCCCGGGTACGGCCGACTGGGGCACGGGCCATCGGACGATGGAATGGCCGTACGAGGCCGGCGAGCAGAAGCGCTTGCGCGCAAGAGCCCTGGACAGCGACGGTCGGACGGAGGCTGTGCTCGTCAACGCCTTCGGCTTCACGGAATCGAACCACGTGCAGGAGGCGGGGCAG
>CAYOBW010000551.1:0-2828 GCA_964402115.1 uncultured Victivallales bacterium
ATCTCGGTGCCGAGCGTGGGCTGGTAACCCACGGCCGAGGGAATGCGGCCGAGCAGGGCCGACACCTCGGAGCCTGCCTGCGTAAAGCGGAAGATGTTGTCGATGAACAGCAGCACGTCCTGCCGCAGCTCGTCGCGGAAGAACTCCGCCACGGTCAGGGCCGAGAGCGCCACGCGCGCCCGCGCGCCCGGCGGTTCGTTCATCTGTCCGAAGATCATCGACGTCTTGCTGATGACGCCGGATTCCTTCATTTCGCGGTACAGCGCGGTGCCTTCCCGGGTGCGTTCGCCGACGCCCGCGAAGACGGAATAGCCGCCGTGCTTGGTGGCGATGTTGTGGATCAGCTCCTGGATGAGCACGGTCTTGCCGACGCCCGCGCCGCCGAAGAGCCCGATCTTGCCGCCCTTGCGGTACGGGGCGAGCAGATCGATGACCTTGATGCCCGTCACCAGCATCGACTCCGTCGTTTCCTGCTGGTCGAAGGGCGGGGCCAGCCGGTGGATCGGCATACGCTTGTCGCACAGCACGGGCCCTTCCCCGTCGATCGGCTCGCCCAGGAGATTCAGCACGCGCCCGAGCGTGGCCGGCCCGACGGGCATGGTCATCTGGCTGCCGGTGTTGCGCACGGGCGCGCCGCGCACCAGGCCGTCCGTGCTGTCCATGGCAATCGTCCGCACGGTGAACTCGCCGAGGTGTTGGGAGATCTCGAGCGTGAGGTTCCACTCGCGGTCGCTGACGAGGGGGTTGGTGACCTGCAGCGCCGAAAGAATGGGCGGCAGGTTGCCGTCCTGGAATTCGACGTCGACAACGGCGCCGAGCACCTGTGTGACCCGGCCCTGCGTGGTGGCGATGGCTGAAGCATGCATGCGTAGTTCCTTGCCCCGGCGGGCTACTTGAGCGCTTCCGCGCCGGCGACGATTTCGATCAATTCCCGTGTGATTGTGCTTTGCCGCGCCCGGTTGCGGAGCAGCGTGTACTTCGCGATCAGGCTGTCGGCGTTGCGTGTGGCATTGTCCATGGCCGTCATCCGCGCCGCCTGTTCGCCGACCGCGGTGTTGACGAGGGCGTGGTGGATGCGGAGGTTGACGATCCACGGCAGCAGGACCTCAAGCACGGCGGTCGGGCTCGGCTGCAGGATGAGGTCCGCGACGGCGGGTGGCGTTTCCCCCGCCGCGCCCGGGAGGGCGGCAGTGTCCAGCGGCAGCAGGCGCTCCAGGGCGGGGATCTGCGTGAGCACCGAGCGGAAGGTGTTGAAGGCGAGCCACACCTCGTCGCAGCGCTGCGCGAGGAACGCCTGGCGCAGGGTGGCGCCGACGAGCATGGTCTGGGCGAACGCGGGGGTGGCGGAGGCGAGGTTGAAGGCCTGGCCGTCGTGGCCGCGCGTGCGGAAGAACTGGTGGCCCCGCCGGCCCGCGAAGACCAGGTCGACGGCGACGCCGGTTTCCCGGTACGCCGACAGCTGCTCGAGCACGAGGCGGTTCAGGTTGTTGTTGAAGCCCGCGCACAGGCCGCGATCGGACGTGCAGACCAGGATCAGCACGCGCCTGACCGCCCGCGGCGCCGCCAGCAGCGGGAAACGCTCGGGATCGAGCGGTACGCCCAGCTGTGCCAGGCGGGCCGTGAGCTGGCCGCGGAAGGCCGTCACGTGCCGCTCGGCGGCCTGGGCCCGGCGCAGCTTGTTGGCCGCGACCATTTTCATGGTCTTGGTCATCTTGCGCGTGCTCTTCAGCCGGGCGAGCTTGCGCGTGTAGTCTTTCAGCGTGGGCATGGCGGCCCCTGTGGCTAGGCGTTGGGCCTGTCGCCGGCCAGGCGGGTGAGCACCGCATCCAGCGCGGCTTTGACTTCGGGGGTGAGTTCCTTGTGGTGCGCGACCAGCTTCAGGTAGTCGCGCGGCTCTCGCTCCAGCGCCTGGAAAAGGCCGGATTCGAACGCGCGCATGCGGTCGACCGGAAAGGCGTCCAGGTAGCCCTGGGTGCTGGCGTAGATGATGGCCACCTGGAGTCCGACGGCCAGCGGCGCATGGACGTCCTGCTTCATGATCTGCATGAGGCGCTGCCCGCGGTCAAGCTGCTTGCGGGTGGACGCGTCGAGGTCGGAGGCGAACTGCGAGAAGCCGGCCAGCTCGCGGTACTGCGCCAGGTCGAGGCGCAGCGATCCCGCCACCTTCTTCATGGCCTTGATCTGCGCATCGCCGCCCACGCGGGAGACCGAGATGCCGGGGTTCATGGCCGGGCGCTGGCCGCCGTTGAAGGCGTCGGTCTCGAGGAAGATCTGCCCGTCGGTGATCGAGACGACGTTTGTCGGGATGTAGGCCGAGATGTCGTTGGCCTGCGTTTCGACGATGGGGAGGGCCGTGAGCGACCCGCCGCCGCGCGCCGGGCTGAGCTTGGCGGCGCGCTCGAGCAGCCGGCTGTGCAGGTAGAACACGTCGCCCGGAAACGCTTCGCGCCCGGGCGGGCGCCGCAGGAGCAGCGAGAGCTGGCGGTAAGCCTGCGCCTGCTTGGTCAGGTCGTCGTACACGATCAGCGCATGCCGGCCGGAGTCGCGGTAGTGCTCCGCCATCGTGCAGCCGGTGTAGGGGGCGAGGAACTGCATGGGCGCCGGGTCGGAGGCCGTGGCGGCCACGATCGTGGTGTATTCCATCGCGCCGTGCTTCTTCAGCGTCTCGAGCACCTGCAGCACGGTGGAACGTTTCTGCCCGATGGCGACGTAGAAGCACCAGACGTCCTGGCCGCGCTGGTTGATGATGGTGTCCACGGCAATCGCGGTCTTCCCCGTCTTGCGGTCGCCGATGATCAGCTCGCGCTGGCCGCGGCCGATCGGCGTCA
>CAYOBW010000552.1:0-2820 GCA_964402115.1 uncultured Victivallales bacterium
CCGGCATCGAAGTCGCGGACAGCCCGGCCGACATGGGCGAAGCGGTCAAGCGGGCAATGGCCAAGCGGGGCCGATGAGTCCTGGAAAGATGGGCATCTCCGACAGTACGTCGCCGACCGCCACTGGCTCGACATAGGCCGTCGGCAGATAGCCGGCCGCGTAGGCGGCCTCGATCAGCCGTTTGTCGGGCGGTAGCTCGAACGACGCATCTTCGATCTCGTCCAAGATCGCTTTGACATCAGAAATCGGGCCACCCAGGATCTGCTCCGCCATGGCGAAAAACCCCGGCGGCCCCCCCGGCATTCAGCGTGTTGCGGATCTCGATCGTCCAGGCTTGATGGAAGTCGTGAAAGATCCCCGAATCGACGCGGCTCCAATCGTGAATCGGCACGACGCTGGTTTCTTTACGGGTGACTGACGATTCGCTCCACCAGGATTATACGCAATTAGACTGTGCCCACAGATGCTTGGCCAGTTCCAGTGCTTCCGGTGAACCTAGGATGCGACCGTCCAACTGGGCATCCCGCACGGCGTCAAGAATGCGTTTATAGGCGGGGCCGGTCGGGATGCCCAGTCGCTGCAGGTCATCGCCGGTGAGCAGCGGCGGCGGATTCAGCTGGTCCGGCGGCAAGGCCAACCGCTCGGCCGCGTAGTCGATGTCGGCGGTGTGGCCGTCCACCACTTCGGCCACGGCTCGGCCGTAGCTCAACAGATCGACGGCGCCTTCTTGGATCAAGATCCGTTGCAGTTGGGGCCACGGCAGTCTGCGGGCCGTTCGGATCGCGGATTCGTGCCGCAGCAGGAATTCGGCTTCCTTGCGATCCGCGACGGTGAGCTTCAGTCGGCGGCACAGAGGCTCGATATCTGCCGTGCCGCACGACTCGTCGCGGAACGCTTCACGAATCAACGTTGCCAAGGCGACCTGGAAACTCGACGTTTGCAGGCACCGGAGGATGGTCATGGTGGTCTGCCAGGCGATCGACGGTGCGTCCGTTGGCGTGGTCGGAACAAGGCCGCTCAGTTCCGGAAAGACGAGGGGCATCAATCCGGAGGCGACGAGCAACTCGACGGCGAGGGCACGATTCTTGTCCACCAGCATCCGCCGCAGTTCCGCGCCGATCCGCTCGACGCTGACCACGACAATCTCGGACGCGTGGTGCTGGATGGCAGCCAGCGTGCCGGGGTCCAGGGCGAAATGGAACGTCGCCGTGAAACGCACCGCACGCAGCATCCGCAGCCGATCCTCAGCAAAGCGGGCGACCGGATCGCCGATCGCCCGCACCAGGCCGCGCTGCAGATCCGCCTGGCCGCCGACGTAATCGACCACGTGGTTGTCCAGCGGATCGAAGAACATGCCGTTGATCGTAAAGTCGCGCCGCAGGGCGTCCTCTTGAGCGTCGCAAAACGTGACCTGGTCCGGACGCCGCCCGTCGCTGTAGCCCACGTCGCGGCGAAACGTTGCGACTTCGATCTGCCCAGCGCCGGGCGGGCCGAGGACCGTGATCACGCCAAACGCCTGGCCGATGGTCAGCGTCTGGCGTCGTCCGAAGACCCCGCGAATCTGCTCCGGCGTGGCGTCCGTTGCGACGTCGTAGTCCTTGGGCAGCAATCCCAGCAGCTGATCCCGCACGCACCCGCCGGCCCAAAGTGCGGTGAAACCCGCTTCACGCAGACGACTGACCACCTCGACGGCGAATTGCCGAGCGGCTTGCGGATCGAGCGGGGGCATGAGTCCCACCGTCCTCAGGTCCCGAATTCGGGGCGGCGGCGGCCCAGTTGCGACTGAAGACGCTGGACGATGCTGCTGTGCATCTGGCTGACGCGGCTCTCGCTCAGGTCGAGCGTGGCCCCGATTTCCTTCATCGTCAGCTCTTCGTAGTAGTACAGGATGATGATCAGCCGTTCGTTGCGATTGAGGCCCTTGGTGACCAGCCGCATCAAGTCGGCCTTTTGAATCCGCCGCGTGGGGTCTTCCCCCTTCTTGTCTTCCAAGATGTCGATTTCGCGGACGTCTTTGTAGCTGTCGGTCTCGTACCACTTCTTGTTCAGACTGATCAGGTTGACGGCACTGGCCTCGAGGATCATCTTCTCCAACTCAGGCAGGCTGAGACTCATGTGCTGGGAGAGTTCCTGCTCGGTAGGATGCCGGCCCAGGGACGTCTCCAGTTGCTTCGTCGCCTCCTGCAGTTTGCTGGCTTTGGAGCGGACCAGTCGCGGCACCCAGTCCATGGTTCGCAATTCATCCAGCATCGCGCCGCGGATCCGAGGCACGCAATAGGTCTCGAACTTGACGCCTCGCGTCAGATCGAAGGAATCGATGGCATCCATCAGTCCGAACACGCCGGCGGAAATCAGGTCGTCCAATTCGACGCCGTCCGGCAGCCTCGCCCAAATCCGCTCGCCGTTGTACTTGACCAGCGGCAGATACTCCTCCACCAGGCGGTTTCGCAGCGGAGTGCTGTTCGGATCCGCCTTGTACGCCTTCCAGACTTCCAGAATGTCCTGTCGAGCGGCTTCGCTCTTGACCGGGGTGGACGATTGACCAAAGTGTCGGACCGGCGCCACGGCTATCGCCATACCATCCTCCATGATTCGTATCGCCCGCAAGGGAACTACGCCGCTGGCGTCTTTCCCTCGACGGCTCGCTTCCTGCGAGCAGCGGCTCAGATCGATTGATTCTAAAAAGTTCTTGACGGCTCCGTCAAAGTCGCTGTATTCGTTGCAGTTTAACTACTACAGAGACACCGACGGACTAAATATCTATCGGCGAGAACCGGGGCTGAGGTTGAGCCAAACCGGCGGAATTACGCACGTCGGTCG
>CAYOBW010000553.1:0-1810 GCA_964402115.1 uncultured Victivallales bacterium
ACGGATGTGTACCTGGTCGCCACGTGCAACGACATCTCGAAGTTGCCGCCGGAGTTCGGTCGAGCGGAACGGTTCGACGGAATTTTCTTCCTGAACCTGCCCGGGCCGCAGGAGCGGCGGCTGATCTGGGACCTGTACTTGCGGCAGTTCGAGTTGGACCCGGCTCAGAAACTGCCCAACGACGAGCAGTGGACGGGCGCGGAGGTACGAAGTTGCTGCCGACTCGCGGCTCTACTCGACTTGCCGCTGGTGCAAGCCGCCCAGAACGTCGTGCCGGTGGCGGTGACGGCTGCGGAGTCCGTGGAGCGGCTGCGGGCTTGGGCCAGCGGGCGCTGCCTCGATGCCGACCGCGGCGGAATCTACCAGGGCGACGGCGCTCAGCCAGGGCCTCGCCGGAAGGTCCGCCGCAACCCGCTGAGCAACTGATCTGCTCTGCCGCGTTCCCACATCGCGATAGCCTGGCCGTCGTTAACCCGCTTGGCCACACCGGCAGATGATCCGCAATGGATCATCTGCCGGTGTTCGTTTCTTGGAAACCAGCAATGGGCACGGGTCCACTCGTCCGCTGTCCCTGTTCCATGCTCACTGACGATGGGAAGACGACGAGGGCACGACGACACCGGCACCAGAGATAGAAGAGGAATCTACGCATGTGCAACATCGACACCGGCACCGGCAAAGTGACCTACCACGCCGTCCGCAAGGCGATGGCTGGTGAGACATACACGATGTCGTTGACAGACACCAACGAAATCCGCGCCGTGGTTGACGCCGTGAATATCGGCATCGACAGCCACCTGGAAGCCTGCTTCTGCCGCGAACGAGGCGACCGGTACGAGGGTGGCAAACGGACCGCTGGCAAGCACGTCCTGTGCCGCACCTTGGAATGCGTCGTCAGCGTTGAATCACTTCCGATCCTGCTCCGTCGCCTCTCCGAACTGCGAAGTGATGACGAAGGCGTTGTGGACGCCGCCATGCGTCTCACCGGTGACATCCTGATGACCCTTGGTTTTGACGAGTACGGCCACCTTGTAGGCCGTGAGGCGTTGGGCTTGGCGTGATGCAATAGAACGGCATTTGTCTCTGCTTCGAGGATGCCGGAGTGGAGGCAAACGGCCCCCCGCCAACTCTCCGCCTGCGGCGCCCAGAGCGAGATTGCCGTCGCCTGAGACACCCTGCAGTCCGTCGACGAGCAACATCCCAATTCTTTCAATGGAGGAACCCGCGTGTGCGAGATCAAGGCTTCTGGCAAATTCAAAGGACAAGCGTTGAAAGACATCCCGGTACTGAATCCCGGCGACCGGTTCGGCAAGACGTGGCTGATCGAGATCGAAGGTGGTTTCTGCCCCCTGTTCCTCGCCGTGGAGGCCGACAGCCCAAGCGACGCCCTGGACGAGTTGGCCAGCAACGAGAAGTTCGCACACCTGATCACCGTGCCGGATGAGAACCTCGCCGATTACCCGGAAGATGAACGCCACTACGGTCCGTCTGGTCAAGTGCTCGACTTGGATCACGTTCTGGTTCACGGTCAGGAAGGCAATAAATACCCGTTCCCCTGCCTGTACCACGGCGACGGTTTGCCGGAAGTCGGTCTGACGCCGGACGCCTACGTGGTCGCCCTGCAGGCTATCTTCCCGGCCGACATCATCGGCCACGAGCGGTTCGCCACGCTGCCTGAGTTGAAGGCCAGCTGGGAATTGGACTGACGTAGCCGCCTCTCCGGCCCCTTTCCCACTTTCCGTCCGACTGTGCCCGTTCGTCGCGGCCACCGCCGCTGACATTGCGCGCAGATCGGCGAGTTTCACCCCAG
>CAYOBW010000553.1:1820-2820 GCA_964402115.1 uncultured Victivallales bacterium
TACGTGGTCGCCCTGCAGGCTATCTTCCCGGCCGACATCATCGGCCACGAGTGGTTCGCCACGCTGGCCGAGTTGAAGGCCAGTTGGAAATTGGACTGACGTAGCCGCCTCCTGTCACTTTCTTTCCCATTCTCCGTCCGACTCTGCCCGTAGATCGCGGCCGACGCCGCTGACGCTGCGCGTGCATCGCCATCCCAAGCCCAAGGAGTGTAGACCTATGACCATCGAATTCTGGCCTCGGCGACTTCTCCACCCGAAACCCAAGCCACGCTACAGGCCATTGCCGCCACGGAAGCGCAGGCCAAAGCTCCCGATCGGCGTGGGCAGGGCCCAGCAGATGCTCACGGCCGCGATCATCCTGGGCGACCACGAGCAGGCCTCGTGGTTGGACCTGGTCGTCAAAGCCAATCGAGTGACCGGTAAGCCCGAACAACTGGACGAGCTGAAGAAGCGGCTGGATGCCGTGATGGTGCCGTTGCCCGACGCCGCTCCGCCAACTGTTCCTGTCTCAAGCCTCGGTGGTCTCCAGGCCGCCGAGGCTGCTTCTGTTTCGTGAAGCGTTGCCGGCCCCTGTCCGTTCCGGCAGTGCGCCTGTTCGTTCTTGACAGCACCCGTAACCCCAGACCCACAGTCGAAGGAGATCAGAGTCTATGACTACGACCACCCTGCTCGAACAACCCGTCGTCCGTCCGTCCACCTCGCCGTCGCAGCGGTTGCGCACGACCATGGCGGCCGTGCGTGTTTCGCTCAGCTGGTTCGGTACGCGAAAGACGTTAACGGCCGAACAAAAGTCTCAGGCTGCCGACACATTCGGGGCTGAAGGCGCATTTCTGTCCGCGGGCAAAAAGTTGCTCGACACTAAGCACGAGAAGTTCAAGGCTGTGACTGCCGTCAAGGGGCGCATTATCTCGCTCTGGAAGTCGATGTCGTTGCCTTACCCCGAGCCCGGCATCCGGCTGATCCGTCAAGAGGACATCGAGACGTTTGACGCCAAAATGCA
>CAYOBW010000554.1:0-2799 GCA_964402115.1 uncultured Victivallales bacterium
GCGCGATCCCTCCCTGCGATGCCCGATGATAGCACACGCGCCGGAGGGGCGGGGGGACGGGTGCAAGCCGGCTGGCCACCGCCCATCGAGCCGGACACCTCATCGCAGTGCTGGGAGCTGGACCGTGGCCGCGACGTAGGGCGCCAGATCGCGCACGTTGCCGCCCTGGACGACCCCTACGTAGAACCGGACGCCGCGCTGCCGGGTGGCCTCGTACTGGTCGGGCGTGGGCCGGCCCGTGTGGCCGTCGGTGAGGATGACGGCCTTGCGCGGCGTCTTTGCCTGGGGCAGGCCCAGCAGGTGGCCGTAGACGCATCTGATATCGGTGCCGCCCGTGGTCCGCACCCGGCCGGCGGCGAAGTCCTGCCTGGCGGCCTCGGCGACCACGGTGCTGAAGACCCGCACGTCAACACTACCGTCGCGTACCAGCGGACTCAGCGCGCTGAGGAGCCAGGGCAAATCCATGTTCATCGACCCGCTCACATCCAGGTAGACGAACGCCGAAGCCGACGGCGCCAGCCGCCGGGCCTGCCGCACCACCCCATCCTGGTAGAGCAGCGGATCGGTGTCCCACAGCTCGCCCTTGGCGGCTATGGTTCGGTCGCGGGCGGTGGGCTCGAACGTCATGCGCTCAAACGTCCGCGGCTGGACCTCCCACGAGAGGGTTCCGTTGCGCTTGCCGGTAATGATCCCCGCCCTTCGCAGCAGCGTTCGTAGCGCCCCCAGAAAGGCGGCACGAGGCTTCACTGTCTTTGGGATGAAGGCCTTCTTCAGTTCTGCAGCGCCCTTGCCCGGCAACCGGCCGACATGCTCGTCTGGCCAGTTGCCTACGGTCTGCCCCAGAATCTCCGTGAATAGGGGGTCGGCAGCGGCGGCGGCGTCTGCCAGGCCCGAGCCGCCAGAACCCATGTGGTCGCCAAGCAGCACGGGCATCGGACCACCGTGTTCGTCGGCGAGGAGGGCGCGCACGTCACTGTACGTCACCATCGACGCGCCTTCGGCCTGATCATACAGCAGGCGCATCACGGCTTGCTCCTGCGGCCCGATGTCGTCCGCCGCGCGGGCATAGTGCGGCCAGCCTATCGGTGGCCGCAACAGCCGCTCCGGGAAGCTGGTTGCCGAGTACAGGCTGGTGAACAGGTCGGTGTAGGGGGGCTCTGGGAACGATCGGCACAGGAGGGAGTTTATGACGGCGTCGAAGACAATGTTGTCAACATCGGTGATGCGAGACCATTGGCGTGTATGGCCGAGAAGGACGTGGTATAGCTCATGCATGGTGAGCATGAAGAGCCGCTCGTCAGTGGCGCAATGCTCCTCCACGAAGCCGGGGTTCACCAGTAGCCTGGGCTGCGGGCCGATCTCTACGGCAGCCGTGGCGCAACGTTCGTCAGCAACGATATCGGCCAATGACAGCAACGTCTCCATGGCATAGGACGCGGCCGGCAGCACGGACAGAATACGCCGGCGCATCTGGGCCGCATTCGCTGCGTAGCCCTTGTCGCAGTCATACCCTTCAGTCATTGGTTGCTCCCCGTTCGCACGATCAGCGTCCTCGGCTTCCTGCGTACACGTCCGTCATACGCAATTGGTGGCGGAAGCTCAGGAAGCTGCAACTGCTCCCGAAGGGCCAAGCTAGCCGGCGCCGCGCCACCTATCGGCTCGGCGATAGCCGCGCCGGTCGAAAAGAGCTGATCCCATGTGAGCAAAGGAGGGCGGTCACGCAGTATCACCGAGCCGATGCGGCGCGATAGCGCGGCCACGGTCAGCGCCAAGTCTGTGCAGACGAGGAGGCCCTCGTTACTGCACGGGGCGGGCAAGCCAAAGCAGACATGAACGTTGTCCAGCCGGCGCGTAGCCTCCTCGACAGCCTGTCGAGTGCACCCGACTGCCTGCGCCGCGCTGAGGAAACGAGTGATGTCCTGGCCGAATGCCTCACTAGCCGCTTCGACGAGCCGCTCGCCCGGATGCTCGAGCGTCGCGCCGCGAATCAGTCCGGCAGCCACGCACGCCGCTCGCACCGACAGCCACGTGACAGTGCCATGTACCGGCTCGATCGTGTAGGGTCGTTCTGCCGGTTCACTCCCATAGCGCCAAAGCATGTTAGCTCACCTCCGCAGCCGGGGCCCGCCCGTCGCACCTAAGGCGCTCCCAGAGCGCTACGAACTCGTCGCGGACAGATGCGGGTGTGCCGTACGCATACGAGTAGTCACACAGGATGCGCACGATGTTGGTCAGGTACCTTGAGCAGAGCGCAGTATCGGGCTGAGCTGCGGCGGCAACCGCGTCTGCCACGTCCATGGCTTGTCGGTAAGTGGCACGCGGCACGCCTTGGCGGTTGATACCGGCCTTGTAGGCGCCGATGGCCACCACCGGCGCTACCACCTGCCCCACGGCGTCCCATGCCGTGGCGTGGAGGTGGCGGTCATGGCGGCAGGCCTCGTAGATGGCGACGGCGGCGGGGAGGCGCTTGCAGACCGGCGCCTCGTGGGCCAAGCCGTCGAGGATGAGCTTGGAGAGGGTGTCGTCGTCTATCTCGTCGCGGCGGGCCACGGCTTCCAGCGCCCGGTCCAGTGGGTTCCGGACCGCCAGGATGGTGCGCCAGGGGTTGCGCTCGTCGAGCTGGGCCAGCGCCCAGGCCTGCCGATGCACGCCCAGAAGCTTGAACTCACTCAGCGCGGTTCCGGCGGCGGCCTGCGGCAGGCTGTGGTTCAGCGACAGGAGGGCGGAGGTATTCCAGTCGACCAGGAGCGCTTGCTCATCGTCGACGGCGATGCCCAGCAGGGCGATGCGGGCGGCGTG
>CAYOBW010000555.1:0-2789 GCA_964402115.1 uncultured Victivallales bacterium
GGACGCAATCCAGGAAATTCGCGTAGTGCCCCTTGTTCGCCAGAAGATCGTTGGCTTGAGTTTCCAGGTCGCGGCATTGGCGGCCCAGTTCTTCCGGCTCAAACGTGGCTCGTCCGGAAACAGCCATCAAGTTCACGCGGCCCTCGCTACCGACAAACGTGACGCCCTGGCCGACGTCGTAGCCCGTGTGATGGACCGTCACGCCGCTGGCGTACTTGAGCGTCAGCTGCTTCTGGTCTTGGCCATCGGGCGGGAGGATCTCGACCGGGCCCGTGTGGTCCATGCCCAGCCCCCACTGGGCAATATCGAAATGATGCGCGCCCCAATCGGTCATGCCCCCGCCCGAGTAGTCGAACCAGGCGCGGAACTGGACCGGGTGAATCCTCGAATGATAGGGCCGCCACGGGGCCGGTCCCAGCCACAGGTCCCAGTCCAGGTACTCCGGCACCGGTTCGGCGGGCAAGTCGCAGGGCACGGACGGCGGCCCGCAGGTAACGTACACTTCGCGCACCTGGCCGATGCGCCCCTGGCGGACGACTTCGCAGCCGAAGTGGACGCGGCCGTTGGAGCGGCTCTGGCTGCCGGTTTGCACGATGCGGTTGTAACGCCGCGCGGCGTCGACCATCGCCCGCGCTTCGCGGATCGTCAGCGAGAGCGGTTTCTCGCAAAAGACGTCCTTGCCCGCTCGGCAGGCCCAGATCGTCTGCACCGCGTGCCAATGGTCCGGCGTGGCGATCACTACGGCGTCCAGGTCCGGACGGACGATGAGGTCGCGGAAGTCATGGAACGTCGCGCAATCCTGGTTGCCGTAGGTCTGGTCCACAAAGGTCTTGGCCCGCTCCAAGTACCGGCGGTCCACGTCGCACACGGCCAGAACTTGGCAACTGAGGTCGGCGATGAAGGTCTGGAGGAGCGAACCCCAGCAGCCTTCAAAGCCTTTCCAGCCCAAGCCGATGAAGCCCAACGTGACGCGCTCGCTGGGAGCCGCCCGCCCCAATCCCAGCGCGGAGCCGGGAAGAAACGAAGGCATGCCTAAGGCCAACCCGGCGGCCGTTGTCGCCGATCGACACAGGAACCGCCGCCGTGTGGAACCGCTGTGCCAGTTCGCTTTCTGGGACATGAGCCAACTTGTCCTAGGAACATTCGTCTTTCCCATTTTTCTGCCCCTAAAGCCCAATTCCGTCTGATCTCCCAATGTCATCTTGATGCTTCGAGGTCTTGGCCCGCACGTTCCGTAGGGCCCGTGACCGGATTGACCCGCACGACGACACCGCCGTCGAAACGCACCGCATACTCCGAAAAACGCAAGTCCGGTTCGGGATAATCGGTACTGACCAATTGCGCGCCGCTGGCGAGAGCTCTGTCCCGGCGAATGCCATCGTTCGCTCGCGCTTCCACGGTGCCCGCGTCGGCTCGCGTGCGCACCAGGAAACCGGCTTTCACCAGGGACTGAATTTCGTCGAACGAGCCGACCGGGTCGTTGCGTTTCATCCAAGCCGCCGCCGGATGCGTTCGCGGGACACTGACAAACAGCAGTCGGCCGGCCAAGATGTCGCTCGGCTGGAGATACTCGCTGCAAATGGGTTCTTCGTTATCCAGCAAGAACACAACTTTACCCCGCGCCGCTTCGACCGTCGGCCAACCGCCGACGGTCACCGCATCGCGCAATGTCAGCCGCTCGCCCCGCACGTCGTCGGGCGTTAAGATCCGCTCGCGTGGAAAGACGGCCAAGATTTCTCGCTCCAGTTCGACGCACGCTGCGGCATCCCACGTGAGCGGCTTTGTCAGTGGCGAGTAGGATTCCGACTTCAGCTCCAGCAGCAGGAAGATTGGGAAGTGCCGCGGATGCTTGTCCGACCAGGCACGAACTTCGCTCAGCGCGTCGGCCAACGTGTAGACCGTCGTCCGAAACTCGAAATCGGGACTGTGCAGGATCTTGATGCCGGGCTGCTTCAGTTTGCCCGCGGGATCGTGGGCCGGGACGCCTTTTTGCTGCAGCTTGGCCGCCTGCAAAGCGAACGGGGTGGCATATAACCCGCCACGCGGATCGAGAAACAAGTCGAGTTCCAACTGCCGCACGCCGAGTTGCTTCAGCTGTTCCGTCAAGGGCCGATGCGTGTGCGCGTTGGCATCAGCCTCGCGCGGCACGACCGCTCGCATCAGGCCATCCGCCACCACGTCCGGCGCGACGTGATACGAGTTGTGCGTGCCGATCACCTGGGATTGGTCTAATCGCAGGGGTGATTCCGTGGCGGGAGAGAACCACTTTGCCGGCAGGATTTTCAGCAGCAGCGAATGGCCGCCTTTGTAGTTGAAATAGGTCAGCAACGCCTCCTGGTTCACCCACGTGACGGCAGGATAGGCCCAGGCATCGTCCGGCGCGTCCTCCAGGTTGCGAAACTGCTCCCAGGTTTTCCCTTCGTCGCGGGAAATCGCGGCCGTCAGTGGATTGCGGTTGCGGTTCTGCGCATCGGCCGTGCCGGGGTTATGGTTCCAGATCGCCAACAGATCGCCGGTCGTGGGCACCCGGCTGATGGACACGGGCGCAGCCGTGCCCGCCAGTTGCGATGGCGCCGGGTTGCTCCATGTCGCGCCGCCATCCGCCGAGACACTTTGGTATTGGCCCCCAAGGCCGGTGCGCATCAGCATCAGGACCCTGCCGTCCTTCAATTCGATGCAGGCCGGTTCCCACGAGCCGTCGCCCGGCTTGACTCGCTGCGACTCGCGCCACGTCTGGCCGTCATCATCCGAGAGATAGCAATAGCTGTCGCCGCCTTCCCAGGCCTCCA
>CAYOBW010000556.1:0-2784 GCA_964402115.1 uncultured Victivallales bacterium
GCGAGGACGAGTGGCACCTCTACTACACCTCGGACTGGCGGCTGATCGAGGAGCGTCTCGCCACCCCGACCCCCGCCGATCTGCGCCGGCAGTATGTCTGGGGCCTCGGCATCAACGACCTGATCCTGCGCGACCGCGATACGGATCGGGACGGTGTGCTGGATGAGCGGCTGTACGCGCTGCAGGACAGCCACTGGGATATGTGCGCGGTGGTCGGCGCGGACGGCGCGGTGGTGGAGCGCTACGAGTACGAGGCCTACGGCGCCCCGCGGGTGCTCAATCCGGTGTTCGGGGATCGCGCGGGGTCGGTGTGTGGGTGGACCGTGCTGTACTCGGGGCACCTGTTCGAAGCCGAGACCGGTCTCTACGCCATGCGCTACCGCTACTACCATCCGGCGCTCGGGGTGTGGGTGACGCGGGATCCGTTGTTTGATTATTGGGGGGTGCACAGGCCCATCCACGGCGGAACGTTCGCTGAGCACGACATCGGATGGAGAGATAGAGCCAACCTGTATGGATACTGCGTTAGTCAGCCACACAACAGAACCGATCCTGATGGAAGAATGGCAGCAGGACCCAAACCCCCGGCGGCGCCGAGAGGATGTTGCATCTGCAAAGGGCGAATCGTTGCCGACGAACCGATTCACTCGGGCGTTACGGTCATGCACTGGCAGGCGGAGAAGCCAGACAAGACCGGATTGCCGATACATGAATGGACAACTTGGCCTTCTGGGAGTGTGGACGCAAATGCCGCATCATGGCCAAATGGTGGGTCAGCCGACGGCATTGTGCGTACCCCCGCTGGCGCGTTGCGGCCACCGTGGGATGGATTCTACGCCAAGCCTGAACCGATTCCAGAACCGCACTTCCTCTCTCCTTGCGAGTACAGCTTCCCCAACGTGTGGAAGTGTCTGGAGGACGAGGCGAAAAGACTCAACAACTCCTACTGGGGCCAATGTCAACCATTTGCGAAGATGATCTGGGAGACCTGCCGGACGCGGGAAAAGGGCAAAGGCTGTACCCTCCACGGTGATATCCCGAGCCCTCCTCCTCCCCCCTACTACCGGATACCGCTTCCCAACGATGCGGTTCCGAGATTGACTCGTGCGCTCGGCACCTTGACGAAGGGAGAGCGTTAATGTCACGACGTCTGGAAACGCCGAAGGAGTGCTGCGTACGCCTGCCACCTCATCTGTGGCGTTGGCCGTGTGTGTATGCTGCCTGCACCGCCTTCTCGCGATGGCCATTGCATCGCGAGACCGCCCTCGCTGGTGCTCTTCTCGTTGCTGCGTTGACAAGCGCATCAGGGTGTTCAAGGAACCGCATTCATGGCACAGAGAACCTCATGATCACGCCAGGCGTGGGCATCAGCAGTCTGGTTGAAGTTGGGATGCCATTGCGTCAAGTTCGCAGGAATACGGGGCGTGTCATCGAGGATGGGTATGGTAGCGCCATGGTGCCTCCTCTCGGTCTCGTGATGCACGTCGAGGGACAGGAGAAGATCGTCGTCAACTTGCACTTCTTCTTCGACACGTCTCATTGCGCGAGTTCGAGCCCAGTCCGTTGTCTAACACCGTTCAGGGGGCATCTAGCACCCCGCTTGTCTTTTTCGTCCGGGAGGAGTGTGTCGTATGAGGACGTGCTGTTCGAGTTTGGGCAACCGCACTGCATTGTGGACGACTACTCACGCAAGTCAACGAGCTTGATCAAGGCGTGCATACGTGAGGGCCATCCCGCACAGTGGAACGATCACGTTTACCACCGCGTTTACTACCCTGTTGCGGGGATTATGGTCACGTTTGTGGGCGGGGAAGCCAAGGACGTGTGGATACCGCTAAGGGCTTTTTGGCGAGCGTTCGGTCAAGAGCCAGACATCTCAGAGCAACCGGAGGACCGCGAAGTCCCCTGATGGGTGCGCGACCCAGAGAAGCTGGTGGACTTGTCAGCTTAAAACGGTCAGGGACAAGGGGGCCGGTTGCGACATGGCTCTTGCTGCGCACGGCTGCGGGTTGTGGGGCTTCGCCGGGGATGGCGGGGGTTTGTGTGCCGGCTGCTCGGCGCGGGTCTGTGTCTCACGGCGGGGAGTTCGGCGAAACGGTGGTGTTGCGCGCGGTGGCCGGTGTGGTCAAGGGATGAGATCAGGCAAGGAATGCGGGACAAAGCCGCAGGGACCCCATGCCGCGACACCCAAACACGCACGGAGCTTGCGCGCCCTGTGTCTGGCGCGAGTGTCGTGGAGACAGATCATGAAGGGGAAGAAGATACGGATGGACATGCCCTTTGCGGCCCTGTACTGGATGATCGCCACTCAGCGACGGCAGGCGGCTTGAACTATGCCTAAGACACGCCAACAAGTGATCATCGGAGCCACGTCTGCGGCGGGATACCATGACCGCCGCCAGGCGTGCTTGGAAACCTGGGCCGGCGGAGATTCCCGCTACGATGTGGACGTCGTGTTTCTGGTCGGGGATTCGCGTCATCCGCTGCCCAAGCGCGAGGGGCCGATTCTGCATTGCCCCTGTCCGGACTCGTATGCGATCTACGCCTACGACGGCCTCAACCGGGTCACGGACATGCAGCGGGGCTTGCTGGACCTTCACGCTTCACCCCTCACACTTCACGACTTGGCGTTCGCGCAAGCCTGGGACCTCGACAAGGCAGGCAACTGGCGCACGTTCCGGCAGGACAGCCAGGGCGACGGCGCGTGGGACCTCGTCCAGCCGCGGGTCGCGAACAACGGCAACGAACTGGTCGCCATCGGCGCCAGCGCCGGGCCGCTGTGGT
>CAYOBW010000557.1:0-2774 GCA_964402115.1 uncultured Victivallales bacterium
GATTCCGCTCCTCGTCCCTCAAACGAACCCCTACGGAGGTGGAATGCGCCCCCTTGCCGGTTTTTGCGGTTGTCGATCTTGCTCCACCGCTCCGGCTCTGATACGCTCTGGAGCATGCGGAGGTCGCCTGTGGGTTGTGGGCGGTTTCGACGGGCGTGTGCCCGCGCCGCCCCCAGGCGATGGTGCGTCACTCGTACGACGGAGGAACGGTCATGATCGGTGGCACGAAGGAACGAATCGTCGGCGCGGTTATGAAAGAGGCCCTGCGGACGCTGAACATGCCGGCAGCGATCGAGAAGCATGGGGCCCTGCTGGATCAGAAGGAACGGGATCAGCTGCTGAGCATCACGACGTTCGACCTCAGGACCCTGTTATCCGTTCAGCAGAAGCTGGGTCCCTTGGGGTCGTTCCTCCATTTCCATTGGGAATGACATGGCGTCCGAGGCCGGGCAGGTTGACGCCGTGGGGCCCCGCAGGCCGTACGGTGAGTGCCTGGAGGTACAGCTCACGCTCGAGTGCCCCCTGCACTGTCGGCACTGCATCGTCGATGCCGCGCCTGGCGGCGGTTGCGCGCCGGGGTGGCTGGCGGATCTCCTTCAGGCGCTGCCGGCGTGTCGGAGTCTGCGGGCCGTCAGGATTACCGGCGGGGAACCCTTTTCCGACTTGCAGGTGCTGGGCCAGGTGGTTGCCCGTTGCCGGGCGCTCGGGCTCGTCGTGCATGTCGTGACCAGCGCGTTCTGGGCAACCAGTCCGCGCGTGGCGCGGGACATCCTCGACGGCTTGCCTGGCCTGACCCACCTGGACGTCAGCACCGACGTCTATCACTTGGAACATGTTCCGCTCGCGCATGTCCGGTCCGCTGTTTCGGCAGGTCTCGAAGGGGGGCGGTTTGTCGTGCTGCGTGTTTGCACGGGTGCGGATGAGGCGATTCCTGCCGAGGTCGCTGCGGCGTTCGCGGGCGAGACCCACGAGCGGTTCACCGTGGCCGCCCAGCCCGTCTTCGCGCGAGGGCGGGCCAGCCGGTTGGGCCTGCGGGCTGACGCCGTGCCGTGGCGGGAACTGCCTCTCGCCGCGTGCGCGTCGTGCGCGCTGCCCCTCGTCCTTTGCGATGGCACGGTCCTGGCCTGCAACAACCCGGTGCGGCGGGCGCCCGGCGATCCGTTGCGCCTGGGCGCGATAGGCCACACGCCGCTGGCCCGCATGCTGGCCGCGGCGGACGGGAACTACCTGGTCCACGCCTTGCGGGTCTGGGGGCCGCGGGGCATTCTCGAGCTGCTTGGGGAGTGCGAGCCGCTGCGCGCCTTGGCCGGCGATTTCCCGCGGCTCGACCCTTGTGCGCTCTGCCAGGCTCTGCTCGGCGCGCCGGGGATTGCTGCTGCTGTCTCGGACTGGCTGGCTCAGCCGGAGATCCGGCGCGCGCTGGGCCTCGGCCGCGCTCTCCAATTTGGCGAGACTGCCATGCTTGCCGGCGCGCCGTAGGGACAACCGCCGCGGCGTGCGGTCTTGTCACGGCTGGCTGCCGCGCGCGCGGGAGCGCGCGAGGACGAAGAGGCCGAGGGGCAAGCCAAGGCCGACGGCAAGCAGTTTGAGGGGCTTGACCGCCAGGCCTCCGGCGTGCGCCAGACTCCACGCCAGCACGAGGGCCGCGCCCCAGGCGAGCCAGAACGCCGCGGTGGGGCTGTCGTCGGGCCAGCAGCGCCAGCCGGGCGCACGGTGGGTGCGCCAAGGCCGCCACCAGCAGCACCCCAGGTGGCTGGCCTGATCCACGAGCAGGTGGCTCAGTACGCCGGCGACGCCTGCCGCTCCGGCGTGCCACCCGCCCAGCGCGGAGGCCAGGAGACTCGCCGCCACGAGCGCGGCGAGGCTGTGGCTGCCTGCCCGCCGCTCGGGCGCGAAACGGAGCTGGACGGCATTCGCGAGGGGTTCGAGCGAGAAGTCGCAGGAGTGGGGCGGGACGACAGGCATAACCGCCGTGTGTTCGAGGCGGATGGCTGTCGGCAGGGCGGCGCTGGCGCCGTGAATGCGAGGCTCCCCGAACCGGTCAGGGCGGCCGGGCGATCCCACGCGAATGGCGCGGCCGGCAAGGTCGAACTCGACGGCGCAGGGCAGCCACGCGCCGTCAGTGCCGCGCACGGGGTGCAGGTGGACGTCCACCGGCTGGCGCGTCTCGGCTACCTGCCGGACCGCTTCGGCCACGGCGGCGGCCGCCGCCGACCAGTCCGGGTCCGCGGGATCGGGCACGATTTCGACGGCGGCGTGCCGGCGGCGGGGCCAGAGGCATGCCAGCACGCCGGGCAGGACGCCGGCGAGGGCGCCGATCAACAGGTATTGGGGCCGCCCGTGGAGGCTGGCTTGCGCGACGCCTGGCACGCACGCGGCTGCCGCGGCGCCACAGAGCAGGCGGGCGAGCGTTGTCATGGCAGCCCTCCGGGAAGCGGTGCTTCAGGCGTAACGAGCATGCGCCAGAGCAGCGGGAGCAGGACCAGGGCAAGGCCAAGGGTGGGCCGCAAACCGCCCGTGCGCGCCAGCCAGCCCAGGCCCGCGCTCGCCAGCGCCGCGCACATACCGGCGCTGCCGCCCGTGAGAACGGTTGCGAGGAGCACCAGCGCCAGCGCGGTAGCGGCCATGGGCCGCGGGCCGAGGCGCCCGGCCAGCGCCTGGCCGGCGCGCGCGAGCGGGGCGAGGAGCAAGCAGGCGGTCAGTGCGCCGAGCAGCAGGGCCGCGCCCGTCGCTGGACCTGCCGCGGGCAGGCGGGCGGATGGCGCCAGGACGGC
>CAYOBW010000558.1:0-2763 GCA_964402115.1 uncultured Victivallales bacterium
GGTATGCGTACGCCGACGGCAGCGCGAACCAGGTGCGGCAGACCGGCCTGATCTACCCCAACGGACGCCAAATCGTTTATGGCTATGGGGCCGCAGGCGCCCTGAACGACAGCCTCAACCGGCGGGAGGCCATCGAGGAGAACGGCACACCCCTGGCCACGTTCAAGTACCTGGGCATGGGCACGGTCGTGCGCATGGACTACCCGGAGCCGGGGGTGCGCTACGATCTCTGGGGCGGCGTGCCGGGCGTCTACAGCGGCTTCGACCGCTTCCTGCGCGTCACGGAAGTGCTGTGGGAGCGATACCGCGTCTCGTCCTCCTCCTCGTCCTCATTGTCCTCGGGGGCCTGGCCGCAGGCCCTCGTTCAGGTGCTCCACGGCTACGACCGCAACGGCAACCGGCTCTACCGCGAGAACCTGGTCGCGACCGCGTATGGCAGCCGCCAGGATCAACTGTACGGGTACGATGGCCTCAACCGGCTTATCGAGATGCAGCGGGGCTGGCTGAACGCGGGGGGGACGGGGCTGACGGACAAGGCGTTCGCGCAAGCCTGGGACCTCGACAAGGCCGGCAACTGGCGCACGTTCCGGCAGGATAATCAAGGCGACGGCGCGTGGGACCTCGTCCAACCGCGGGTCGCGAACAACGGCAACGAGCTGGTCGCCATCGGCGCGACGGCCGGCCCGACGTGGGCGCAACCCGCGTACGACCCGGCCGGCAACATGGTCGCGTTCCCGCAACCGGAAGCGCTGGAGGCGGGGTTCACCGGCGTCTACGACGCGTGGAACCGGCTGGTCAAGGTGCTGGCCGGCACGGAGGTGGTGGCGGAGTATGCCTACGACGGCCGGTCGTTCCGCGTGAAGAAAACGCTGGGCGAGGACGAGTGGCACCTCTACTACACATCGGACTGGCGCCTGCTCGAAGAGCGCCTCGCCACCCCGACCCCCGCCGACCTGCGGCGGCAGTACGTCTGGGGCCTCGGCATCAACGATCTGATCCTGCGCGACCGCGACACGGATCGGGACGGCGTGGTGGACGAGCGGCTGTATGCCCTTCAGGACAGCCATTGGGACATGTGCGCCGTGGTCGGGACGGACGGCGCTGTGATTGAACGCTACGAGTACGAGGCCTACGGCACCCCGCGGGTGCTCGATCCGGCGTTCGCGGAACGCGTGGGATCTGTGTGTGGTTGGAGCGTGCTGTACTCGGGGCACTTGTTCGACATCGAGACCGGTCTCTATGTCATGCGGTACAGGTGCTACCACCCGGCGCTGGGGGTGTGGCTCACCAGGGATCCCATCGGGGAGCGAGGCGGTGTCAATCTGTATGGTTTCGTTGGGAATCGGCCGACAGACATGGTGGATGTACTTGGCTTGGAGGGTTTTGATCCAGACGCGTTTGAGGAGCTTTGGCTTGTCGAGTTTGGCTGTGCAGCCATTCGACATCCATCGTTCGGTGTAATCGAGTGGATTTGCGACGGGGATTCGTGTGATGAGTGTTGCAAGGGGTGCAAGATAGAGAACAGGAAGATTACGCCCTTGAAAGCGAGGGGCCGCTACTGGGTGCATGCCCAAGCGGACTACGACCGTGTGAGCGATCCCAAGGACAGATGGTGTTGTGGCCCCCACCGTGTTCTGTGGCATGACTGCTGGGACATCCCATGGGCGGAAAGAGGTGTTGGGGATATCGAAAAGCGTTGGCCTTGGATCCCGGGTAATCCTTACGAAAGAAGACACAAGCCCAAGCCGGATCATCTTCAAGGAATGAGAACAACCCTGTCCTTTAAAGTGCAGTATTTCTCTTGTGAAGAAGGTAAATGGAGATTGCGAGAAGACCGCCCTGCCCCAGGCGAGACTGCGTCATGGGAGTGGCGCGGAAGGCTATGGGGAAGATGGGTATTCGACGGGGAATAGGGGTCCCGAAGGAGTTGAATGCATCTTCGTAGACGGTCAGTGAAGTTAGAAATGAGTTCCTTGCGGATACTGGCAGAAATCCCCTTGTTGCTGGCTACAGCACTACTGGTTTTGTCAATCGCTTCGTCGGGATGTGTCAGCCATGCCGTTCGCTCCGATGCCAAAGAAATCGGACATCTGAGCCATGACCCGAACGAAGACAACGTCCAGTTTGCTCTTCGGAAGTACGCTGAGGGGGTTGACAAACTCAAGACTGTTCAGGATCAGGGCGAACGTGACTCTGTGTACGAGGAACTCGTGATGTGGGAGATGCTCATGCTACAGCACACCGGCGTGAAGAGATTTCGCACAGACCATGAAATAGTTTTTGAGACACAAAAAGGCAGATACGTTTACGCCCTGCCAAGGACAGCAGAGGCGTCGAGTGATGCCCAAGACAGGCCGTAGTGGTGAACCGGCCAGCGAGATTCGGCGGCGGATTCTGGCGCGGGATTGGGGACAGGTGACAAGGACACAGGAACATAACTGGCAGAAAAGCATAGACAGAATGACGGAGGTTGAGGACGTGCCGCCGCGCAGCCTCCCTATAGAGGAACATGATCAGACAAGGAATCCAAGACCACGGCGCAAGAAGCCAGTCCAATGACGGAAAACGCAGGCGCGGACGGCGCCTGCACACCCTGCGTGGGTGCGAGGGACGGGGAGACAGATCATGACACGGAAGAACACCACACGGACGGCAACGACGCCGATGCACGCGACCACCAACCTCGACGGTGACCTCGACCCCTTGGGCGAGGACCTCTCCTCCTCCTCATCGGGCGAGGAGTCGAGTTCGTCGGCCTCCGCC
>CAYOBW010000559.1:0-2760 GCA_964402115.1 uncultured Victivallales bacterium
GAAGGCTTGAAGTGTCACGCGGGCGCGATCGTGGAGGGCTTCCAGGCGTCCTGCTGCCTGACAATCGCTGCAAGAAGCGGCCGGGCGGATGGCCGAATCGTAACGACCGGTGCGCCGCCGCCCTACGACGGTTTTGGTCCCACTTTCACCACGATCACGGTGACATCATCCTCGGTGCGACTGGTCCCCAGGTGTTGACACACGGCAGCGTACAGGGCGTCGATAATCGCCGCGGCTGACTGTTGGCGGTTCCGACGAATGACTTCGAGAGCTCGTTCGACACCAAACATGGGTTCATCGTCCCGTTGGGCTTCGACTACTCCGTCGGTGAAGAAAAAGAGAACATCGTCTTCGGCAAGCGTCACGGGGGCTTGCGCGGCGAATTCCAGGTCCGGCATGATGGCCAGTGGAAGCGTGTCGCTGTCAAACTTGTGTTTGACCGCACCAGCGGCGTCCAGTACGTAAACCGACGGGTGCCCGGCATTCAGGCAGCTCAGCGTCCGCAGCGAGGGATCAATACGACCGACGATCCCGGTCATGAACATTTCGCCTGCGGTTTCCGCATACAGGCGGCTATTCAGGGTCTGCGTAATGTGCGCGATGTCGCTGGTCACCTCCGCTAACGACTGAAACCACGCGTGGAATGACGCCGTGACAATCGCTGGACCGACGCCATGGCCGCTGACGTCCACCACGGATACGAGGAGCGAGCCATCTGGCAGCAAGCCATACTCGAAGTGATCGCCTGCAGCGAACTCCGCCGGGTAGCAGCGGCCGGCGATGTCAAAGCCCGGCAACGTCGGCGGCGATTGCGGCAGGAGCAGACGCTGCGCCTCGGCGGCCGCCAACAGTTGTACCTCCCGCATGCGGATCGATGCCTCCGCACGCTTGAGGTTGGTGATGTCCAGATGCGATCCGACCATGCGATAGGCTTTGCCCGCCGCGTCTCGGACCGCCGCCCCGCGGGCGAGAATCCAGCGATAGGTCCCGTTCTTATGCCGGAGCCGGTGCTCCAACTCGAACTCGTTCTGCTGCCCCGAGAGGTACTGCCGCACGGTCGCCAACGCCCGCTCGCGGTCATCCGGGTGCAACAGCGCCTCCCATTCGGCAAAGTTGTCTTGGAGTTCTCTCTCGCTGTATCCCAGCATGCTCTTCCAGAGGGGAGAGAAGAAGACCGCGTTGTTGCGCAGGTCCCAGTCCCAAATCCCGGCGCTCGAGCCACGCACCGCCAGATCAAACCGCTCCTGGCTTTCACGCAACGCCCGCTCCCCCAGTTTCCGTTCCGTGATGTCGCGCACGGAGCAGAAAACAAAGTAACCCTCGTCGGCCTGCACCGGGCCGAGGGCAATCTCGACGGGGAATACGTGGCCGTTCTTCCGGCGTGCGGAGAGTTCGACCCCGCTGCCCATCAGCCGCATATGCGGCGCTGCGCGGTACCGCACGCGATGTTCCGCATGCCGTTCCCGATGCCGCTCCGGAACCAGAATCTCGATGTTCTGGCCGATCAGTTCCCCGGCAGTATAGCCGAATAGTCGTTCGACGGCTGTGTTCACCAGCACGATGGCGCCGTCCTCACGCGCGACGAGCGTGGCATCCGGACTCGAATCCAGCAACTGGCGAAACCACTTTTCCAACCGCTTCCGCTCGACCGTCTCGCGCCGCAGGTCGACCCGGGCGCTGAGGGCAGCGACGGTAGCGGCCCGGCGTTGGGCGACGACCCCTGCCAACGCCAGACCCGTCAGGGCGTAGACGTTCATGAACAGCTGGAGGTCGAACAACGAGTCATGCAACGCCGGATAGGCTCCGATCCCTCGCGACGTACCCCACACGGCGGCGGCCGTTAGCAGGAGGGTGGAGGCGGTCATCTCCAACAGCTCAAATCGGAACGCGACCCAAATCAATAAGATCATGGTCACATAGATCAGGTTCGCCGCGTATCGTGGCGGCAGCCAACCACCGAAGATGCACTGCGCCATCACTGCGACGCAGACCACCAGCAGTCCGATTTCCCACCACCATCCGCCGTTCAGCGGTCGCCAGCGGCGTTGCTGGCAGGCCACCGCCAGGGGCAGCACGATCATCAGACTAGCGACGTCGCCCAGCCACCAGGTCCAGAGGTTCCGCCAGAAGTCCGCCCCGCGGACGAATTCGTTCCAGTACAAGGCGGTCGCGCCGGTGCCCGCCGCGATCAGACAGGAACTAGCCGCCACGACAGCCAGAACGAAACTGTCGCGAACCTTGCCGAAGGCCTCGGCGACGTTCAGGTACCTTCCGATGAGCCACGCCGCGAGGACCGCTTCAATTGCATTTCCCGTGGCCATCGTCAGCGCGGTCGCGTACGTAACCGGCGTCATCAAGTTCGCGACCGCAGATCCCAGCCAAACGCCCGGCCAGGCCCGGCAGCCCAGCAACAGTAACGCCGCGACGGCGGCGCCGGCAGCCGGCCACACGGCGGTGGCGCTGCCGGGAGGAATAGCGAACACCAACCCCCCTTTAGCCAAAGCCACGTAGATGGCGGCGAGAAGGCCGACCGTAATCGTATACTGCAGCAAGCCGAACAAGATCGCGCGCATCGGGAGTTCGTCTGTCTATCGCTGATGGCCCAGGCACCAACCATGGTGCACGGCCTGGACAAGATGGTTAGAACACCGCTCGTGAATGCCCAGAATTGTATATTGAAAGGAATCCATGTTCTATCCTGCCAGGCAGAAAGGAACATAGCGTGCTCGACAACTCCGACGCGATCTCCCAGTACACCAG
>CAYOBW010000560.1:0-2758 GCA_964402115.1 uncultured Victivallales bacterium
TCGCCCTCGAGCGGCCCATCGCCCCCGACCTGCCCGGCGACCCCCTCGGCTGGGAGATCGTGGACGAGGTCATCTACTTCGACCGCGCACCTTGGCCCGAGGGCGCCGACGGCTCCGGCCGGCCGCTGCGGCGCATGCGCATGACCGGCGACGGCAACGCCGCCGCGAACTGGGTGGCCGGCGGCGTGGCGACGCCAGGCCGCGCGCCGGCGCCGGTGGAGGTCGCCTGGCCCCGCAACGGCGCGGTGTTCGACACGCCGGTAGCCTCCCTGTTCGAGGCGGTCCTGGATCCGGCGCTGCAGGCCGCGGGCGTGCGGCACGTCGAGTTCTTCAGCGACGGGCGGTTGCTCTACCGCGACATCACGCCGCCCTTCGAGACGTACCTCGACGTGCTGAAGACCGAGGGGCAGCACACGCTGACCGTCGTGGCCACCGGCCTGGACGGCTACCAGCACCTCTCGCAGCCGGTGCACGTGTCGGTCTACGGCCCGCCGCCGCCCACCTGGGCGCGCCGCATGAAGGTGACCTTCGCCGGCTACACCGGGACCGAAACGCTGCTCGACTTCCCCGTGCTCGTGCGCCTCGGCCCGCAGCTGACGGGGTTCGCCTACAGCCAGTTCGCCTCCGCGCAGGGTTACGACCTGCGCTTCCAGGACGAGACCGGCGTGCAGGCGCTCAGCTACGACGTGGAGGCGTGGGACACCAACGGCACGTCGTGCGTCTGGGTGCGCGTGCCCGCGCTGCGGCCGGGCGGCCACATCTGGGCGACGTGGGGCGACGCGGCGCTGACCACCCCGCCCCCGTACACGCAGGACGGCTCGACGTGGCGCAACAACTACAGCCTCGTGCTGCACGGCGCCGGGAGCGTGCGCGACGCCACGGCCAACGCCACGCCCGCGGCGGACCACGGCACGACGGCGCGCGAGGGCGTCGTGGCCGGCGGCCGCGACTGCAACGGCACAGCCGCGTACGTGGACCCCGGCCTGCCGGCCGGCTGGTACACCGCCAACCGCCAGCGCCTCACGCTGACCGCCTGGGCGCGGCCCGACGCGAACGCCTCGCGCGCCCTGTTCGGGTGCGAGGACGGCGCGCAGACGAACCGGTTCTACCTGACCGCGTACTACAACCGCACCCTCTACTGGAACAGCCACCTGGGCGCCGCGGCCGCGCAGGTCGGCACGGCCACGGCGGGCGCCTGGCATTTCCTGGCCCTGTCCCTGGACGCCGGGCAGGCCTGGGGGCAGGTGAACGGCGGGACGGCCAAAGCCCTCGGCACGTTCGTCGGCCTGAACCTCGCCGCGGCGCCGCTGCTGGGCGCCCTGAACCGGGCCGGCACGCCGGCCTCCTTCTTCGACGGCACCGTGGACGAGGTGCGGCTCGCCGGCGAGCGGCGTTCGGCGGACTGGCTGAAGGCGGAGTACCAGACCGTGGCCCAGGCCGCGACCTTCGCCGCCTACGTCGTGCAGCTCGGCTACAGCGTGGACAACGACGGCGACCGCCTGCCGGACCAGTGGGAGCTGGAGCAATTCGGCAGCACCAATGCGCCGAACGGGGCGGCCGGCGAGGACTACGACGGCGACGGCATGCGCAACCGCGACGAGTTCGTGGCCGGCACCGATCCGCGCGATCCGCGCAACGTCTTCGCGCTGACGCTCACCGTGAACGGCTACGTGCCGGTCGCCTGGTTCGACACCGTGGCGCCCGGCGCGGAGACCGTCGGCAAGCAGCGCTACTACGCGCTCGACCGGCGCACGAACCTGGTCACCGACGCCTGGCAGCCGCTGCCGGGCTACGCGCGGATCCCCGGCACCAACCAGACGGTGCGGTTCACGAACACGCTGGAGCGCCCCGCCTTCCTGCGGGGACGCGTGTGGCTGGATCTGTAGAGAGGCGAGTCAGCGCGCGCGAACGGCCCGTTAGAACGTGAACTCCGTTGGCTCGACGGTCACCGCGAACGGTCCCGTTTCGAGTTTCGGAACAACGGTCAGTGGTAGCACGGCATCGTTTGGTATTCGCCCGGAATACCGGCATGTGCCACCTCAGCCATAGGCGAAGACGCCGGTCAACACCTCTTTCCCGTTCTTGTCCTTGACGACAAAACCGGGAGCCGCGGGCTGCGCGACCTTCGCCTGCTGGATGCGGTAGGTATCGTTCGCCGCATCCGCCAGTTTCAGGTCCAGCGCAACCGCGCGGTTGGGCTGCGTGGTGACCACCACCTTCGCTTTGAAGGGCGGTCCGGCCTGCACCTCCTTGACCTGCCCGGCCGCGAGCGCAAAGACATCGTCGTCCCGCGATTCGAGTCCGGTTATGGCCAGCCACTCCTTGCCATCGCCCGCCTTGAGCGTGCACCGGTAGTACCACAGCTGGTACTGACCGGCCGGCACGGCGAAGACCGAGTTGGTCGAGGTGAAGGTCCGGGTTTCGTCCTTCTTCTTGTTTGAGGCCTTCAGTTCGAGTTCCCCGGCCAGGCCGCAGCTGACGCGCAGGGTTCCCGCGGAAGGTTCCGCGGCAACCAGGCACGTCGGCACGCCCAGAGCCAGGGTGAGATACGCGCCTGCGCACAGCCCGCTGGCGATCCAGCGCGCTGCCGGCGCGCCGCGCGTTCGGTTATCCGGCATAAGCCCCTCCTTTCCAACCCCATCAGTGCCAGGCAAATGCGGGCAGGCGGCATAACGGCGGAGACCGCCGTCTCCAGCCTGCGGCCCCGCATGCCGCCCTTTCTCCCGCCGACAAAGGATCGCCCTGGAGCCGGCGGTCC
>CAYOBW010000561.1:0-2724 GCA_964402115.1 uncultured Victivallales bacterium
CGGCCAGGCGGCCGGTCTGACCCGGCAGGCCAGCCAGGTTACCTTGCAGGCCACCGGCACCATCCGCGAACCGGCGGGCTACGTGGACAACGTGACCGCGGAGGGCCAGACGAAAGTCGACGTGCTCGCGTGGCGCATCAAGCTGTACCACAACGAGGTGATACCGACGCCCAAGCTGATCGCGTCCGAAGCGGACGTGGGCTCCTCGGATGAACTGGAGGTCCTGTATACCGCCACCACCTTGGGTTTGACGGATGGCGGGAACGCGCCTTGTACGATTCCCTCGTACGTCAATGGGAATTACACGCTGTACGCCCCCGGCTGCCACGCAAACGTCGACCTGACGGTGACCGGAACGCTGGTGGTCCTGCTGTTGCCGACCTACGACGGGCAGCTGATCAAGCTGACGGCCGGGGCGGATATGGACGTCCAGGACGAATTGAACGTGAGTACCGGGACGATCCAACTGGTGGCGAACTCGTTGCTGACCACGGCGAAACAGGTGACAGCCAGTGCCTTGACCGTCTCGGCGGGCCGTCTCGGCCAGACGCTGTCCACGTCCGTCAACACGCTGACCTTCACGCTGACGGCCGCCAGTCAGGACTTTTCCGTGACTGAGGCGGATGGGCTGACGATCGCCGGCGGGACGACCAACGGTGGCCAGGTGACGATCGAGGCGGGCGGCAGCATCACGGTGACCGGCACGGTGAGCAACGTAGCGGCGCTGAGCATTACGGCCGCCGGCGGGATCACGAACGGGGCCGGGGCCAGCCTGAGTGTGACCGGCAACGCGAGCTTCGCCGGCACGTCGATCGATCTGGGCAACCAGACCGGCGATACGATTGACTTCGGCTCGCTGACGGTGGCTTCCGCAGGTGCGGTTCGGGTGAACGAAAACTCGAGCACGCAGTGGAGCGGCACGAGCACGGCCAGTAGCCTGACCCTGGTCTCGACCGCCGGCATCAGCAATGCCGCCTCGGCCAGCTTGACCGTGACCGCCAACGCCAGCCTGAACGGGACTTCGATCGACTTGGGCAACCAGACCGGCGATACGCTCGGCGCTGGCTGTTTTGCCTTCAACTCCTCCGGGGCGGTACACGTCAGCGAGGACTCGGACATTGTGTTGTGCGGCACGAACAGCGCCCAGAGTCTGACGCTGACCGCGGCCGGTTCGATCACCAACACGACGACCGCGAACGTGACGGTGACGAACAACGCCAGTCTCAGCGGCACGTTCCTGACCTTGGGGAACCAACTGGGCGACATCCTGAACTTCGGCTCGCTGACGTTCGCTGCCGCCGGCGCCGTGAACGTGAGCGAGGATTCCAGCGTGCAGCTGAGCGGCACGAACACGGCCAGCCGCTGGACGCTGGCCTCGCTGGCCGGGATTACGAACGCGGCCTCCGCGAGCGTGAACGTGACCAACGAGGTGTTCCTGAGCGGCACGTCGATCGACTTGGGCAACCAGACCGACGACAGCCTGAACTTCGGTTCGTTGACCTTTGCCAGCGGCGGAGCGGTCGGCCTGCGGGAGGACTCCAGCACGCGGCTGGCCGGGCCTAACAGGGCCGCCAGCTTGGCTCTGGCATCGACGGCCGGCCTCACGAACCTGGCCGCCAGCAGTTTGACCGTGACGAATCAAGCCAGCTTCGGCGGCACCACGATCGATCTGGGCAATCAGACGGGCGACACGCTGCATTTCGGTTCGTTGAGGTTCTCGGCCACCGCGGCGGTAAGCGTGAGCGAGGACAGCAGCACGCAATTGAGCGGCGTGAGCACCGCGGACAACCTGACGTTGGTCTCCACCAACGGCATCACCAACGCGGCCTCGGCCAGCCTGACGGTCACGAACAACGCCAGCCTCAACGGCACCGCGATCGATCTGGGCAATCAAGCCGGCGACACGTTGAACTTCGGTTCGCTGACCTTCTCGTCCGGCGGAGCGGTCAGCCTGAGCGAGGACTCCAGCACCCGGCTGACCGGGCTTAATACGGCCGCCAGCCTGGTTCTGGCTTCGACGGGCACCATCGACAGCGAGGCGGCGACCAACCTGTCCGTGGCGGGCTTGGCCAGCCTGAGCGGCACGGTGATCGACCTGGGCAATCGCCCCGGCGACCTGTTGAACTTCGGTTCCCTGACGTTGACCTCCGCCGGTGCGGTGCAGATCAGCGAGGATTCCAGCACGCAACTGACCGGCATCAACACCGCGGACAGCCTGACGCTCAGTTCGGCGGCCGAGCTGACCAACGCGGCCTCGGCCAGCCTGACCGTCACCGCCAACGCCTCGTTCAGTGGCACGGCGATCGACCTGGGTAATCAAACGAGCGACACGGCAAACTTTGGCACGCTGACGTTCAACGCCACCGGTGCGGTCAGCGTGAGCGAGAATAGCAGCACCCTGCTGACCGGCACCAACACGGCCAACAGCCTGGTGCTGGCGTCCACAGCCAGCCTGACCAACACGGCCTCGGCTAGTCTGACGGTGACGAACAACGCCAGCTTCACCGGCACGTCGATCGACCTGGGCAACCAGACGAGCGACAGCCTGAACATTGGCTCGCTGACATTCAGCAGCGGCGGCGCGGTCAGCATCAGCGAGAACTCCAGCACCCTGCTGAGCGGCACCAGCACGGCGAACAGCCTGGTGCTGGTCTCGACGGACGGCATTTCCAACACCGCCAGCGCCAGCTTGACCGTTACGAACAACGCCAACTTTACGGGCAC
>CAYOBW010000562.1:0-2720 GCA_964402115.1 uncultured Victivallales bacterium
GTTCCTTACATCTCCACGCCTAAAGCCGGGAGCTTTGCAGAACATTCGGTAAAAAGCGTGCACACCAAAACTGGCGGTGACGGAGATCTTCTTTTCGTCAAAAGGAACTGCCAAATTCCCAATCTGCTGCCGAAGCCGCTCGGCGATCTGTATGACATCGGCCAAATCGGCACCGGGAAGAAACGCCAAAAATTCCTCGCCGCCATAGCGTCCCAATATATCGCCGTCTCGCAAGCCTCCTTGGAAGCATTTCGCAATGCTGCGCAGTACTTCGTCTCCGGCCTGGTGGCCATGGGCATCGTTGACCTGCTTGAAATAATCCAGGTCCATCATGATGATTCCGAGGTGGGTCCCGTCGCGGCAGGCACGTTTTAACGCCTGGGCGCCCAATTGCATCAGGTAGCGGCGGTTATAGGTGTCTGTCATTTCATCAGTGGTGGCCTGCAGGTTAAGCTTTTTCATCAATCCAACGGTTTCGGTGACATCATTGACCAGAATTGACAAGCCTTGATTCTGGCGAGTTTTAGTCCGGATAGGGTGTGCAGTGGCGCGATAGAAATGGATTGAGTGGTCGGGAAGTTCCGCCGAAAATTCAAGTTGATTTACTTCTATCTTTAGCAGGGGGGTCAATTGCTCTGCCAGCGAATTTCCTTTTGGCAGCGGGCTCCCAATTCGGAAATCCATCGCGCCGGGCAGTCGCCAGGCAACCTGATTCATATCCTGCAGGTTTTCATGGTTGTCCAGCACCAGAAAGCTGCCTTGAATTGAGTCGAGCGCCAACTCTCTTGCTGCGGGAACGAGTTCAAATAATCCCAGTTTAAAGAGGGAAAAGGCGCACAACAAGCCCGTCGCAAGCATGCTCAAGGCCGTCAGATCAATCTTGGCGGGCTTCCCGGGAATTAGATCGAGAAGGTAAAGGATGGAAAAAAAGATGGGCAGGAATATACTGATGGCAATGGTAATTGCTTGCCGTTTTTGCCTGGGCGGGACGCGTACCGCATTAAGAAGCAATAAGAGAAAAGCGCTGCCGGTGCTCAGTTCCATCCAGGCAACGGTGACCTTGTACCAGGGACCTGGTTCAAAATCGAATGCCAGAAAAAAACCAGTACTGACCAGGCGGGGATGAATATAATATAGATCGTGAGCGGACGAGGTGAAAACCATGACGAGGGTGATGATCGGGATGACCAGCAAGAGCGCCGTTAGGACTTTGGGCAGCGGCTTGCGCCGGATAAAATGTAACGTAAAAAGCAGTACCAGGGATGGAATGAAACTTAGGCCGATGTATTCAAAGCGGATTGCCAGGAAAGCATCTTCAAGTGTAGTGCTGGAAATCTCGAATGAATACCCTAACGAATAGATTGCTACTCCCAGCATCAGGAAGGAAAATTCCCGCGCTTGCCGGTACCCGGTAATGGAAATGCGCCCAGGCAGCCAAATATACCGCCAGCAGGGCGGATAACCCGAGGAGGATAGAGAGAATGGCAGGAGACTGAAACATGACCAATTAAAACCCTGAATTGACTTTTCCCGATCTCAACCACAAAACTATATATTGATTCAAATACAATTTTAATTTACTCTTGATTGCCCAACGGTCACAGTCCCCTAGGGTGCCCTTCCCGAGCGGGTTCACGGACATGCCTTCTAGGCTGTGGGCGGGCGTGGACAATGCTCGGGATCAGGAGTCGAGGCGCCCCACATATCTAACTATGCGCTTTATGGACACGTTCCTGGATTTAAGCCTCAACGGTTTTTAAGCGCTGTTTGTAAAACTTCTGTCACCCAGCCGTTCAGGCTCTTATCATTCAGTTTTGCCTGAATGTAGGCCTGGCGATGTAACTCGGCGGGCAGACGAACCACAAACTTTCCTGAAAATGGCTTTTCAGGTGATTCACCGCGTTGAGCGCAAAAGTCAAGATAATCATCAATTGATTCCCGAAATGCCGTTTGAATTTCATCAACGCTGATGCCTTCAAAAGTGATTACATCACGGACATTAATAACTTCCCCGTACAAAATGCCTGCTTCGTCGTCAATTTCAACTTTACCGATATAACCTTTATATTCCATCATGGCTTTACTCCTGCCGATTCGAGAAACCTGCGAACAGACTTAACCGCTCCTTTATTGGTTTCTTTGCGCGGATGCGGACGGTGAAAAACCGCCCGGACATCCTTCAAGGCAACCCGCACTCGTGAGCCATTGCCTTCTGAGATCTCGGCGCCCAGAGCGATAAACAAGGCTTCGACTTCCCTCCAGGGGATATTAGCCCGCTCAGGTTTTTCGAAAATGGCTTCCAGAGTTTTGCGGTGATTTCTCTCCACGGCATTATAATATCAGAAAATGATACTATTATCAAGTGGTTTTTTTGACGATTGGTTTTACAAACATTTTTGTATGGGACGTGGCAAACGTATATTCTTGGGCGGGAGCGTCGGGTTTGTCCGGATGCCGGCTTGATCGCAAGTTTGAGCCCGCTGGGCTACTGGCGGTTGGGAGCAGGGGGCGGCCATTTCCTCAACCGTGCTTCCCTTTTGCGCCATGCTCACCAGCGGCGCGTAGCACCATTCAGGGCGCAGGGTGCGAATCCCAGTTGAACCGTCCCATCACGACCCGGACGGTGGGCGGCGAACCGGAACTCTCGGACTTGAGGGGCTCCGGTTCCCTGGAGCAGGACGCGGTCATCGTGGCCTTTCCGCGCATCGTGACCGAGGACC
>CAYOBW010000563.1:0-2717 GCA_964402115.1 uncultured Victivallales bacterium
GAAGATCGTCCCCACCGTGGAGAGGGAACAGACGCGACACGAGCCAGCGTCTTCACCTCTCAGGATGTTGCCCCTGAATGCCCTATCTGCGTCATCTGCGGTTTCTAGGATGAATCCCTTTGCCGTGCTGTCCGCGATGGGCCCGCGCTGGGCTGCGTATCGCCTGTGGTATGCCATGCGGCGGAGCCCTGCCTACTGGCAGCGCAAACTCCCGTGCACGGAGTGGGACCACGAACCCGGCGCCCGGTTCGCGGACCACCACTTCTTTCCCGGTCCCATCGCTCGGTCCCCCACGGCTGTCGCCGCCGCGGATGCGATTCTGGCGGGCAGGCTTCGGTACTTCAGTTGCCACGAGCATGCCGGGGCGTTCCCTCCCGACTGGTTCGCTGACCCATTTCGGGGGACTCACAGTGAACCCGACATGCGCCATTGGTCGTTGGTGTCTGAATACGGCAACGGCGACATCAAGTGCGTCTGGGAGCAGAGCCGGTTCGCTTTCACCTACCCGCTGGCAAGCGCTTCACGCGCCACAGGGGACGTTCGGTATGCCGAGGCCTTCTGGAGCGCGGTCGAAGAGTGGCGGCGCTGCAATCCCCCGCAATGCGGCCCCAATTGGCGCTGCGGGCAGGAGACCGCCATCCGCCTGCTGGCCTGGCTGGCAGGCTACCACGCCTTTCTCCCTTCCCGGGCAACCACCCCCGCTCGCTGCGACAGGCTGGCGCAGATGATCGCCGTCTCCGCCCGCCGCATCGAGGCAAACATCGGCTACGCACTCAGCCAGAAGAACAACCACGGCATCAGCGAAGCCGCGGGGCTCTTCACGGCAGGCATCGTGCTGGGGAACGCTGCCTGGACGACGACGGGCCGGCGGCTGCTCGAGCAGCAGGCACGGGAACTGATCTACGACGACGGGTCTTTCACCCAGCACTCCACGAACTACCACCGCCTGATGCTTCAGATCTACCTGTGGGCGGTTCAGCTGGGACGTGCAAACAACATCGCGTTCGCCGAAGATGTGCGGGGCCGGTTGGGGACCGCGGGGCGCTGGCTGGCCGCCATGGTTGACGAGGAAACGGGCCGGGGCCCGAATCTCGGTGCCAATGACGGTGCCCTGCTGTTACCGCTGACAAACTGCGACTATCTCGACTTCCGCCCCACGGTTCAGGCGGTTGGCGCCGTCATCGAGAGTCGTCGGTGGCTTCCGGCCGGCCCCTGGGATGCATTGGCCGCGTGGCTGGGTGCCCCCCTTGGGGAGGAGGAGCCACGACGCCGCGAGACCCATGGCCACCAGCTCTTTCCGGACGGCGGTTACGCGCTGCTGCGCGGGCCGCGGGCCCGGGCGCTGATGCGGTGTCCAACCGCATTCAGGCACCGTCCCGCGCATGGCGATCTGCTGCACGTTGACGTCTGGGCAGACGGCGTCAACCTGCTGCGGGACGGCGGGAGCTACAGCTACAACTGCGAAGCGCCGTGGCAGGAGTACTTCCCCAGCGTCGCGGCGCACAACACGATCGCGTTCGACGATCACGACCAGATGCCGAGACTCAGCCGCTTCCTCTACGGCCGTTGGCCCAGACTGTCCCGCCGCTTCAACAGCGACACCCCCTGCCCCTCCGTCGAGGCCGCCTACACGGATTGGCGGGGCGCCCGGCATTCGCGGCGGCTGGAGCTGACGCCAAAGGGATTCCTTGTTACCGACCGCATTGGCGGGTTCGCCCACCGCGCGATCCTGCGCTGGCGCCTGGCGCCGGAGCTGGTTTGGACCCTGCGGGGGGGCGCCTGCGCGTCCAATGTCTGCACGTTGCGCGTGACGGCAAACGGCAGGGAAGTCTCGCAGTCCATCGTGCAGGGCTGGGAGTCGCTCTACTACCTGCAGCGCGACGAGATCCCCGTGCTGCAGACAGTCGTGCGGACCGACACGAGCGAGATCGTCACGGAGATTGAGGTTGGCTGACCCGGGAAAGGCTATAGGCTGTAGGGGTTTAGGCTGTAGGCTGTAGGTCAATGCACGCAAGGAGTTTGCGCCAAGTGTGCTGTCAGGCAAATAGTCCTGCAAGACGCGCTCGTCATCCTGAGCGAAGCGAAGGATCTCGACTTCTCGATGAGCCCGAGATTCCTCGCTGCGCTCGGAATGACAAGCCTTTGCACATTCTGTCATCGCATTTGCATGACAGCACACTAGCCTGGCCGTTCACCACAAAAGCTGCGCGACGGCAATTCCCACAACTGGGTGGCTGATTGACTCAAGCGCGCTAGCAGTGAGTGGCGAGCACTCACCACGGAGGCACGGAAACACGGAGCGGAGGTTGCGTGAATGCGGCTCCGCTTGCAGCCTGTGCTCATGCTGCGATATACAGGATACACGCAAGCGGAGACGCATTCACGCAACAGCTGTGGTGAGAAGAAGAGGAGGCGCAGCAGACATGATGGCGTATGAAGTTGACCGGGTGCCGGGTCGGCCTGCTGATCAACTTCAATGTCCCCGTCCTCAAGCATGGCATTAAACGCATGGTCCTGTGAGAACAGCCTCCTCTGCCTCCCCCCGCAAGCCGTTCGCGCAAAGCCGAAACTGGCGACTTGCGCCTGGATAGAGCCAAGGATGAACGGTGCGGGTCGCCAGTCTCGGCTTTGCGCGAACCTCCTGGCATCGTTTCGCTGCTCCGTGTTTCCGTGCCTCCGTGGTGCGTCCTCGGCAGACCACACGCTGGCGCTGCGCT
>CAYOBW010000564.1:0-2670 GCA_964402115.1 uncultured Victivallales bacterium
CCTGCTACTCGAACCGGATCCGGGCAGAGCGGGCGTGGGCGTCGAGGCCCTCGATGCGGCCGAACACCTCGATGACGGGCAGCGTGTCGTAGAGGTCGGCGCGCGTGAAGGCGATGAAACTCGTCCGGCGCCGGAAGTCGTCCACGGTCAGCCCGGAGAACATGCGTGCCGCGCCGCCGGTGGGGAGCACGTGGCTGGGGCCGGCCACGAAGTCCCCCGCGCACTCCGGCGTCCAGGAGCCAACGAAGACGGCGCCCGCGGCGCGCACCTTGCGCAGCCAGCCCTTGGGCTCGCGGATCATCAGCTCCAGATGTTCCGGGGCGAAGGCGTTGCAGATGTTCATGCCCTCGTCGAGGTTGCCGACGACGACGATCAGCATGCCCTTCTTCATCACCTCGCGCACGAGTTTCTCGCGGCTGAGCGTGGCGGCCTGCTGCTCCAGTTCCGCCGCCACGGCGTTGGCCAGGCTGGCCGAGGGGGTGACCAGGAGGGCCTTCTCGTGCCCTGTGCCGTGTTCGGCCTGCGAGAGCAGGTCGGCGGCGACATGGCGCGGGTCGGCGGTCGTGTCCGCCAGGATGGCGATTTCACTCGGGCCGGCGACGAGGTCCAGCGCCACGCAGCCATAAACCTGTCGCTTGGCTGCGGTTACGAAGGCGCCGCCCGGTCCGACGATTTTCTGCACAGGGGCCACGTAGCGTGTGCCGAACGCCAGCATGCCGATGGCCTGGATGCCGCCGACGCGGTAAATCTCCGTCGCCCCGGAGAGTTCCAGCGCAAAGAGCACCTCGGGTGCGACCTGCCCGGTCGGGCCGCACGGCGTGCAGGCGACGATCTCCGGGACCCCGGCTACCTTCGCGAGCGTGACCGTCATGAGGGCGGTGGAGGCCAGCGGCGCCGCGCCGCCGGGCACATACACGCCGACGCGGTCGAGAGGCACGTACTGTTCACCGAGTGTGCCGCCGCGCGGGCTGGAGGTGGACCAGTCCTTGCGCAGCCCCGACTGGGCAAACGCCGCGATGCGCCGGTGCGCCTCGCGCATGGCGGCCTTGACGTCGGCGGCGACCGAGCTGCGCGCCTCGGCGAGTTCCGCCTTGGTGACGGCCAGATCGGCAGGCCTCAGACGCACACCGTCGAACTCCTCGATGTACTTGAGCACGGCCTTGCTGCCGTTCAGCCGGATGTCCTCCAGCACGGTATGGGCCACCTGCTCCGCGTTCTCGTCGAAAGCCGGGCGCTTCAAGAAGGCCAGGAGTGTCTCGTTCTCCTCGTGGGGTTGCCATTTGACGATGCGCACGCTCATGTTGAACTCGCTCCTCTGTCCGGTCCGGACTTCCACCGCGCATCCCGTCATGGGGTGCCGTAATTGACCACCACGTTGCCTTCGGACCCGCCGTGCGCGGGCGCTACCCGCCCCAACCGCGCCAGGCGGAGGGCCTCTTGATCGAATTGCCCGTCCGCCGTGCCCTGCTCGATCAGCGCGTGGGACACGTACCCGGCGTCGTCGGTCAGCACCCGTACGACCGCCATCCACGATTGCTCCATCCTCGGCGCGTTCGTCAGGGCCGCCGCCGGCACGTGGAAACCGACCGTGCGCAGGCGGTGGTCCGGCACGACGGCCAGCTCCCTTGGCCTGCGCGGCGGCAGTTTGAACGCCGGGGCTGTCGGCAGCAGGTCCGCGGCGCCAGCGGCGACCGCTGCCCGGTCGGTTGCAGGCACGCCCTGCACGGCCAGGCGGGCAGGCCGGTCCGCTTCCTGCCAGTCCAGGTAGCGTGGCAGCGTCGCGTCGCGTTCGGGTAGCCCGACCAGGGCTTCCGCACGCGCACGGTCTTCCACGGCGAACCCGAGGGGCGTTCGACGTCCGAACAGGTCCGGCATCAGCAGCGGCGATTCGGCATTCGGCGCCAGCTTCACGTACGTGGCGCGCGGGGCGGGCAGCCGCTGCCCCCGTGCCGTGGCCAGTCCGGAGGGCCACAGCAGCCACAGCAGCCACCAGACCGAGGCCAGGAGCAGCGAGGGCGCGAGCGCCAGCGTGCGCGAAATCACTCTCCTTATGCGCTTGTGCATGTGTCTTTTCCGTCGCGTTGTCGCGACCGTTCCTACTCCGGCCGCGTGGCCAGGTTGACCCGTTGAATACCCGCCTCCGCCGCCAGATCCATCAGCGCCGCGATGGTGCCGTGCTCGATCCGACGGTCCGCCAGCAGCACCAGATCGCTCGCCGGTCGCTTGCGCACGCTGGCCTGGAAAGCGCCCCGCAGTTTGTCGACATCCTCCGGCTGGCGCAGCACATAGCGTTCGTCGTCGAAGAACACGATCTCGTCGCGCCGCTGGTTGACAGGGTCGGTCACGAACAGCACCACGGCGATGAGGTCGGAGAGGGTCCCTTCGCGGAAGGGCGTGACGGGCAGTTTCACGATCACGCCGGGTTGCATGACGAGCTGCTTGTTCAGCAGCAGGAAGAACATGACCAGCAGCGTGACGTTGATCCAGGGCGCCATGCGCACGATGCCCTGTCCCATGCGGGTTTTGGGGTAGTAGCGGGTGCGCAGCCCATACGTCATCCGATCGCCTGTGACCAGCCGGCGGATCATGTCTTCTTTGCGCCTCCCCGCGCGTCGCCGCCGGTCAGGAACGCGCGGATTTCGGACGCGGCACGCTCCATGTCGAGCACGA
>CAYOBW010000565.1:0-2655 GCA_964402115.1 uncultured Victivallales bacterium
GGGTGACACCCGGTTTGGGGGACGCCGCCGGCCCGCCCCGCCCGAACCCACCTGGCCGGGGTGGAGCTTGGCGCTTTCAAAAAGCTGATCTAGGAGTACAGACGCGGGTTCCGCCGCTCGGGGCTATCTGGCAGGGGGTGGGAGGCGAGCGGTGTCGCTCGCGGTGGTCGCTTGTGTCGGGCGCAGGGCGACGGAGGTGATCTGCCGGCAAGAAGCGAGTGCCGTGGCCCCGGCACCGGTATAGTGCCAACGGCACCGGCACTACATCGAGGACAGGCATGGAAGAAGCACTTCCTGGTTCTGCCGGCCCGATGGCCGGCGTTTCTTCCTCTTTCCGGACGAACTCCTGGCCGAGCTGGGGCACTGCCGGAACGTGGTGGGGGTGATGTACGATGAACCTGAGCACCACCAGAACAACGCCAACGCCGTGCCGGGCCTGGACCGGCCGGCCATCTTCGACCCCGCGGGCTGGACCCTGGCGCAAGCGGCTGACGCCCACACGGCCGCGGTCGCCGCCCTGGTGGACCAGCATCAGCGCCATGGCCTGTGCCTGTTCACCGAGCACGTCACGCCGGTGATGTTTCACACTTTCGCGCGGGCGGGTTGTACGGCCGGAACGAAGGTCCTCGATGAAGCCTGGTCGCCCGCCTACGTGGCGTGCGCTCTGGGCGCCTCGATCCAGTATGGGACACCCCTGTGGGTAACCCCGGACCTGTGGGGGCTGCAAGGCTACCCGGGCCACTCGCCCGAGGAGTACCGCTCGGCGCTGCTGCTGGCCTACCACCTGAGCGGGTGCGGCAGCAGGCTGACGCGCAGGGCGTCCTTGCGGACGGGCAGGGCCGCTGGCTGCTCACCGCGGACTTCCTGAGCCCTGCCGTGCGGCAGGCCGTGGCCCCGGCGCTGCCTGCCGAAGACGTGATCCGCTACCGTTTCGGCGACCAGGAGGTCACCTTGCGCCCCGTCGCCGGCGGCACGGATACGACAGACCCGGACTGCGCGGGCACCGGCTCCCAATGCGGCTGGCCCACCTCGTACAGCGCCAGGCGTGTCCGGGCCTCCTCGTCCTCGAGTGAAGTGATGGTGATCTCGCGTTGGCCAACGGTCCGTTGACCCCAGACTCGAGATGTGCGCTTGTGAAAACCACCCTCACACTTCTCACCGCCCTGCTGCTCGCGCCGCTGGGAATGACGCCGCCTCCCGGCGGGGTTGGGCGGGCATACGAGCGACAAGTGGTTCGTCACGGTTTCGATCCACGTCCGCTATGCCTGCGGTCCCGGCACGGCGTGGGAACACCAGACACAACCCGGACCCGCGAGTTCGGACGACAAACAACAGCACCTGATGGCCTCGACGTGCAAGGCCCAGCGGCGCGGACCGGCAGCGGCATAGGAAGATGCCATGCAAGGCCTGCCTGGTGGCGTCCCTCGCCAGGGGACGAGGGTGACGCGCCAGGCCTCGCCCCCCGCTACCCCCGCCATTGCCTGCGTCCGGGCAGGTGAAACGCGGACTCCCTTCCTGCCACTCCTGGGGTGCCGGAGTGCATCATAGGAGATCGCCTATCGACGATCCACGGAAACCGACGCCTGCCTTGCGCGACAGGCGCTCCCCTGGCCTACCCACCATCGCTCCGTGCCGCAGCACACGCGACCCGGTCTGGCCAGGGTGACGCGATCGGCACTGGCGGCATCGTCAGTCGGGCGTCTCGAACGCCGTGGGAAGCCCGCCGCCCTGCAGCAACTGGCGGAACAGGACCAGTTGCTGATGCGCGTCCTTGACCTGGGTCAGGGGGCGGAGGCGCCGTTCAGTCAGCACCTCCCTGGCCTCGGGTGTGTCTTGGCCTAGGATGAAGTCGAGGATGGCATGAGGCAGCTTGAGCACACTGAGCATCTGGTAGACGCGGATGCGCGAAACGCCGAGTTCTGCGGCGACTCGGCCCTTGGTCAGTTCGGGGTTGCGGCCGAGGATGTCGGCGTAGCGCTGCGCCTCGACCACGAGGTTGGGCTTGGCGTCCAACTCCTGCTCGCGCCGGGCAGCGCGCAGCACGTCGCGGAGTTGGCGCTGGGTGATGGTACGCGCCTCCTCCAAGCCGCGGGGCAGCGGTCCGAACTGCACGGTCTGGAGGCGCTCGTCGAGCTGGATGTAGTAGGGCAACGAGAGTCGCCAGAACCGTAGTCTGGAGTCATAAGTCCTTGGGGATGATGTTCGCAGGTTGTTCCATCTGGGGAGCCATTCCTATCAAGCCCCGCACTTGCGGGGCTTGTTCGTTAGCGGCCAGCCCGTAGCCCTCCCCGCTCTCCGTCCCCGCCACAAACTGCGTTCGCGCAAAGGGCTTTGTGACGCGCCCCGGCCCGCTCTCGGCCTCCGGCCGGCGCTCTCTCCTCGGCTCGCGAGAGCCGTCCATCGACCCCGAGAACGCCGAGAGGCGCCCGGAGCTCTCTGGTGCTCTCTGACCCGCCCGAGTTCCCGCTTAACGGCCCGCGCGTTTTTGGGCCGGACCAACGAAGGGCAGGAAACCCTGAACTCCACGCCACATGGCCGCCTTGGAAGTGGTACCATAGCGGGCGGTCTGAGTGGCCCTACCGCGAGTCCTCAACCTCCAAAGTGGCTGGTTCCTGGGGTGACCGGACCTGGCTGGTTCCACGTGACCGCTGGCAG
>CAYOBW010000566.1:0-2645 GCA_964402115.1 uncultured Victivallales bacterium
AGGGCATCCTGCAGCGCCGCCAAGGCCGGGGCTCGGTTTTCGAACATCACCGGCGAGGCATACACGGCGCCGACAGAAAAACGCTCCAACAGCTCGGGCAGCGCGTTGTAGTGGTCGGCGTCAGCATGCGTCAGGAGGACGGCATCCAGGTGCGTGATCCGCCGCGACCAGAGGAATTCGGCGATCGTCCGTGCCGTGGCCTCGGGAGCGCTCATGCTGCCGGCATCATACAGCAGTGTCTGGCCATGAGGCAGCTCCACGACCGTACACGCCCCATGCCCCACGGCCAGAAATGTACAGACCAATGCATCCGATCGGCTGGCCAACCCCGGAACCTGACGGACAGTCGTCATCGCACCTAGCCCGAACCACAGAGCCAGCGCCGTCAGGCACCAGCGAGCTGGCAAACGGCGTCGGAACCAAATGGCCCAAACCGCCAGGCCACAGTAGAACCCCAGAACCCACCACCCAGCCGGGGCCGGAGTCCAGACGTGGCCGGCGCTGGCCCTGTCTGCTGCATCGACCATCCATTCCAACAAGCTCAGGCTCTGATTGCAGATCCAGCCGCACGCGTACCCGACCGGCGGCAGCAACCAGCCGAAAACCAGGACCCCGAAGCCAGCAAACAGGGCCACGCTGACCGGAAGCCATGCCACTGGGTTCAGCACAAGGGCGATGGGCGAGATCAAGTGGTAGCGGTAGGCGGTCAGCGGCAGCGTCACCAGCCAAATCGCCGCACTGATCAAGAGCAGGTTGCCCAATCCCAAAGCGAAGCCTTTTCTCCATCGCACGTACCAAGGACGGCTCTGTTCGATCAGCCGCGTCAACGGATCGGGCGTACCCGGCGTCGCCAGATACGGGTTCAATAGATAGATCGTGGCGACCGCCAGGAACGACAACTGGGTGCCTGCCTGAAGCATCGCGGAGGGACTCCAAGCGACCACGGCCACCGCCGCGGCGGCCAATGCGTTGAAACCGGACGCGCGGCGCGCGGACAGACGCGCCAGGCAGAAGGCGATCACCAGGATCGCTGCACGGACCACCGGCGGGCCAGCGTCGGTCAACAGGGCGTACAAGACGACGAAAGCGGTCGCACCGCCGATGGCCACCGTGCGTGGGAGAGCCAGGAGCCGCGCGATCCACCAGAACCCCAGCGCCAGGATTCCTACATGGACTCCGGAGATGGCCAGCAAGTGAATGGTTCCCGTGGTGACAAAAGGCTCCGTCCGCTCCCAATCCACGTGCTCGCGGGCGCCCAACAGCAAGGCCGCTGCCAAGCCGGCTTGACGTTCCTGGAGGTATCCCCAAAGCAGTTCATGGCAGGGATCGCGCAGCGCGGCCAGCGCGCGGCGCCAGTTCCAGAACGACCCGGGGGCGAGCACCGTAACCGAGTCCGGAAAGCGGGCGTCCAGCTGGAATAATTGCCGATCGCAGCGGCGATGCCATGCCAAGTCAAAGCCACCGGGATTCAGCGGGCAGGGCGGCCGCTGGAACAAGGCGAATAATTGCAGGCGATCGCCAGCACGGACTCCCAGCAAGTGGCCGTCCACATACAACTCGGCCGTTCCCGAAGCAGAGTGCCACGCCTGTCCGTTCCGCACCTGCACGACGCTGACCTGCAGTCGCGAGCGTTCGCCGACTGGTCGGGTGCGAAGCGGGTTGTCCGGCGGCGCCGCGACGCGACGGGGAGAATTCAATGCCACTGCCTGCAGACAAATGGGCTGTGGGGCGTCCCCTGCGGCGCGTCCAAGTTCATCCGCGCGATACACGTTCCAACGCTCGTGATGCCTAGCGCCGCCAGCGCAGCCGACCGCCAGCAGCAACACCAGGGCGGCCACGCGGTCGCGGCGCAGAAACCAGAGGAAGAACCAGCCCAGCAGTCCACCGCTGCAGGCGGCCAGCCAGGCCGGCACCGGCAAGGGCATCGCGCAGTCGGCCAGAACCCCAAGGGCCAGTGCCACGAGAACGACCACCAACGGCAGGAAACGCCGCGCCGTGGTTGGCCGCAGGGGTAGGGGCGTCAAACCGTCGCTCATGCCGGCTATTCGAGCAACCAAGTCTGGGGCTGTCAATTCGGTTGTTTGCCGAGGCAGGCGTTCTGCTTCCTGCTGGCCTGCTTTCACCACCGCATGGTTTCCTGTTTTTGGTATACTTGCGAAGAACAATCATGTTGCAACACAGGAGCAATAACGATGACGGTCCTCTATTCTCGACGTGAATTTGTGAGCCGCGCGACGTTGGCAGGCGCGGCGGCGTTTTGCCTTCCCAAACGGCTGTTTGCTGCGGAAGCGTCCGCCCCGCGTCAGCGCATGAAGATTGCCCTGAGCCCCGGGTCAATCGGCGTGCGGGCGGACCAGCGCGAGTCGCTGGCTCTGGCGCAGCGGTACGGATTTGACGCCGTCGAACCCAACGCCGAGTTCCTGGTCGGCCTGAGCGACGGCGAGCTGTCCGATCTGCTCGGCGACATGCTAGCCAAACACATCGTCTTCGCCGCCGCCGGACTGCCCGTGGATTTTCGCGGTGACGACGCGCGATTCCGAACGGGTCTCGACGCGCTGCCGCGTCTGGCCGCAGGCCTGAAACGCGCCGGCGTGGACCGCGTGGGCACCTGGCTCTCACCGGCACACAACGAGTTGACGTACCAG
>CAYOBW010000567.1:0-2639 GCA_964402115.1 uncultured Victivallales bacterium
TGGTCCAGGTCATCCGCCAGCAAACCGCCGAACAAGCCGCAGACGCCGTCGTCGGAAAGCGGCAACTGCCATTGCAGACAATCGGCGATCAACGTGGGTAATCGAATCATGCGTGCGGACAAACGAAACACGCGTGCCGACGATTACGCACAGCACGCGTGGTGAACCTTGTTTGACGCCCAGGCAGCGCCGTTGGAAACTCAAGCGACCATCGCTCGTTCGATCTCCAACAGATCGCACGCCCGGTCCAGCAGTCGGTCGACATTGAACGGCTTGTGCATAAAGTCGTTCGCTCCGGCCAGCTTCAACTCGGCCACCTTGTCTTGTTCGACCATACCCGAAATGCAGATGATTTTGACCGCTTCCAACGTGTCATCGCTGCGAATTCGCTGGCAGACTTCCTTGCCATTGATATCCGGCAACATCACGTCCAGCACCACCAGATCCGGTCGAAATTCGCGGACCAGCATCCCCGCATCGAAGCCGTTATTGGCCGTTCGGATGTCGAATCGGGCGTCTTTTTCAAACACGTCCGTCAGCAGTTCGACAAGCTCTTCGTCGTCGTCGACAATCAGCACTTTGCGTTTGCCGCTTTCCAACGCGTCCGTGGGAATTCCGTTGTCTCGCATGAACGCGAACAGCTGATCGCGCGGAATACGGCGGAACTTGCTGCCAGGCACGCGGAATCCCTTCAGCGACCCGTTGTCGAAGCAACGGATGATCGTTTGTTGGGAGACTTTGCAGATCTTGGCGGCCTCGCCGGTCGTAAAAACAGTTTTCGTACTCATGGCTCTCGTCAAATCCTTCCTAGCCGACTCAGTTAGCCTTGAGCTACCTTGTCGAACAAAGCCCCGCGATGTGCTCAGATAGCACACATCCCTCGACCGATCCATCCACTTGGCTTATCCGGTTCTTCCGAATTTACCGAATTTGCCAACTGCGCAGATTATAACGGCTGTACAATCTCCGTCAAGATTGATCCAAAATGTCTAAGTACCGCAAATTCAAGTACTTGCATCGAGATTGTATTCCTTGACCACCAAGGACAAGGAAATCTCTCGTCGCGGCTCCAATCGAAATCGCCACGACTAATAACCAATCAGTGGGGTGCGTTTTCCGCATTTCAGCCAGGAAGGCATTAAATCAAGCAAACAGTTTTCCTGCAAACCGTTTTCCCGTCGTTGCCGAGATGCGTTACAATTCCGGTTGGGCATTTCCCTTCGATTGGACATTTTGAAACGGGAGACGTGCCATGTCTCGGTTCGCGACGGTCTGCAGCCTATTGATCGCGGCGATTTGCGGGGCACCGGACTGCGGATTCGCGGACACCCCGCCGTCTGCGCCGAATTTAGCGGCTGAAACCGCCGGCGTGGGTCGGTTTTCCCAGTGGATTCAACAACTGGATTCCGACCGCTTTGCCGACCGCAACGAAGCTTCGCGCCGACTTGACGAGGCCGGCAGGGAAGCGGTCCCCGCACTGGTCGAAGCGGCTCTGGGCACCAGTCGCGAGGCGACACTCCGAGCCATCGAAATCCTGCGAAAACACAGTCAGGACGGGGAGGAGGCAAGCAAGAAGGCGGCCCAGGAAGCGCTGCAGAAGATCGTCGCCAGCGACCACCCGGCGGCCGCACGGCGGGCCAAGGAGGCTCTGAATTCCGCGAAACCCGTCGAGATCGCCCCTCCGTTGGTGCCCATCGTCCAGGGATGGCCAATCGCGGGCCAGCAAGTCCAGGTGCAAATCCAGATGAACGCGGGGGCTGGCAACCAGCAGCGACGGATTCAAATCGCCAATGGCGTGAAGCAAATCGAAGTGACGGAAAACGACCTGCGGGTCAAGATCACGGAAGATGCGGCTGGCGGTGTGCAAATGGAAGTGACCCGAAAAAAGGACGGCAAGGAAACGACGGAGAAATACTCCGCCAAGAGCCGCGACGAACTAAAGAAGGCCCAGCCGGAAGCCTACCGCCTGTACGACAAATACGCTCAACAGCAAAACGCTCGCATCCAGATCCAGGCGGTGCCAGGTTTGAGGCCGGCACCGCGAGTGATCCCGGCTCAGCCTTAGGGCCGGTGTTCCCGCTCGTCGGCTCGATGATTTCGGTCTCCGAGGTGAGTTGGCCGGCGTTGGCGGCGGCCTCGATCATGGCCCGCCCAATACGGTCCTTGACGCTGGACAATGGGTTGAAGAACTCGAGTTTGACGAAGACCGACGCCTGCCTGCGCGGAATGACTCGGTTCAGCCGGACCAGGGGCGTGTTGAAAACGGTCTGGACGATATCGGTATAAGCCTTGTTCCGCGTCACGCTTGACTTTCAAGTCCCCTCGGTTCAGCGCTTATTCGCGATGCCACGTTGCCCGGAAAGGGCCCTGACCCCTGTTCGCGAGAGTCTGTTCAGGCTATCGAATGCTGACGGGTTGCACCACGGGGCTCCTCGACGCGAGTTCAAAATTGACGACGTTATCGCCACGGTCTACGGTTGCGGTCAGCTCACTTCGCGCGTTGTATTGTGGTGGGAGCTGCGGCGCCGGCTGCGCGGGCGACTCGTCGTTCGGCTCAGGAGGCCAGATGTGGACGGTATAGGCATGGGCTTTCAGGGCGTCGGCCAGCGTTCGTTCCGACCTCGGCAGTCCCAACCGCG
>CAYOBW010000568.1:0-2609 GCA_964402115.1 uncultured Victivallales bacterium
CTCGTGCTCGATAACGATGTGCCCAGCAAACTCGTCTTTCGCAGCGGATGGAATCCCGGAGACCTGTATGCACTGGTGGATCTTTTCGTGGGTGCGGACCCGCTGAATCCCGGCGGCATCATCGGCCTCACCCGCTGGGGCGCACCCTTCACGCAGGCCATCTCCGCGAAAGGCGGATCGGAGCAGAATCGGCTCGTCATCGAAGACCTGAGCGGGAAGATCGAGCGGCGCTACCGGAAGCTACCTGTCGGGCAGATTGGCGAGACCTGGGGCCGGGGAGGCTGGAGCAAAGGTGAATCGGCGAGTGCACGAGTAACCGTGCCCGTGTTTGAAGATGCGCGGCATGCCACCTTTGCCCTGGTCGAGACGAGTGATTGGGAGGCGCTGCCCGTGAAGGTCACGCGACAGTTCGCCTTCATCAAGAACCGCTTCCTTGTCGTCCGCGACGTCGCAGCCTTCGAGGCCAGTTTCCCCGCGCGACTTGGCCCGATCTGGAATACGCAGAACATCGGCCCGCAAGTAGGCCCGCACTATGCGAACACCTTCTTCAGCCAGCCGCGTGGCACCGACAACCAGGACAATCCGCTGAACTCGCCAACCTATGATCTGCTCGTGTGGTTTGCGCCCAAGCCCGATGCGAAACTGCAAGTCATCGATCGCACCGCCACCGACCCACGCACCGCGCCCGTGCCCGGACAACTGCGCTACGTGTGGCAGGCCGATGCGAAAGCCGCTGAACTCCAGCATGTCACCCAACTTTATTGGCCGCACGCTCCCTATCGTTCGCGCCCGGCTGCTAACTCCAATATGATAGGCGCGAAGATCGAATGGCTTGGCGGCGAACACGCCTCGACCGCCGGAGCCGAAGGCATCGAAGCCCTGCTCGACACCCCGTCCGCCTCCGTCCTGCGGTGCAAATTGGACAAAGACCGCGTCGAGTGGGTCGTGTGCAATCCGAGCGGCAGCAAGATCAACGTCGCCGGGCTCACCACCGACGCGTGCTTCGCTTACCTTGACCTGCTCTCCGGCAAACGGCGCGCTGTCAGCGTGAATCAAGCGACCAGCGTGAAGCTCGACACGGATGAAATCCTTCCAGCGGGAGAACGGCGGAACTTTGAGAAATGAACAAACTCATGAAGCATACACCCAAACGTTGCAGAAAAATGACGAGATTGCAACGGTCGCAGAGGCGGTGCGCGGGAGTTGCCCTAACCGGCGCATAGAGTGACCGATGGTCGTCGTCTAATCGTGCGAAACCTAAGCGAGGCGGACGATGCTACAGGTTCAGGTAGCGGGTTATGTCCTGGCGAACCTGATCACTGCCGCTGAGCACCAGAGTCAGCCGGCCTTGGGGGCGAATCAGGCGTCCGGCGCGACGAATCAGGCGCTGGCGCAAAGTGCCCAGCGTCTCGAAGCCCCACAGGTTTCGACGTTTGGGAGTCGTTGGATGCTGACGGTCCGCCGATTGCATCTGCAATTCGCGCGTCAGATTGTGGGCCAGGACGGCCGACCAGCAATACACCTGGTTGCCGCATAAGCCCCGCACGGGGACGTATTCCATTTGGCAATGACTCTTGGCCTCGGCAAAGATGCCTTCCTGCGAACCCCGGCCATGGTGAAATTCCATCACGGCCTTGGCTCCCGACTTTTTCCCTGCGACGATCGCTTGGTATTCGTAGACGTGGCTCTTGGGTTCAAACAAGTCCAGTTGCAGCGGACCTTTGGTGGGCTGGGCCTTCTTCTGCCGCAGCACCACGATCCGAAAAGTCACCAGCCAACACTCGGGCTTCCAGTCGCATTCGAAGTACGACCAGGTGTCATCGATACGCTCCCAGTGCTGGCGATTTTCGATGAGGCCTTTCAGCTTGGTAAACCGCTCGAAGGGCGCCGTGGCCGTGAAATCCACGTTGTCCAGAGCCAGAGCAACTAGCAGTTTCTGGTCAAAGAACGCGCTGTCCAGTCGGGCCTCCAGCTTGGCCCCAGGCAAACGCTCTCGCACGTGCTCCACGCACTCGCGGATGAACGGGCGGGCGCCGTTGGAATCGTGGACATTGCCCGGCCGGTGGTGCAGATCCAAGATCTGCGCGGTTTGCGCCACCGTGCAATACAAGGGATAATAGCTGCGGGCCCCTTTCTTCTTCTTGTTGAAGCCGATAGCCGTGCCTTCGGCATGCCGTGCGGTGGACAGGACCGAGCCGTCAAAATCCAGGGTCACGCGCGTCAGTTGTTCTTGCTCCAACCGATCCAGTACCAACTCCCGCACGTACTTGCCATAGGCGCTCACGGCGGTTGAATCCATCTCATTCAAGCACCTGCTGATCGTCGCGACGTCCGGCAATCGACGAAGCCCCAGCACGCGCTGCACCAGCGGATCTTCTGCATAGTAATCCCGATCGCGAAGTTTCCGGAAACCCAACAGCAAATGCGTGGTCAGCCACAGCACGACCACCGCGGTGGGATAGATCGCGCTGCAGCGCAGATGGCCAAAGCAACGCTGCAATTCCTGCCGGATCCGCAATCGCCGAAAAAGCGATTGGAAGATGACAAGTCCGCCGAAAGACGTTAGACTCGTCTCGCTGGGATCCTCATAACGGATCTCCGGAATCTTG
>CAYOBW010000569.1:0-2607 GCA_964402115.1 uncultured Victivallales bacterium
GGCGTTGACGCCGGAGAGCGTCCAGGTGCTGGAGCCGGTCTTGGTCAGGTTGATTTTGCCCGTCGTGCCGTTGTTGTTTTGGATGATGCCCTGGATCTCGTTGGCGCTGCCGGTGTAGGCGCCACCCAAGGTCAAGGTGCGGGTGGCGGTGATGCCGCTGATGGTGGGATTGAAGGTGGCGCTGGAGAACGTCAGCGAACCGGTGCCGTTGTTGAGGATGCTGCCCGCGCCCGTTTGAGCAGCGGTCGTGTTGCCAATCCGGACTTGTTTGTCCGTGCTGCCGGCGCCACCCGTGTATTCGAGGGTGCCGCTATTGCTCTGGTGGCCCAATTGGACAACCGTGTTATTGCCGAGCGGTTGGTCGGACGTGCTTGCCGCCGCAACGGAGTTGACTGACAAGGTGCCGGTGGTGATCACAACCTCGCCGTCAAACCCGTTCGCGCCCGTCAGGATCCATCTACCCGTGCCGTTCTTCCCGATGCCCAGCAGGGTTGCGCCAGACGGGTTGGAAATGATTCCGGCAAAGGTGTTGTCGCCCGAGTTCGAGCCGTCGAAGAAGAAATAGCTGCTCGTGGCGGTCGTGGTGAGAGTCAGGTTGCTGTTGAACCTGACCGTGCCGGAGCCGTTGTTCATGAACCGGTTGATGGGCGTCACGCCTCCGCCGTCGAAGCCGCTGGCGTAGCCGAAGCTGGTGCCGATGGTGATCCGCCGCGTTTGGAATATGATATTTGCGGAACCGGTGTAGATGATCGCGTTCTGGTGGCCTGCCTTGTTGAAGGTGAAGGTGCCGCCGTCGCCGATGCTGTTGAAGCTGAAACGGTCGTCCCCCGCTACGCTTCCCGCCGGCATGATGATGCTGCCGGTAAAGGTGTTGTTCGCATGCGTGAAGGCGATGCCCGCGAGGATGCCGTTCCCACCCCCGTTGACGATGGAGATGTTGCTGGATCCGGTGAGTTGGCCGCTGAACGTCGCGGTGGCGCCGGTTGTGCTTTGTGGGTTCTGCATTTGCAATGCGGCACCCACGTTGATGGGAATGGCGTACGTGAGGCCCACCCCGGCGCCGCCAGTGGCATTGATGCGGGAACTTCCGGCGACGGAGAGGTTCCCGGTGCCGAGGCTGGTGGCGCTGGAAAGGGCCAAGGTGCCCCCGTTGAGAACCGTGCCGCCGCTGTAGGCGTTGGCGCCGGAGAGGGTCAGCGTGCCGGTGCCGGACTTCGTGATTCCTCCCGTTCCGGAGGTGATGGCGCCGAAGTGCGTGCCTTGCGTGACGGCGTCGCTGCGATTGAAGCCCAGGGTGCCGTTGATGACGATACCGCCAGCCGGGTTGAGCTGGCCGGACGTGCCGGCGTTGCCCAGTTGCAGTGTGCCCTGGTTGATGGTCGTGGTGCCACTGTATGTGTTGAGGCCCGAGAGCGTCAGCGTGCCGGCGCCCGACTTGGTCAATCCCTGGGTGCCGTCCACGGCGGCCGTGATGGTCGCCGTCCCGTTGTCCACGCTGATGCCGGGAGTAACGTCGTTGAGCGTAATGGATCCGCCCGTGCCGGGGCTGAGGGTCCACGAGTATTGGTTGCCCCCGTCGCCGAACGCCAGGCTGCCCACGGTGCGTGCGCCGTCGAGGGTGACGACGACGTTGCCTCCCAGCATCAGGGTATTGAACAAGACCGGGACGCCGCTGCCCTGTCCGATAAGCGCGTTCAGCCAGTTGCCCGCTATTGGCCACGAGCCGCCGTTGACGTTCGTCCAGGTCGCTGTGGATGCCGTGACATACGTCGCGCTGGCGATCTCGCTGTCCGTCAGGCCGTCCTTGGTTGCATACGCCTTGATCGTCATGGTCGCGTCCACCGGAACGGGAATGGCGTCGGAATAAACAGGCGAGCTCGGCGTCGGATCGCTGCCGTCGGTCGTGTAGCGGATCGTGGCGCCCTCGGTCGCGCAACTGATGGTCACGTTCTGCGCCCCGACATAAGCGCCAGCGCTTGGGCTGAAGGCCGGTGCCACCACCGCGCCTGCGGCCATCACCCTGATGCTGCCGTCTCCGGTCAAGCTGCTTGTGTCCCACTCCAGGCCGCCACTCAGGGCGGGAAGATTGAGCGCGGTGAAACTGCCGGTGAGCGAACCGCTTGCGCCCTTGGCGAAAAGGGTGAACGTGTCGCCGGCCAGCAGGGTGTCGCCCGTGGCCGTCACGGTGAGCGTGCCCAGGTAGGCGATGCTGCCGGAGGCCGCGGTCATGTTGACGGTGTCGGCCGTCAGGGTCGCGCCGCTCTTGTTGATCCGTGCGGCCACGGTTCCGTCCGCGTTCAGCGTCAGGGTATTGGCGAGGTTCAGCGTCCCGATGCTGTCGCCTCCGGGCGCCAGCGTGCCCCCCGACTGGACGGTAATCGGTCCGGTGATGCTACCCGTGCCGCTCAACGTCGAGCCGTTCTTCACGGTCACCGCGCCGCTGCCGCTCAATGCCCCGTTGACCATCAACGTGCCGAAGTCCACGTTCACGGCTCCGGTGGTGGAGAGCGCATTGGAGATCTTCACCGTGCCGGTGTTGCCGGAGGCCCCGATCGTGATCGCCTTGTTGTTGGTCGTCCATGTGCCGGTCTTGAACTCCACCGTGCC
>CAYOBW010000570.1:0-2594 GCA_964402115.1 uncultured Victivallales bacterium
TCCAGGAGTTGCCGCCCGGGGCCACCCGCACGCCCACGCCCACGCCGCTGTAATACTCAAAGCCGCCGCTGGCCAGCGCGCAGAAGGAATTCGAACGAGGAGACGTGAACGTGGCCGAGCCGTCGGACCAGACAAACGCGCCTTGATGTCTCGCCTCGGCCTGGATGCCAAGGGCAAAGGCCTGGTAGTTGGTGGCTTTGCACCGGTGTCCCATGGCCACAGAGTATCTTCCACTGGCGGTCGAAGAGGCACCCACGGCGGTCGACTCTTCACCACTGGCGATGGAGCTTCCCATGGCCGTGGCGTAGTCACCCGAGGCACGGGAGTTTCCCACGGCGGTCGAGTAAATGCCGTCGGCCGTGGAATCGCCCATGGCCGTCGAATAGACGCCGCTGGCGGTGGATCCGCCCATGGCCGTCGAATAGTTGCTGCTGGCGGTGGAAATACCCATGGCCGTCGAATAGCCGCCGCTGGCGGTCGATTTGCCCACGGCCGTCGAATAGTTGCCGCTGGCGGTCGAATCGCCCATGGCCGTCGAATAGTCGCCGCTGGCCTCCGAGAGACTTCCCATGGCGGTCGAATAGTCGCCGCTAGCCAGCGACATGCCCATGGCGGTCGAGTAGTCGCCGCTGGCGCTGGAGGCTCCCAGCGCCACACGCAAAGCGCGCAGCACCACCTGATTGGGGGACTCCACCAGCACATCTCCCACCACGTGCAGCGCGGCGGCGGGCGCAGCCGTGCCAATGCCGACCCGCTCCTCAGACACCACCCCCGCTTGCGCCGTGGTGGTTCCATCCAACAGCGTCACGTCACCAGAATCAAACAGCGACGCGCCTCCCACCACCACGACATCGCCAGATACGGCCAGAGCTTGAACGTATTGAACCTTCTCAAAACCCACCCCGGCTCCCCCTTGCACCACGGTTTGCAGCCTCGGTGCGGCCGGATTGGAAATATCCACGGCGGTCAAGCCTGCGTTTATAAAATCGCCCGATCCTATCCAGAGAGTCTTGCTTTGGAACTGAACCGAAGTTGGAGAACCAATATGTTCAAATCCGCCCTGGCCATTCTTCACACTGGCCTGCAAGACAGGCTGGGCCGGATTGGACACGTCCACCAGCGTGACCGCGTTGGCGTCGTAAGCCGCGATGGCCAGCAGGTTCCCGGAGAAGGCCAAAGCTCTGGGGCTGTCGAGATTGGTGTAGCCTCCCACCCCGTTCTTCAACGTGGCCCGCAGAACCGGGCTGGCGGGGTTGGCCACATCCACCAGCAACACCGCGTCGTCGGTGCGCGCCGCCACGGCCAACAGCGTGCCTTGCTGGGCCAAGGCCCAGGCCCCAGCCAGATTGGTAAAGCCATACTGGCCGTTCTTGATGACCGAGCGGAGAACCGGGCTGGCCGGATTGGACACGTCCACCAGCGTGACGGCGTCATCAACATCAGCAGCTATGGCCAATAGATCACCCATCAGCGCGACGGCTCTCGCCCCGGCCAGATCGTTGAATCCCCCCACCCCATCCCGCAGCACCGCGTTCCAGAGTGGCACGGTCGGCAGGGACACGTTCACCAAGGTCACGGCGTTTTCATTAATCGCCGCCACGGCCATCAATCCGCCGGAGCTGTTCAAAGCCACTCCCGAAGCTCCATCCAGGTTGGTGTATGCGCCCTGCCCATCCAGGAGGCTCTTCTTGAAAACCGGTGCCGCCGGATTGGCGATGTTGACCAGCGTCACTGATCTGCCTTGCCAGGAGGCGAAGGCCAACAGGTTCTGGGCCACGGCGAGGGAGGAGATACCCAACACATTCGTGTAAGGAGCCTGGCCCCCCACCAACTCGGACAGCCAGGTCGGCGCCAGGACGGTCGCCCCGGTGGTCACGTGCAGCCCCGCGCGTGGGGTGTTGGTGCCCACCCCCACCAGACCGGCGGAGCTGACCATCAGGGCGTTGGTGGGAGAACCGTCGGGGGCATCCAGGTGGTTCACGGCGCCGGGCGCGAGCCGGCTCGCGGTCACGGCGCCAATGGCCAGCATGTCGGGCTGGATGAAGCCCTTTCCGATGTTGGCCGGGGCGATGGTGCCGCTGAGCCCCGCCGCATCCGCCCCGGACGCATAAGCCGCATAGGGGGTTGCCGTGAGCGGCTGCCGTGGCGCGAGCGCCGCGAACTCGCCGGTGCTGCCGTTCGTGCGCACGCCAATCTCCAGCCAGCGTGCGTCCCCGGTGAAGACGCCGGCTCCGAAATCCAGCGCGGTGGTGAACAGCCCGTTGCTCACGCTGACCGGGCGGTTGGTGATCGCCCCGGCGACCGCCACGCCACCGCTGTCCACAGCAAAGAGCGTGAACTTGAGTTCATAGCTGCCAGTGGCGGGACTGGAGCCGTCCTGAAGATGGCCCTGGTAGGTGAAGGAGGTGCCGAGGGGTGCGGCGGTGAGGCTGCCAGCGAAGGCCAGGAGCGCGAGGAGGAGGATGACTTGGATGGTTCTTCTCATAGATTTCTTTTTCGTTATTGAGGGTAACCTTTACCGAAAAGCCGAAGCAAAGGCAACCCCAGTCTTATTGGGCGAAGCGTTGCTCAAGCGCGTCGAGGCGGGCCTTGAG
>CAYOBW010000571.1:0-2580 GCA_964402115.1 uncultured Victivallales bacterium
GTCTGTCCTCGCGGTCACGCAGGGCGAGGGCGGGATCGGTCAAGTTCATACACAGGCTGCCCTGGAACTCCCAGCCCTTGCCCCGGACGCTCTTGATGAAGGATTCGTCCTCGATGTAGGACCAGACCCCGCGCGTGATGTGAAAGTCGCTCCCGGCGGCGAGCATCCGCTCCGCCAAAATGCCTTTTTGATCGAGCCTGAAGAGCCGCATGCAGACATCGCTGAGCTTAGGCATCTCCGGCGTGAAGCCGGAGGGCTGGGCGATCTGGCTAAACGTAGCGTCCGGGGCGATAGTGGACGCTGTCGGCTCGGCGGCGTGCAGCCCGGCCAGCGGCGCCAGCAGCAGGGCAGCGAGGAGTGTGAGGGTGGGTTTCACGGTGTGCGTTCCTTTGCTTAGTGTTTGAGGTAACTCGCCGCGATGGGCTGCCTGGTGATACCGGGGCCTTGCCACTGAACTTCGAGGCCGTAGGCGTCGCGCATCTGGACGTATTCGAGGCGCAGCTTGTGCAGGCCTTGGGAGAGCAGGCGGCGGCCTTGGTGCTCGGTCATGCCGAGGTCGGGTGGGACTTTGCGGCCGGAGAGGTCGATGATCTTTTCGTCGTCCACGTATAGGCGGCACTCATCGTCGGCGTTGGCGTGGAAGGTGTAGAGGCCGTCGCGTGGAATCTCGACGAGGCCGTTGAAGACAACGGAGAACATGGTCCTGGGGCAATTGGCCGGAAGTTCGATCTGGTCGGTGCGGCCTTCCTTGGACTTGGTGAACTTGTATTTGCCGCCGGCCCACTTCATCGGGTCGTCGAGATCAGGCTCCACGCTAAACTTCACTCCCTCGCGCAGTTCATAGGTCAGGCCGGGCGCGGGAGCCGTGGCGGCGGCGATGTTGTTGGCGGGGCGCTTGGTGAAGGTGAACGTCGAGACGAGGCTGGCCTGCCCACCGGCGAAAACACGGGTGCGCAGGGTCGTGGTGTCCTTGACTTCCAACGGACGGAGGTAGCGTGGCGACTTGGCGGTCGGTTCGGAATGGTCGGTGGTGTAGTGAATCGCCACGCCCGGTGTGCGGCTGCGCAGGATGACGCTGCGATTGTCGAAGAACCCGAAGTCTTCGGCCTCGACCTCGGCGGCCCAGACTTTGGCGGTGTTGGGGGAGGCTGGCTCGGCGACGAGCATCTGCCACGGCTCGAGCGACGGCACCTCGATACGCGCCTGCCTGCCGTCGCTGAGGATTTCGGGTTCGCGTCCGGGCCGGAGCAGGCTGAGCTTCAATCCGCGACCGGGAAAGAAGCGGTCAGGGTCGAGTGTCACGGCCAGCTTGGGACGGGCCGTCTTGCTCCAGTTGACGAGATGGATGACGACGGGCGCATCCGGTTGGCCGGGCCGGGCGCGGACGAACGCATAGACGGAGTCGGCGGGGTCTTCGAGGCGGATGGGCGCGTCGCCATGACGGGTCAGCGGATGAATGATGCCGTTGCCCAGCGCGAAGGCTTCCTCGTAGCCGGCGAGATACGTTTTGCCCCAGCGGTGGACGAAGTCATATACGTCGGCGTAAAGCGCGGGGTCGTCGTATTTGCGCGGGGCATCCTTCATATAGACGGCATACGGGCAGAGCATATGCGTGCCGAGCGCGTAGGTGAGGCCGATCATCACCTTGTTCTCGCGGATGTCGTGGGAGCCAAGCGTGACGACAAGCGCCTTGCCCAGTTCGCGTGAGATGCGGACCTTGCGGTAAAGATTCCACGGGTCACCGATGCCGAACTGTCCGCCACTGGGCTGCAACTCGGTGATGGCGAAGTCGCTCCACAGTTGCACGGGCGTGAACTGGATGAAGGACGAGTAGTTCGCGCTCCACTCGACATTCGGCCCCACCAACTCGGCGGTCCACTCGCGCTGCTTTTGATAGTATGCCAACAGCGTCTCCAGCCGAAAGTCCTCCCAGAGTTTCTTTAACTCGGGCGGTACCGGATTGGCCTTTGTGTGGCTCCGAACGTAAGCCTTCAAATCAAACTTGAGGGGGTCGCCGATGCTGAGACGCTCCAGCGTCTCCGCAGGCACACGGACGGCGAGGTAGTCATTGAACTGGCTCAGCGCATGAGGATTAAAATCCCATTCGCGGTAGTTCCAGTCCGGCTCATCGCGGTGAATCCGTTGCACACCGAATTGTCCGAGCATCCGCAGCCAACGTTTCACCAATTCCGCCGTCGCCGGATCGTGCATGGAACTGCGCCCATCGAGCACCTTGCCGTCGATGTCGAGGATGCGCCCCTGTGTGTAGTATTGCGGACGCGCCGCAAAACCGACCGGTCCCGTTTTCTTGTCCGTCGTGTCGCGCGGATGCGTCAGCCCCAGCCCGAGACTGATGCCCAAATCGCGCAAACGCTGCAGCACCGGCCCGTCGCGCTCGTCCACATACAGCCATTCGATCCGCGTCGCATGAAACGCCTTCGCCACCTCCACCACATCGCGCTTACCCGCCGACGTGGTGCGCGGTGAAAAGCAAATGTCCTCATACTTCGGCGAGCCGGGACTGCGCTTCGCTGGCTGCGCCGCTTCGCTCATCGTGGCAGGGAAACCGATGCGAACAGG
>CAYOBW010000572.1:0-2576 GCA_964402115.1 uncultured Victivallales bacterium
CCCGTCGATCTCGTGGAAGGGACGCCACAGGACGGGCACGCGCGCTTCCGCCAGTTGCTGGAGGTAATCGCCGGTGACTTGCAGGTCTTGCAGCACGGCGCGGTGTTCGTCCGTGCCGGGCGTGATGGCCTTCGCCAGATCGAGTCGTCCGCTTCCTCGCGGGCGGTCCACCCAGGCCGAGCCTTCGGGATCGCCAGGCTTCATCCAATGGTATTGCAGGGGCGCAACCCCATTCTGCCGCGCTGCTAGCAGATCGTCGGACAGTCTTCGAGGGTGAGTACGGCGTAGCCGGAGACATCCGCGGCGCGGTATCCTGACGACTTTGCAGGGGGACAAGGATGGCTGAAGTCGCAGGGAGGCGCGGGTCATGGGAGACTGTCGCGTGGATGGACGGAATGCGCCGCCGGTGAGATCGGTGGAGGAAATGGTGGGCCAGTTTCAAATCGAGTTGAGTGCATCGCTGCCGGGTTGGAAGGAACGCTTGCGGCTCCACCCAGACCAACTCGGAGAACTGGAACGCGAGGTGCACGCGACGTTTTCACGTGGTGCCGATTTGCTGGCCGTTGGTCTGGTGGCGGTGGTGATGAAAGAGGCTGCCTTTGATCGGGCGTGTGAACGTACGCGGGACGAATTTTCCTATCCGCTAGAGCGTGGTCGACAACGTTCCCGAAAGGTGCGGATGCTGGGCGGCTTGGTGCTGTGGATCACCTCGTTGTATTGTGCTCCGCGTCGGCGGCGTGATCGAACCACCGAGGAAAAGGTTCCCGGCGTGTATGTGGAACTTACGCAGTTCGGGTTCGGCAAAGGTTGTACGCCGGGATTGCAGAGCAAAGTCGCGAGGCAAGCAGCCCTCTGTCCGTCGTTTGAGTTCGCGCAGCAGGAACTGGAACGGGATGGGGTGCACCTGGATACCAAAACCGTGCGGCGGATCGCGAGCCAATGCGGGGAGGGCCTGTTGCATCTGCGGACGCACGAATTGCAACTGTTTCGCGAAGGGAAACTGCCGGCCGGCAGCGAGTTGGCGGGCCAACGCGTGTCGGTGCAAATGGACGGCGGGCGCTCGCGGATTCGCGGTAACTTGCGTGAGGCACGCCCGGCCCCGGAAGCCACGGACAAGGATGGCCTGCCGTGCGAAAACGTGCCCGGCCGCTCCAGGAAACGGCCCCATCAGACGTTCGATGGTGACTGGCGTGAACCGAAACTGCTGACGATCTTTGTGCATGACGAGCACGGCCGGATGGTGAAACAATCGCAGGCCACGATGGACGGCACCTTCCAGGGGCCAGACGCCGTGGCCGAACTGGTCGCCCTGCACCTGCATCGGCTAGGAGCGGCGCGGGCGTTGAGCATCACGTTCGCAGCAGACGGAGGCGTCTGGATATGGGATCGCATTCCGGCGATCGTACGACTGGCGAAGCTCGAGGGTGTACCGATTCACGAGGTGCTGGACTGCTGCCACGCTGGACATCATATCGCGTTGGCTCTGGCCGCGCTGGGGATGAACGAGAAGGAGCGAATGCCGATGTATCGTGAGCATCGCACGTTGTTGCGTAACGGCCAGTGGCGGCGTGTGGTCGAGGAGTTAACGGAATTCGCGGAGGACGCGCCGCAAGACTCGAAGGTCTGGACGGAGATCGCGTACCTCCAGAAGCACGGCGAGGCGGGCCGTCTGAAGTATCCGACGTTTCGCAGCCTGGGCGTGCCGTTGGGCAGCGGTGCGATCGAAAGCAGCATCCGCCGGGTGGTGAACCTGAGGTTGAAGGGGAACTCCATATATTGGCGCGAAGAGAACGCAGAGGCCATGCTGCAAATCCGCGCCCAAGTGCTGACGAATCGTTGGGACGAGCGTCTGGCCGTGCTACGCCAACTGCAGTCGTACGATAGCCGCACAGACTGGACTTGGCAGCCCCAGGACATGAGTTCTCACGCTGAACTCACCAACCCCCAATGAGCTAACTCACAACGCCACAACGAAAATCGCGCCGGCAGAATGGGGTTGCGCCCGCCTCGTCATCGGCCTCCCGGTCGCCCTTGATCTCCTTCAGGCGGGCCGCCACAGTGGCCTTGTTGACCTTGTCTAGCGCCGAGAAAACTCCATCGTCGCCACCGTGCTCTTCTTCCAGTTCGGTGATTGCCGCCGTGATGCTTTCCAGATCCGCGGCCAGCTCGTCGATGGCCGCCTGCTCGTCGGCAAAGTACCGGGCCACGATCAACGGCTTGGGCACCAGGTCGCAGGTCCAGCCCTTGTCCCGCTCCTTGCTTTTCTTATCCCTCTCGACGATTCGGTACGTCTCGGCCTTCCAGCCGTCCGCCGCGATCAGGTAGCAGTCGTCCTGCATGGTCTCGGCCCAGTAGTCCAGCAGGTGCTGGTACACGTCGTACGGGTCGATCAGCGGCCGGTCGGCGTAGTGGGCCAACAGCTCTTCCGCCAACGCGGTGATGACCTGCTTCGGATGGCAGCCGGCCTGCAACTTCCGCAGCGTCTTGGCGCTCTTCTGCCGCCACTGGCCAAAGTGCTCGTTCATGCTGCTGATGAAGGTGGTGAACTCGGGGTGCTCATAGATCGCCGACTTGAT
>CAYOBW010000573.1:0-2562 GCA_964402115.1 uncultured Victivallales bacterium
GCTCCTGGTCCTACCAGTGCAAGGCCATCGATGGGACGTACCCGAACTGGCGGCAGGCCATGCCGGGGGTCATGGACGACGCCAACCGTATCGTCTTCACGGACGAGGACGTGGCGGCGTTGGACAAGATCCTGCCGACATTCCCGGGATCGGGGGCGCATGGGACAGGGATTGCGCTGCGCCAGGGAACGGACGGCAAGCTCGCTTTGGCGGGCTGCGGTGTCGCCCAGGCCGCGGAGTCGGTGCTGGAGCTGGCTGGCGGCAGCCGGTTTGAAGGGAGCGTAACAGGGGTGGGCGTCAACGCCTTCTTCCTGCTCGACGCCTTGCACGCGGGCTTTCGCGTGTTCACGTTCATGGACCCTTGCAGTCCGCTGCGGTCCGATGACGGCCACGGGGGGGTGCATGTGCTCATGCCGCTGCGGCTGGGCGACGCACCGGTCAAGCAGGAACCGCCGGCGGTGGCAGCGCAGCCCGCTGAGGCAGTGGTTACGACGCCGGCGGAGGCAGTGGTTACGACGACAACGGCGCCTGTCGTTGAACCGGAGGCTGTGGCGCCTCTGGAACCGACAGGTGGGGAACAGACAGAACGGAAAGGAACCAGACGTATGCCGAAGGAAGCGGACGGGAATGGAACCACGGGGCAGGGGACCGCGCTGGACAAGGTGCTGGTGGCGGTCGAAGCCGCGAAGGGGAAGCTGCGGGAAGCGGTGTCCGCGCTCTCGGAAGTGGCCGATGCGGTGAAGACGGCCACCAAGGAAGGCAAGACGCAGGCCGCGGACCTGGAGAAGGCACGCTCCACCCTGCAGAAGCTGCAGGCGATCAGCCTGTAGGCCTGTCACGGTGTGACGCAATGGGGGGTCGGCCGGTGTCAAGCCTGCCGGCCCCCTTGTGTTCAAAACGCAAGGAGACGACACATGCTTTCGTACCAGGTGCTATTGGGGGTGGACCGGGCAGCGCGGGACACAGGGCGGCGGATCACCATGCGGGTGCGGGAATGCGACCCCCTGCAGGCGGCGATCAGAGCCGAGCAGCTTGCGGATATGCGGCTGCGCCACCCCGCGATCGAGTACACCCACGCCATGCAGGTGACGCCGGTTATCGAGCCGGCGCCGGCCGCTGAGTTGCCGCTGGCGCTGGTGGCGTGAATCAACTGCGTCACGTGCGCAATTGATCGGAAAGGAAAGAACGAGATGCTCAAGGCGATCGTGAGCTACAGCAAGAAGATCCCGGTGCCGGACTCGGAGTACTCCAGCCAGGGCTACAGCCTGTCGCTGGAGACCGAGATCCCGGAAACCGATGCGCCGGCGATTCAGGCCCGGCTGAGCCGGACGTTCCAGCTCGTCAAGGCGCAGGTCGAACACGAGTTGGCGAACGGCAACGGGAACAGCAAGGCGGCGCAACCGCCCGACCCCGCCCCCGCGCCGGCCGGGCGGACGACCGCGCCCGTGGAGAAGGCCAGCAACAAGCAGATCAAGTTCATCACCGATCTGGCGAACCGGCAGAATCTGGCGCTGAGCGACCTCAACGGCCGGGTTCGTCGAGACTACGGCGTGGACGGCCTGTACGACCTCGACAAGAAGCAGGCCAGCGCGCTGCTGGACGCGCTGAACGGCAAGAAGAAGGCGGCCTAGCATAGAGGCCGGGCAATGATCAAACAGCGGCGGGGCAGGGTGTCAGACCATGCCCCGCTTACACCCACAAGGAGGGGAATAGGCATGGCCACTTTGAACGAATATCGCAACCGGGAGCACTGGAGCTACTCGGCGCTGAACCAGTTCCTGAACATCTGCGGCCTCCAGTACGCGCTGCAGCGAATCTACAAGGTGCGCCGCGCCTTCACGCCTGTGACCCTGAGCTTCGGGTCGGCGTTCCATCGGACCCTGGAGTGGGTGAACCTGTTGCGCAAAGAGGGGCAGCGGCCGGTGAAGGCCGAAGCGATGGACCTGTTCCAGACGGTATGGGAGCGGCAGCTTGCCGAAGACGGCGACGTGCGGTATGACGAGGATGGGGATGCCGAAAGCTGCGCCAAGCAGGGCCGGGACATGGTGGGGTGCGTCGTGGACGGCCTGGACCCCGAGGAGGAAGTGGTGGCGGTCAACGAGGCTTTTGCCGTGCCGTTGGTGGACGGGGCCGGGGATGTGCTGGAAAAGCCCATCATCGGCGAGATCGACACAGTTGTGCGCAAGGCCGGCCGCAAGGCGCTGACCGACTGGAAAACCGCGGCGCGGCGTTGGCCGAAGGGCAAGGCTGACTTGGACCTGCAGCCGACCGTCATGCTATACGGCTATAGACAGATCCACGGCGAGGTGCCGGAGTTCCGTTTCGATGTCGTGGTGAAGAACAAGACACCGGTGTTCGAGCAGCACCTGACCGAGCGCACGCACGATCAGTTCCTGCGGATGGTCGAGCTGGTCAAGCTGGCCGAAAGCATGATCGCAGCCGAGCACTTCGTGCCCAACGAACAGGGGTTCTACTGCGCGGGGTGTCAGTACGTGGATGCGTGCAAGGCTTGGCACCGGGAGCATGCGCGGTGCATCCGCTTCAGATTGGTGGCGTGAACGG
>CAYOBW010000574.1:0-2548 GCA_964402115.1 uncultured Victivallales bacterium
CGTAGCCCGCCTCCGGCTTCGGGTCCCAGGTGTCGGTGTGCGACATGCCGCCCCACAGGAACACCTGGATCACCGACTTGGCCCGGGCGGCAGGCGCCGCCTGCGCGGGCGCGTCCGCGGCCCACGCACCGCCGCACAGCCGGTCGGCCACGAGCAGCCCCACCGCCCCGGCAGCGCCACGGCCGAGGAGTTCGCGCCGGGTGCACGCAGCCGCTGGCGCGCACGCCGCCGCAACCCCGTGCGGGCGAATCGCTCTTTCGTTGTTCATCCCGTGCCCCCTCCCCTCTCCCCTCAATGCCGATAGCGAAACTCGTCGCTGTTAAGCAGCGCCCAGAGGAGATCGATCCATGCCTCGCGCGACTTCGCCACGCCGGACTTGCGGTACGTCTCGAACCGGCTGACCTCGTCCGGCGTGGGAAAGCGCGACAGGATCGTCAGGTACAGCTCCTCCAGCACCACCGGGACCTTGCGCTCTCCGGCGAGGATGGCCTTGAAGGCCGGCCCCTCTTCGATCTTGCGCTGAATGTGGCTCGAGTTGAGCAGGTGCATGCGCTGGGAAGGCGTGGGGCGGTTGATGCGCTCGTTCTCCATGCCCGTGGCGCGCGCCGGGCGGCCGAACAGCTCGAGAAACGCGCTGGTGATGCTGCCGTCGGGCAGCGCGATGGCCGGCTTGTTCTCGGGGATGAACGTGAACGGCTCCGGAATGGGGCTGGTGTAGAGGTCGGACGAGCGCGACACGCGGTTGATGGCATCGATCAGCACCTCGGCATCCAGCTGCCGCAGCGGGTACACCGCGAAAAGCGCTTCGCCGTCGGGCGGCAGGGCCGCCGGGGCCAGGGCGGAGACCTGGTACGTCCGGGAGTTCAGGATCAGCCGGTAGATGTGCCGCAGGTCGTAGCGCTGCGCGACGCACTCCTTCCGCAGGTAGTCCAGCAGCGCGGGATGGCTGGGCGGGTTGTCCGGCCGCACGTCGTCCGGCTCGTGCACGAGCCCCCGCCCCAGCAGCCAGGACCAGATGCGATTCACGACGACAGGCGCGAACCAGGCGTTCGCGGGAGCGATCAGCCAATCCGCGAACGCCTCCCGCGGATCGCGGTCCGGCGAAAGCTTCACTTTCCGGCCGTCCGGGCAAACCGCGACGAGCGGCCCCGCGCGCGCCGGTTTCGCGGCCGTGGCGGCGTCCGTGCGATTCGTCGCCGCCGCTGGAGAGGCGTTGGTGGCCGGCGTCAGCTCCTTGTCGGGATTCCAGAAGACGACCTCCTCCTTCCACTCCCGGGTGGGTTTGTAGCTGAGCTGCGAGAAGAAGGCCGCCAGGCCCTGCAGGGTGTTCGTCGGCCACGCGGCGGTGCGCGTGCCCATGAAGGTCAGCGCGACGGTGCTCGCGATGCCCTCGGGCGTCTTGTCCTGCATGGCGCGGTAGAAATTGACCGGCCCCACGCGGAAGTTGCTGCCGTTGGCCGTGAGCATCTCGCGGACAAACCGGTCGTACGGCTTGTTGTCCCGGATGGACGTGCGAATCCAGTGGTGGAAAGCCTGCGCGGCATTGGGCCAGAGGTTCACCGGGAACTCCGCCTTCACGCGCAGCAGGTCGCCCCACTTCAGCGCCCAGTAGTCGGCGAACTCCTCCCGCGCGAGCAGGCGTTCAATCAGCGCGGCCCGCTTGCCCGGGTCCGCGTCCCGGATGAAGTCCCGCGCCTCCTGCGCCGTCGGCAGCGTGCCGATGACATCCAGAAAGGCGCGCCGCACAAAGACGGCATCCGAGCAGGGCACGGGGTGAATGCCCCGCTTCGCCAGCGGCCGCAGCACCAGCTTGTCGATCTGGGTCTCGGGCGTGGTCCAGGCGGCGCTCTCGTAGATGTTCGTGGCGGCGACCGCCGTCCCCGCACTCCCGCGCGCGACGGCCCAAGCCGCCAGCAGCGCCAGCCCCAAGGCGGCGCGAGGCAACGCACGGACCGGGAATCGCCTGCCGTTCATGCCGTCGAGCCTGCCCGAAACCCGCGGTGAATGCAAGCGCGAGGTCGCCCGCGTAACTGACGGTGCCAGGTGAACAGCACCGAGGGATTTCGGCGCGCGGCGAGAAGCAGGCGGAGAATCGGGCGGGTGCTGCCGTGTGTGGCGCGGGTATCCGACCCGCGCGCGGAAGGAGCGGAACGGGGCTGAGGCTGGCCCAACCTGGGGATGCGCAAAGCCGCGCGCTTCGCTTCTGGCAGGGTCGAGCGCCGGTCGGATACCGGCGCCACGGGGGAGCGGACGTGCGCAGGACAACTGCGGGTGGTAGCCGACCACAGCCCCCCTGCACGAGCCACCGCCGGGCATTTTACCTTGAGACTCCGCCCCTGAAGTTCTAGTTTCGCCTTGGTAACGGGCGGTGGAGGTCGGTCCGCGTCACGTCCACCCCCCATTCCGTAGACGCCCCGGCAGTCCTTGGCGCTTGGCCGGGCCTGTGACTTCCGACATAGACGTCTACAGGACAGAGGTTTGCGGGCGAGGATAAGGACTTCTGAGAGAGGGGATGGCGGGAGGAGCGAGATCGTCGGGGTCGGGGTCG
>CAYOBW010000575.1:0-2525 GCA_964402115.1 uncultured Victivallales bacterium
AGCGACTCGGCGCCGGCGCTGTTGGAAGACCTGATCCGAGCCCTGAAGAGCGACAGGCGGTGGCAGACATGAGATCCTGCACGGCGGCCAAGGCGATCTTCTGGTTGGGGCTGGCGGCCCTCTTACCGCTGGCCAACGGCTGTACCGTTGCGCTGGAGGGCGAGTTGGTGCGCAAGTACCAGCGAGCGCTGGAAACCTTTGACCAGGCTGCCGCGCCGGCGGATTACTTGCGATCCGCCGCCCTGTATCAGGAGATCCTTGATCGGGGAGTCGTGTCCGGCGCGTTGCTGTACAATCAAGGCAATGCCTTGATGCGGGCCGGCCAACGAGGCCGGGCCATCGCGTGCTACCGTCAAGCCCTGGCCTATCGGCCGCGCGATCCCCAGCTGCGGGCCAACCTGCAACTGGCGTTGGGCCCCGGCGCGTCGCTGCAGCCGCCGCGGGTATTGCTGGACTACGTATTCTTCTGGCAGGACTGGATCAGCTACCCGGGCAAAGTCCAGGCCACGGCCGGATTGGCGAGCGTCGCCTTTGCGCTCGGCATTTTGGCGATCTTCGTCCCGCCGCGTCTTTTGTTCCACCGCACGAGCTGGGCCGTGCTCGCGCTGACCACGATCCTGGCCGCCTCGGCCGTCTACGACTGGTACCGCTTCGAGCACCTCGAGCATGGCGTGGTGGTTCAGACGGAAGTGGTGGCCCGCAAGGGCAACGCCGAGAGCTACGCTCCGGCCTTCACCGAGCCGCTGAAAGAAGGCACCGAATTCCTGGTTCTGGAACGTCGCGGCACGTGGCTGCAGATCCAACTGCCCGGCGGCATCGCCGGTTGGGTTCCCCACGCGGCGGTGACCACCTTTTGAACAGTCGCATCACCGCGGCGAGTTGTAGACCTCGATCGTCGACAGCGTCGGGCAAGCCAAACACTTCGTCAGCTTGACGCGCAGACGGTCGGCCTTGACTCGGTCCGTGCGAAGGATGCGGCGGGGGCCGATCGTTTGGGCCTTGGCGAGCGATTGCCATTGGCCGCCGACGCGGGCTTCGATTTCAAACGCCTCGACGCGTTGGCCCAGCGGAATGTACTCCTGAATCCGCACCCGGTCGAACTCGACGCCGACGCCCAAGTCCACTTCCAGGGCAGCCTCGCGAACGGCGTCGTCGGCAGCCCAATACGTGCTGCGGTCTCCGTCGGTCAGCAGGGGGGCGGCAAAATGCTCGTCGCCGCCTCGCACGTTGCTGGCGGTGATCGGCTTGCCTTGCGCGAGATCGGTGCGGAAGGTGTCTTGCAGCACGCGTCCCAACTCCTTGAGTCGGGCGACGTCATTTTCGTGGAACAGGCCGCGGCGGTCGGGCGGCAGGTTCAACAGCAAGTTGCAGCCGCGGCCGACGCTGGCGTAGTAGATCTCCAGCAACTGGTCCAGCGATTTGACTTTGTCGTTCTGCGACTCGTGCCAGAACCAGCCGGGACGGATCGATACATCGCACTCGGCCGGAACCCAGTGCGTGCCGCCTTGGTCGCCGTGCCACAGCGATTTCGTTTCGGCAAGCCCCGGCCAGCGGCCTTCGCGATTGAACGTCGCCCAGTTCGGATCGTAACCCAACCCGCTTTCGTTGCCGACCCAGCGGATATCGGGGCCGCCGTCGCTGAACCGGATGCAGCCGGGCTGCAACTCGCGAACCAGCGCCCAAGCCTTTTCCCACTGGTAATACGTCTTGCCGTCGATCTTTCGCGTTTCGCGGGCCCCGCCATAGTATCCGTCGCCGCCGTTGGCGCCGTCATACCAACTCTCGAAGATCGTCCCATAGTTGGTCATCAACTCCCGCAGTTGATTGTGGTAGTAGTCGACGTATCCGGAACGAGCGTATTCCGCGTGGTTCCTGTCCCAGGGCGAGAGATACACGCCGAACTTCAGGCCGTGCTCGCGACAAGCGTCGGCACAATCTTTGACCACGTCGCCCTGGCCGTTCTTCCAGGGCGATTGCTTCACCGAGTGTTCCGTGTGCTTGCTCGGCCACAAGCAGAATCCGTCGTGGTGCTTGGCCGTCAGGATCAACGCCTGCATTCCGGATTCCTTGGCCACGCGGGCCCACTGGTCGGCGTCCATCTGGCGGGGATTGAACAGCTGCGGCGACTCGTCGCCGTTGCCCCATTCGCGGTCGGTAAAGGTGTTCAAGGTGAAGTGGATGAAGCCGTAAAACTCCAATTCGTGCCAGGCCAAGTGCGCTTCGGTCGGCACCGTGCCGAACGGCGGAGGCGGCTCGACAGACTGGGCGGCAAGCACAGAGCCGGCCAGGATAAGAGAGAAGTACGCCGCGGCAAAATGACAAGCTCGCATCATGGGGCACCCTGAGTTTTGAGGAAGGAGTAAACTGGCGTGGAACGGGGAAAAACGAACCGCGTGAAACCTCCCGCTCATTCCATAGGATTATCAATGGAATCGACCGCTTGCAAGCCCTGTGGCGAAGGGCCAATGCCGCTTAGCATCGTTCGAGAAATGACTGTCGCCTCGTCAAAGTAGCCATCCCACTCC
>CAYOBW010000576.1:0-2516 GCA_964402115.1 uncultured Victivallales bacterium
GTGTTTTGCGCGCCCCCCGCCGTGCCGCCCTCAACAAACCAAAATCACACCCGTTCCGTTTTCCGGTATGAATCAATGGTGGACAAAGGTCCGGCGGTCAGCTACATTCCTGACTTACCGATTTCTGAAGCGGGAGTAATTCAGCGGTAGAATGTCAGCTTCCCAAGCTGAACGTCGCGGGTTCGATCCCCGTCTCCCGCTCCACTCGATCCTCTTGCCCCACGTTGTCGTCAGGCCACCCCCGCAGCTTTCCACGCTTCAGCAAACTGGTAAACGTCGCGCTGTGTATTGCATACAGTCGGATGTTGTCGTCCGAGATCAGGCTGAGGTCGCTCAGTGCAGTGAGCCCTGCACGCTTGGCTTCTCCAGGGATTCAGATTCCGCTCGGTCAGGTTGACGTAGGACAGCGGCAGGAAGACCTGCTGCCCGGGCAAGGGGATTTCCATCCAGGCTGCAGGCTGCTTCCACGCTTGATCTTCCTCCGGTGCCGTACCATCATCGCTTTGCTGTCGGGGCCTCTGTCCTGCTCCTGAAAGTGTTTTGGCGGCGCAGTTGATGACAAGTAGTCGTACGGAATGTTCCAGTCCGAGGATGAAAGTGAATAGACCTGGCAACCTGCTGCGCGTTGCGTTGGTGCTGGCTTGGGTGTTCGGGATTCTCATCCCGTTGTACTCCTTCCGACGATTCTCCACGAGTTACCAGGCGGCCTTCGACTGGGTGTTCCACACTCACGCTTCCCACGTCCTGATGCACACGTTTCTGTATGGCGTCCTGGGATGTCTGCTTTGCTCATTGGCGGCTCGATCCACGCTGTCGGCTGGCCGTCAGTTCGTCCTTGTCTTGTTTGGCGTGGCAATCGTGGGCGTCTTGCAGGAGGCCATTCAGACGCGCAGTGAACACGTCGTGCTCGGCCGGCACGAAGTGTTTGATTTGTTCGTCGACTTGAACGGAGGGCTTCTCGGTACGTTGCTCTTCATGCGCACGGCGCGGCAGAAGCGCAAATCAACAGACCAGGTCGAACCCGTCCATGCAGGCGATGTGGTGGGGCCGACTGCCTGACGGGCCACGTTCGGAGGAGAGATATGGCGAAGTCACTGACCGCAATGACGGTGGCATGTGCTTGTTTGCTTGGATGTGCCAGGAGTTCGTCCGTCCCCGCCACACCGCAGGGAGACTCATGGCAAGCTCCAGAATTGCCGGAAAGACAACAGGAACTGATTCTGGCCCGCGGAGTGGAACTCATGCGTGAATCTGGACACTGGCAAGGATATCCCCTCACGTCACTGGGATTCGACAAAGAACGGAAGCAGTGGAAACTGATGTTCTCAGACAACAGGCCTGACGCTGGTTACGCTGTGTTCATAGAGAACGAGAATGCGACACAAATTGACATCCTTCTGTTTCCACCCATGTGGACGAAGTACGAGAGGACGAACACGTCAAACCGAACCTCGGGCGGTATGCGTCAAGCCGCGGACGGGTTGACGAAACCGTCAAGATGACCGTTGACCAGGATGAATTCCGTGACTCAATGGCATGCACACCACCCCTTTGCCCAGCCGTCTCATCTTGATTCCAGCTACCCACACTGCAAAGACCGCCAGCATGACGTAGCCCGTGAGTGCGGTCGCAAGTCCCGCAAGGCGCATGGGAGTGACCCCCATGCGATAGACGTATCGAGAACCGTCCCACGTGAAGATCGTGAGTATCGAGAGCGGATGCACCAGCATGATCAGTGAGACCGTTGCGAACAACCGGCGGATAATCCGTGGACTGCGGCTATTGATCCACCGGACGAAAGCAACGGATGGGCAGAGTACCAGGATGGAGAAGCCCAATACGAACAACTCCTTGTGGAGACTGGGCTGATCCAATGCCCCGCCCGTGACTAGGGCCCGCTCCGTGAACGTCGCACAGCTGAACACCGCCGCCACGGGTGCAAGACCGGCATCACCACTGCGGTACAGCAGCCAGAGGGGGGCTAAGATCACCGCCAGGGAGATCGTCGCCGCAATGGATGGTCTGAATGTCACGACTGATCCATGTTGGAAGGTATAGGCAGGGGACTGTGGGTTGACCAGCCTACCTCTTGAAGGGTGTCTCCGTTGAGGCGGTTCCACAGTACATGCATGTCGGCCGCCTTGCCGACATGGCCCTGCCGCATTGCGGGCACTTCGACGGGCTTTGCTTGGCCACCTTGCCATCCAATCGACCATCCCGCATGTCGATCTCTTGTACCTTCTGAACCAGTTGGTCGTCCGTGTACCCGTGCTCATCCCGGAGCATGGTCCAGAGTGCTTCGGTGATCATGAGGAGTCTCTCGACATCTGCCTGCATCAGCTCAACCTGTGAACGAGCTTGTGCAGCGGTTGCAGACGCCCGATCTGCCGCCATGTCGGCGTGTTGCGCCACCATCTGTTGCCGGGCGGCCCATCCAATGAACAGAGCATCAAGCATCGCTTTGTCTCCTTTGGCGCACGTCAGCGTTGAGGCGCGGGTTCCCGGCGGTCCGGTCA
>CAYOBW010000577.1:0-2512 GCA_964402115.1 uncultured Victivallales bacterium
TCACCCCTCAGCCCTCAGCCTTCACCCCTCAGCCCTCAGCCTTCACCCCTCAGCCTTCACCCCTCAGCCTTCACCCTTCACCCCTCACCCCTCAGCCTTCACCCCTCAGCCTTTCCCGCGAGTCCATGCTCGATGGCGTAACGGATCAGGGCGATGTCGTTATGCACGTGGAGTTTCTGCCAGATGCGGGTGTGGTAGGTGCTGATGGTTTTCGCACTGAGCGACAATTCGGAGGCGATGGCCTTGACGGATTTGCCCACCACCAGCAGACGCAGGACGGCGAACTCCCGGTCCGAGAGGCTGTCATGGAGCGGACGGTGCGCCGGTTGCCTGAGTTCCTCGGCCAGTCGCTCGGCCAGAACGGCGCTGATGTAGAGTCCCCCCGCGAGTATCTTCCGGATCGCCTTGACCAGTTCCTCGGGCGCAGCCTGTTTGTTGAGGTAGCCCCAGGCGCCCGCCTTCAACACCCTCGCCGCCAACTGCTCCTCCGGCGCACTGCTGAGGACCAGTACCGGCAGGCTCGGATAGAGTCGTCGCACGTCCTGCAGCACGTCCAGGCCGCCGCGGCCCGGCATGAAAATGTCCAGCACCAGGACGTCCCAAGCTCGCTGGGACAGGCTGTCCAGCGTTTCCGCCGTGGTGGACGCTTCGCCGAACTGCGCCTCGGGGAACTCCTCCATCAGGAGTTGAATGAGTCCCTTCCGCAGTATCGCGTGGTCATCCGCAAGCAGCATTCGCATGATCGTACGCTCCCTGCCTCGCAGCTACTTAGGTACTCAGGAGTCAGTCGGGCCTCCGACCCGCCGCTGCGGCGGGTCGGATGGAACAAAGCAAGCGAAACCACGCCAGCTCGTTCACATGCAGTCTTTTGGACGTGGAATGGCGGCATGGTGTCTCATTCTACATTCTGACTCCTGACTCCTGAATTCTGACTCCTGACTCCTGACACAGCGGAAGCCGCACGGCGATGGTCGTGCCCGCGTCGGGCGCGCTGCGGACTTCGCACTGTCCCCCCAGCAGGAAGGCCCGTTCACGCATGCCCGCCAGTCCGATCGACAAGGGGTTGTTCAACGTCTCCGGGCGAATGCCGCAGCCGTTGTCATGCACCTTGAGGATGAGGTGGTCGCCATCCTGTCGCAAGAGGATGTCCACACGGGTGGCTTGGGCGTGCCGCAGCACATTGGTCAAGCTCTCCTGCAGGATCCGGAAGGCAGCGGTGGCGGAATCCCAATTCGTAGGCAGTTCCGACTCCGGCACATTCGCCTGGCACTCGATCCCGGTGCGGGCCTGGAAGGAGCGGGCCTGCCATTCCACGGCGGCGCCCAACCCCAGGCTGTCCAGAACGGCCGGACGCAGTTCCGTGGCGATGTCCTGCACCGACCGGATCACCGTATTGACAATCTCGGTCATTTCAACGACACGCTCGGCCAGGATTTCCGGCGCGGTGGCCTTGGCAGGTTGGGTCAACCGACCGCGCAACCAAGCCAGGTCGAGCTTCAGGCGGGTCAACTCCTGGGCCAGCACGTCATGGATCTCGCGGGCGATACGGGTGCGTTCTTCCTCGCGCACGGTCTGCAGACTCGCGGCCAGGGCGCGCAGTTGCGCGCGGGACGCGCCCAGTTCCTCCTCCGCCTGCTTGCGCTGCGTAACATCCCGTCCGACGGACTGAATCTCCGTGACCCGGCCCTGTGCGTCGAAGAAACCGCGATTGACGAATTGCATCCAAGGCAACTGCCCGCTCGCGGAGAGAACCCGGTTCTCGATCACGACAACCGGGTTGGACGGAGAGAGCGTCCGCAGCGCCTCTTCGATGCGAGGCCTGTCTTCGGGAACGGCGATCAGATGCCATGTCTGGCCGAGGATTTCATCGGCCGGTTTGCCGGCCAGACGGCAATAGACGCTGTTGACGAAGGTGAAGGTGCCGTCGCCCCGAAAGCGACTGATCACCTCGGTTTGATCCTCCACCACGGCCCGGTGACGCTCCTCGCTTTCGCGCACGGCCGCCTCGGCCTGTTGGCGCGCGGTAATGTCTTCAAGGCAGAGGAGCAGGTTGGTTTGCCCCGAGAGTTGGATGGGAGCGACGGAGGCCAGGAACGCCGAGTCGCGCGGCGGGCTGCGGCCCACCACCGTGGTCCGGTACTCCAGCCCCCGGTGGCTGCAGCCTGTCGCCAGCGCATCCTCCATGGCGAGGCGCACATTACAGGTCTCGCAGCGTGTCCCATACCCGCAGCCGCGCGGGTCATCGAGCGCGCCGATGCAGCCGATGACGCCGCAGGCGCACTCCCCCTTGAGCGTCTCGGCAGGCCGTCCCACGAAGTCGGCGAAGGCACGGTTGGCGTACAGCACCTGGCGATCCGCGGTCAGCACGCAGATCATGGTCGGCACGTTGTCGTAAATGGTCGCAAGCTCCGTCTGGCTCCGGCGGAGTTCCTCTTCGGTCCGTTTGCGCTCCACGGCGAAGCGCAGCGAAAGGGGCAGGAGATGCACAACCGCCGGCCCTTTCTGAATGTAG
>CAYOBW010000578.1:0-2511 GCA_964402115.1 uncultured Victivallales bacterium
CAGAGGTGACCGTGACTCGCAGGCGATTGAGCCCAGCCTTCAGTCCAGCGCCATCATACTCCAGCGCGCCTCGTTCCCCGCGGTTGAGCAACCGCATCTCGCTCCCGTTGATGCGCCAGCGTGATCGTCCCTCCGCATTTGCGCCGCGCCACTGCACGGCCATGCGCACGGACTCGGCGCTCCGCGGGTCCTCCGGGATTTCGAGGCTGAGCTCGATCGACGCCTCTGCCGCACCGGTGGGAAAATTGAGTGGCAGAGGGCCTAAGCAGACCGTGCCGTTCTGCGACCAAGCGGAACTCGTATCGATCGCGTAAGTCTTGGTCAGTGTCTTTAGGCGTGCTGGATCAGCGGCATCGGCAATCGTTCCGTATTCCGACGGAATGAAGTGGTTGAAAAAATAAAGTCCGTTGACGCCATTCACCCACAACCGATGACACGCGCCACGGACCGCCGCCGGGTCGGACAGGCCAGGCGCGCTTCGGGTAATGCAACCATAGACAGGGATGTTCCGCGACGCAGCCAAACGGGTCCAAGACGCAAACGGCATCGAGAACGAGGCGAGGCCGTTGCCCGCCACAAGCAAGTCCAACCATCCCTCCGCCATCCACGTCTCTACGTCCAGTCCGATCTCCAGGGCACGCTCGGGCGAATCAGGCACCCGCATCGCGAGCACAATCGGGCGTTCGCGACGACGGCTCGCCGCGCGGACGGTGTCGGCCACGCGTCGGACAAAATCGTTCATCAGCGGAACGTTCCGGCGCTCCTCGCCAAAGCGGAAGAAGAAGGGCATGCGCAACCAGTCCAAATCAATACCGTCAACGTCATAGCGCTCACACGCCTCCCGCACCAAGCCGACGAAATACTCACGCACCTCGGCCCGTGCATAGTCGAATGCCGCCCACGATTGGACATCGCGATTCGATCCCCCACGACGATCCAAAACCGCCTGTAGCGGATAGACCGACGATTCCCCTCGGATCCACGGCAGATAGTCTTTCTCCCACGCCTCGGCCGAGATCGTGGACAGCAGCAGATGGCGATTGCGCAGACGAAACGGCTCCCACCACACCGGCCCCTGCCAGTTGCGCCCCGAGGAATGGCAGTCGTTCATGCGCAAATTGAAGAAGAACTCCTTTCCGCTGGCGTGCGCGAAATCCACGACCCGCTTGAGCGGATCCTCGCCGAGTGCAGAGATTCGGTCGCGGGGGAACTCCCAGACGGGCCAGGTGAAGACGCCGCAGTAGGAGATGGTGTCCACGGGAGTGTCGCGCAAAGCCGACATCCGCAGGTCGAGAAACTCCCGTACCGAGCCGAAACGCTCCGTCAGCGGCGCATTGTCATTATCGCGCGCATTCCACAGGTGGCGAACTCCGAAAGCGACCATCCGCAGGTCGTCGCCGTCATTGTTCCAGATGATGCGCCGCACCGGCCGTTGGGCAGTGGGCGGTCCTGACGCCACAGCGTCCGTGCCCGCCTCAGCAGCAAGGATTCGGCCGGCCGGCAGCGATCCCAGCGTCAGTGCCCCGACGAAGTCACGGCGATTCATGGACATAACTCATCCTCCCCGTGGATGGTGATCGGGCGCGATGCCCGCATGGCTGTATCGATGACCCAACTGCCGAACGTTCATGCCGATTGTCCTCTTCACAGCGGCGACGATTTTGGCCGGCGGCAGCTGTGTTTCAATGTACCTGCCTCCGGGCCAGCTCGAAACATAGGGAAAGGCCAGTTTGCCGCGGCCCGTCCCCGGGGAGTCGGGACTTCACCCGCCGCGGCCAGCGGCCCTCAGGCGGCGGCGACTCGCCACCATGCCGATTCCACCCAGAAGAATGTGCAGTAGTACAGAGCGGCGTAGTTGTAATGCGCAATGACGCGGCGGATTTCCGCGGCGCGCTGCTTGAGGATGGCGGGATCTGGCGCCAGGGTGACGATCCAGGCGGCGGAAGCCGGTTCGCGAACGAAATCGCATTCCTTGTTGCGGCGGGGCGACTGCTTGCAGAAGGCTCGCAACTGCTCGTGGGCCAGGTCTTGCGCCTCTCCCTCGGTCTGCTGCGGTTTCCACAGCGGCAGCATGCAGCGGCGCCAGTCGGGATCGAAGAATGATTTGTCGTCGCGATCGAATTTCTGTGCTAGCGGGAGGTATTGGAAAGCGACATCAGCGCTGGATTGCAGTCCTCGAGCGAAGGCGGCCCGAAGGGTTTCGTCCTTTTCCATTTCCCACAGGCCGCGGAGCGCGCCCACGCTGCAGCAAGAGGTCCAGGTGTGGTGATAGGCCGTCTCGAAGAACATGCCCCGCTCGCAGACTTCGAGGCCGGAACGCTGGTCCTCGCCGCCGCGCCGTGCCAGGGTCGCCCGGTAGGTCTCGTCCCATTTCGCGTCCCCGGAGAGGATGTGCATCATCTTCGCCACGAACAGCAACCGGGGCACGCTGTCGAAGCCGGCGCCCAGGAAGCCGCCACGCCGACCGAAGGGCGGCTCGGCTGGCATCGCCCAGTTGAGTTTCACGATCGC